>NZ_JBFTLG010000014.1:0-182659 GCF_056396305.1 Arthrobacter sp. 05T420 | reverse complement strand
GTCCCATCCCGAACCCGGAAGCTAAGACCCACAGCGCCGATGGTACTGCACCCGGGAGGGTGTGGGAGAGTAGGTCACCGCCGGAACACCATTAACGGTCGAGGACCCCCAACCACGTTGGGGGTCCTCCCGCATTTAACCGGCACAACACAAACCCCGGCGCCGGCCCGGCTGAGAGGCGCGGGTAGAATAAATGCCCATGGATAACCTCTTCAGCCACGCACCCGTTGGACTGCCTGATGGTCCCGAACCGGACGCAGCCGACGGCCTGGAGCCGGTTATATACACGGTGGTGGTGCCCGGCGCCGTCGCCCGGGCTTTTGTGGGATTCACCGAACATACGCACCTCTGGTGGCCGCTTGAGGACCACAGCGTCTATGGCATCGGCTCCTACGTGGAGTTCGAAGAGAACCTGATCATGGAAACTGCTGATGATGGCCGGACGGCCGTGTGGGGATCCATTGACGACTGGCAGCCTCCCCTGTCCTTCCATGCCAGCTGGCACCCCGGGACCACTGCCATGTGGTCCACCGAGCTCCGGGTGGCATTCAGGGCGGTCGCCGAAGGAACAGAGCTCCGTCTGGTCCACAGCGGCTGGGAAGGCGCAGAGGACCCTGCGGCAACCCGGGCCGACTACGCGGCCGGCTGGCCCGGCGTCCTGGACCGTTTCGTGAGGTTCATGGGCGGTGCCGGGGACTGAGTTTGCTTGGCCTGTGCACCGCATCCAAGCGCTGCTACCCAGTTGCTTGGAGGACCGGGGCTCGGAACTCGTAGGGCCTCCCCGGCTTGCCGGGCCGTTCTGGGCAGAAGGCCAGGCAATGGGGGCGAGGAACTGGGCAGGAACGCCGCTGGCCGGGCCGCAGCCAAGCTTTCCTAGCGCAGGGGGCCCTGTTCAAGGGGCGGAACAGCCGTGCTGGACCGGATGACAAAGCGTGTGGGGTATTCGGTGTGGGCGGCCGCTGTGTCTGCGGCGCCGTCGAGCCTGGCCAACAAGCGCCGCACGGCCAGCGCGCCCTGGCCGCGCGCATCCTGATCGAACGTGGTCAGCCCGAAGACCTCACCAAGCTCATGGCCGTCGATGCCGATGACGGAGAGGTCCTGTGGCACCCGCAGACCGAAGTCCCGGGCAGCGAGGATCGTGCCAATCGCCATCTCATCGGAGGCGGCAAAGACGGCCGTGGGGCGTTCCGGTGAGCCGCCCAGCAGCTGCCGGGCGTTGGCATAGGCGCCTTGGATTGTGAAGTCAGCGGAGACCTGCCACTCCGGCCGGACCGCCAGCCCGGCGTCGCGCATGGCTTTCTTGAAGCCCGCCTGGCGCGTCCCGGGGAGCCGGAAATCCTGTTCGTAGGCTGCATCGCCGGTCATATGGGCGATCTTGCTGTGGCCAAGCTGGATGAGGTGGCGTGCTGCGGCCTCCGCGATGCCGGCGTCATCGATGCGGATGGTCGACGCCCCAGGCAGCGGGCCGCCGATTCCCACGATCGGACGGTGGATGGCCAGCAGCTGGTCGATCTCGGCCTCGGAGAGCTCCAGGGACACGGCGATCACGGCATCCACGCGTTTGCGCAGCAGGAAGTCGTTCAGCACGCAGTGGCGGCGCTCCCGGCCTTCGCTGACGTTGTACAGAGTGAGGTCGAAGCCGGCATCAAGCAGGGTTGCCGAGACGCCTTCGACCACCGAGGAAAAGAACCACCGGTGGACAGAAGGGACAACAAGGCCAACATTGTGGTTCCGACCGGAGGCCAGGCTGGAGGCCTGGTACGACACGACGAAACCGAGTTCGGCGGCGGCGGTCCGGGCACGCTCCCTGCTTCGCGGAGACACATTGCCTTTGCCGCTCAAGGCGCGCGAAACGGTAGCGATGGAGAGGCCGGCCCGTTCCGCGACGTCCTTGATGCCGGGCATCCCTAGCCCTCCGTGTCCTCGATGTCGATCTCCAGCCAAACAGTTTCACCTGAGCTTAACGGATGGCCGGCGCTGGCCATGTCCCCTGCGTCGTAGCCGGCGTGAGGAGGCGTCGAACTGCGCAGCAGCACGCGACCCGCGGGCAGTTCCAGGGGCTCGTACCCCACATTCAGGAGCATCAGCGTGGAGCCGTTGAGGAAGGCAAGGCTGGTGTCCGTGCAGAGGTCCTCGTACCAGGACAGTGAGCCGCGGCCAAGGTCCAGCCGGCGGCGCAGCTCCAGCATGCGCTTGTAGAGGCTCAGATGCGACGACGCCGAGGCGGCCTGCACGTCCCGCGCCAGCCGCGCGAAGCTCTCCGGCTGCGGCAGCCAGGGGTCCTGCCCGTGGCCGAATCCTGCATTGGGTTCCCCGGCCCGCCAGGGCAGCGGCACGCGGCAGCCGTCGCGGCCCAGCCGCGCGCCGCCGGTGCGGGCGAACGTGGGGTCCTGGCGCTGGGTGTCCGGGATGTCGATCCCGTCCGGGAGGCCGAGCTCTTCACCCTGGTAAAGGTAAGCTCCACCAGGCAGGCCCAGCATGAACAAGGATGCCGCTGCCGCCCGTGACCGGCCGAGGTCCTCGTCCGGCTGTGGATCCCAGGTGCCGATTCCGTCGCCGTCGCGCGGCGCCTGCCCGTTGTAGCCGAAGCGGGTGGCATGGCGGACGACGTCGTGGTTGGAGAGCACCCAGGTGCTGGGAGCGGCGACGGCGTCCAGCGACGTGAGTGACTCGGTGATGACGTGGCGCATGCGGCGCACGTCCAGGCCCGCATGGAGGTACGGGAAGTTGAAGGCCTGGTGCATTTCGTCCGGGCGGACCCAGTCGGCAAGCCGCGGGAGCGGGTCAACGTTAGCCTCGGCGCAGAGGATCCGGTCAGGGCCGTACTCGGCGAGAATCCGCCGCCACTGGCGGTAGATGTCATGGAGGGCAGGCTGGCCAAACATCGGAGCGTCGCGTCCGGGGAAACCGTCGGAGCTGCTGCCGTCGGCGCGGCCGCCCCACTCCGGCAGGCCGGGGGCCTTCACGAGGGCGTGCGCCACGTCCACCCGGAAACCGGCGACGCCGCGGTCCAGCCAGAAACGCAGGACCCGTTCGAATTCATCGTGGACGGAGGGGTTGTCCCAGTTGAAGTCCGGCTGGGAGGAGTCGAAGAGGTGCAGGTACCACTGGCCCGGGGCGCCGTCCGGTTCGGTGATCCGGGTCCAGGCTGAACCGCCAAAGTGGGACTGCCAGTTGTTCGGGGGTTCCTCGCCGAATGCTCCGCGGCCGTCGCGGAAGATGAACATGTCCCGTTCCGGGCTGCCGGCGGGCGCGGTCAGGGCGGCCTGGAAGGCCGGGTGCTGGTCCGAGCAGTGGTTGGGCACGAGGTCAACGATCATCCGCATCCCCAGCCGGGTGGCCTCAGCCATCATGGCGTCGAAATCGTCCAGCGTGCCGAACAAGGGATCGACGTCGCAGTAGTCACTGACGTCATAGCCCGCGTCCCGCTGCGGCGAGCGGTAGAACGGGGACAGCCAGACGGCGTCGATGTCCAGTTCCGCAAGGCGGGGAAGCTCGGCGGTAATGCCGGCGAGATCGCCGATGCCGTCGCCGTTCAGGTCCCGGAACGAGCGCGGGTAGACCTGGTAGATGACTGCAGAGCGCCACCATCCGGGAACGTGGTCTGCGGCGTGCACCGGGGTCAGCGGGCCCGAAAGGGGGCCGGCCAGCGCTGCGGGGGAGAAAAGAACTGAATCAACGGACATGACGGCAATCGTAAGGGCCTGCGGCCAAAAAGTGAAAACGCTTCCAGTCATCTTTCTGCAGGTTCTTTTGACCAGTGTCTGGGCTTCCCGCCGCAGGCTTGGAAGCGCTTGCAACTGTGAGCCACATCACCGACAATGCACAGCCTTAGACTGGGATCCGGATTCGATCGAACTGGAGACCGCATGCGCAGCATCATCGATGAGCTGACCTCTTCCCTAGGCGCGGCGAAAATTGCCGCGGACGCCGCCACACTGGCCGCCTATGCCGTGGACCAGGCTCCCGTGCTGGACTATCAGCTCCCGCTGGCCGTGGTCCGGGCAGAATCGGTGGCCGACGTACAGGCAACGGTGCGTGCCTGTGCCGCCCGCGGCGTCGCGCTCGTGGCGCGCGGGGCCGGCACCGGCGTGTCCGGCGGCGCCCACGCGAGCGAGGGCTGTGTGGTGCTTACGCTCGAGGGGATGAACCGCATCCTGGACCTCAATCCGGATGACGAGACCGCCGTCGTGGAGCCCGGCGTCATCAACGCTGACCTCAACGCGGCCGCCGCCGTGCACGGGCTGATGTTCGCCCCGGACCCCGCGAGCTTCAAGATGTCCACCATCGGCGGCAACGTGGCCACTAATGCGGGCGGGCTGCGCTGCGCGAAGTACGGGGTGACCCGGGACTCGGTCCTGGCCCTCGACGTCGTGCTCGCGGACGGTTCCCTCATCCACACCGGCCACCAGACCTTCAAGGGCGTTGCCGGCTATGATCTCACCGGGCTGTTCGTCGGCTCGGAGGGGACCCTGGGGATCGTGGTCGGTGTCACCGTGCGGCTGAAGTACCTGCCGCGCGAGGTGCACACCATCGCCGCCTTCTACCCGGACTTCCGCAGCGCCGCGGCTGGCGTCCTCGCCGTGGGCAGGGCCCGCGTACAGCCGGCCATCATGGAACTGCTCGACGGCGGCTCGCTGGCCCAGCTCGATGACATCCACGGCTCCGACCTGGCCGCGCGCGGTGCGTCCCTGCTGCTGATCCAGACCGACGGCTTCGGCGCGGCGGCGGAAGCCGCTGCCATCCGCCCGGTCTTGGCTGCGGGGGGAGCCGTGGTGACCATGGAGGCCAACGCGGAGGCGGAGCAGCTTGTCGAGCTGCGCCGCAACAGCCGCGGCACCGAGGTGGACGACGAATACCGGGTGGGCGAGGACGTGGCTGTACCACGCTCCCGCCTGGTGGACTACGTGGCCGAGCTCGAGGCCATGGCGTCTGAGCACCAGGTCCAACTCAAAGTCGTGGCCCATGCCGGCGACGGCAACCTGCACCCCACCTTCTGGATCGACCGGACGGACAATACCGTGGACCCCGATGCCATGGCCCGCCTCGGCGCGGCCCTGGACAGGTCCATTGCCGTGGCGCTGGCCATGGGCGGCACCATCACGGGCGAGCACGGGATCGGCCAGTACAAGCTGCGCTGGCTGGGCCTGGAGCAGAAGGAACCCGTGCGCGAACTGCAGCGCCGGATCAAGGAGCTGTTCGACCCTGCAGGGATCCTGAATCCCGGCAAGGCGATTTAGCTGAAGCGATTTGGCTGAAGCGATTTAGCCCAGGCGTGCCACAATGCGTCCGGCGCGTAGCTCAGTCGTCGGAGTCGGGGTATTCGTCGATGGATTCGTCGCCGCCGTAGCGTGATTCCTCGGTCTCCACCTCGAGGATCTTGAGCAACCCCGTGTCCGGGTTGAGCATGATGGCGGCCTCGTCCCGGCGGTGGCGCAGTTCGTTGTCAATGTAGGACTGGACGGCCTCGGCCAGGGGGATGTGCCGGTTCTCCTTCTCGGACATGTACCAGCGGTGCTCCAAGACCTCGTGCACCGCCTCGGCCGGTTCGAGCTTGCCGGAGAGATCGCGGGGGATGGCCCGCACAATCGGTTCGAAGATCTGGCTGACCCAGAGGTGGGCGCTGTATTCCTCGTCCATGCCCGGATTGTTGTCCGCCCGGAACGAGTCCATGTCGTTCAAAAGCCGTCGGGCCTGGTTTTCCTGGGCGTCCAGGCCGGTCAGGCGCAGCAGCCGGCGCTGGTGGTGCCCGGCGTCGACCACCTTGGGCTGTAGCTGGATGGTGGAGCCGTTCTGCGTGGTCTTGATCGCGTATTCCCCGACGTCGAACCCCAGCTCGTTGAGCCGCCGGATGCGGGCGGCCACGCGCCAGCGTTCACCGATCTCAAACGACTCTTTCGCCGTTAGCTCGGTCCACAATCGCCGGTAGCTGTCCATGATGAGCTCGCTGGTGGCCACTGGGTCCACCTTCTCCTCGATCAGGCCGCCGTCGAGCAGGTCCATGAGTTCCCCGGCGATGTTGACGCGGGCGATTTCGAGGTCGTACTCGCGCTGGCCGGTGGACAAATCCGGGTAGAGCTCGCCGGTCTCGGCGTCTACGAGGTAGGCGGCGAACGCGCCGGCGTCGCGGCGGAACAGGGTGTTGGAGAGCGAGACGTCGCCCCAGTAGAAACCGATCAGGTGCAGCCGGACCAGCAGCAGCGCCTGGGCGTCGATGAGCCGGGTCAGGGTGTCCTTGCGCAGCATCTGGGAGAAGAGCGCGCGGTAGGGCATGGAGAACTTCAGGTGCCGGGTGACCAGCACCGGGTTCAGCGGCCGGCCCTCCGGGGTGGTGCGTCCGGTAATGACGGCCACGGGCTCCACGCCGGGAACGTCCAGCCGGGCGAGCTTGCGGAGCATGTGGTACTCGTGGCGGGCCACGTGCTCCGAGGTTTCCTTGATGGCGATGACGGAGCCGCCGAGGTGGGCGAAGCGCACGATGTGCCGCGAGATGCCGCGGGGGAGCGCTGCCAGATACTCTGCCGGCCAGTCCTCGAGGGCGATGTGCCAGGGCAGGTCCAGAAGCTCAGGCTCGGTGGCGGCGGCCGTGATGCTCAGCGAACTGGACGCTATCGCGGCCTTTTCGTCATTCGCACTGGCGGCCTCGTACCGAGGCAATTTTCCGATCTGACCATAGTCAGTGGGCTCGTCGTGCCACTGGGCGCTGTATTCCTCGGTCATGGGGTTTCCTCGGTCATGAATCAATTCTTCCGTATTTTGCAGATCCCGCCTAAAGCGGAGCAGTTAACGCCCGACGGCGGCCCTCCCCAGGGGAGGACCGCCGTCAGTTGCACCGTTGTGGTCAGTCGCCGAGGCGCAGGCCGGTCTTGGTGTCGAACAGGTGTACGTGGCCCGACTGCGGGCGGACCCAGATGGACTCACCCTTCATCGGGGGGCGGCGGCCGTCGACGCGGGCCACGATGTCGTGGCTCTGGCCGTCCAGCGTGGTGTGGCCATAGACGTAGGCGTCGGCGCCGAGTTCTTCGACGACGTCGACCTCAACCTGGAGGCCATCGCCCTCGGCAACCGTCTCAAGGTCTTCCGGGCGGGAACCGAGGGTCACGGTCTGGCCGTGGGCCTCTTCGAGGACGTCGCGCGGTACCGGGTAGACGGTCCCGCCGAATTGCACGCCGCCGTCGACGACGGGGAGCTCGAGCAGGTTCATGGCGGGGGAGCCGATGAAGCCAGCCACGAAGACGTTCTTCGGCTTGTCGTAGAGGTTGCGCGGGGTGTCGACCTGCATCAGCAGGCCGTCCTTCAGCACGGCGACGCGGTCACCCATGGTCATGGCCTCAACCTGGTCGTGGGTCACGTAGACCGTGGTGACACCGAGGCGGCGGGTCAGGGACGCGATCTGGGTGCGGGTCTGCACGCGCAGCTTGGCATCAAGGTTGGACAGCGGCTCATCCATGAGGAACACCTGCGGGTTACGCACAATGGCGCGGCCCATGGCAACGCGCTGGCGCTGGCCGCCGGAGAGGGCCTTCGGCTTGCGGTCCAGGTACGGTTCGAGGTCGAGCAGCTTGGCGGCCTCACGGACGCGCTCGGCGCGCTCTTCCTTGCTGACGCCGGCGATCTTCAGCGCGAAGCCCATGTTGTCCGCCACAGTCATGTGCGGGTACAAGGCGTAGTTCTGGAACACCATGGCGATGTCGCGATCCTTCGGCGGAACGTCCGTGACGTCACGGTCGCCGATGAGGATGCGGCCGGAGTTGACGTCCTCAAGACCTGCAAGCATGCGCAGGGAGGTCGACTTTCCGCAACCGGAGGGTCCAACGAGGACCAGGAATTCGCCGTCGGCGATATCAATGTTGAGCTTGTCAACGGCGGGCTTGTCGGTGCCCGGGTATAGGCGTGTTGCGTTGTCAAAAGTAACTGTAGCCACAGTTATCAATCCCTTCACCGGCAGGTACGTGCCGGACGATCCGTAGTGAATGGTCATCTTATTCAGTTGTTAATTCAATTTTGGGTCCTCATGCGCATACTCCTCGGCCGAAGCCGAGGAGTATCCAATGACGCCGCACGGTAGTTGTGCGCCACATCACATACAGAGTATGTCAGATTTATGGCATTTGGGCCAAAATGTTACGGATGTCACAGGTGATGGTGCCCACTTGGCGGCGTGGCGCCTGTGTTTCCGGCGTTTCCCGTGCCGGTCTGTTAGTGCGTGACGGCCCGTGTCCGCTCCCTCAGGAGGGCTTCGAGCAGTTCGCAGATGTGTTCCGGTGCCTCGACCCGGAACTCGGCCTGGGTGAAATCGAGCCCCACTTTTACGCCGAGATCGCCCGGGACGAGGCTGCCGAGGGCGTCCTCGTCGGTGGTGTCGTCGCCGGCGAAGACCACGGCTGTGGCTCCGGTGGCCTGCCGCAGGAAGGCAATGCCCTCTCCCTTGGAGGCGTTGACCACGGAGGTCTCCAGGACCCGGTGTCCGGTTTTCAAGAACACGCCACTGCGGTCCTGCAGGACTGCCCGTGCCGCGGCGACGGCGTCCTCGGCGACGTCGGCGGACGCGAGACGGGTGTGCAGGACGACGCCGGCCGGCTTGTCCTCCAGGAGGGTTCCGGGTGCCTGCTCCGCGATCTCCGCCAGCTCCCTGCGGACGTCGGCCAAGAGTTCCCGCTGCGCGTCGTCGAGCATCAGCTGCGAGGATCCGGGTCCCATCCAGACCTCGGCGCCGTGGCTGCCGATCAGCAGCGTGTTCTCCGGCGGGAAGGCGACGGCACGCAGGCTGTCCAGCGCGCGGCCGGAGATGAGGGCCGTCGTCGTCCGGGGAAGTTCCGCCAGTGCCGCGAAGGCGGCCGCCGAGCGCGGGAGCGCGCGGGAGTCGCCTGCGTGATCCACGAGCGGCGCCATGGTGCCGTCAAAGTCCATCGCCACCAGCAGGTGCTCGGTGCTGGCGATGCGCCGCACCGCGGCCAGCAGTTCAGGGGAGAGCGAGAGCGGGGCCGTGCCCGGGTTGTCAGGACTCATCGCGTACAACCTTTTCGGCGAGGGCGTTCAGGAAGTCGGAGGACCAGAGGTCGACGTCGTGGTCCAGGATCTGCTTGCGCATGGCCCGCATGCGGCGGGCCGCCTCGGCCGGCGGCATATTGACCGCCCGCATAATGGTGTCCTTGAGGCCGTCGATGTCATGCGGGTTCATCAGCAGCGCCTGCTTGAGCTGGTCGGCAGCGCCGGCAAACTCACTCAGCACCAACGCACCGTCGTTATTCGTCCGGGCAGTGACGTATTCCTTGGCCACGAGGTTCATGCCGTCGCGCAAGGCGGTGACCAGCATGACGTCCGCGGCCAGGTACAGCGACACCATCTCCTCGATGGGGTAACTGTGGTGCAGGTAGCGGACGGCCGTGTTCTGCATGGTGTCGAAGGTGCCGTTGATGTGGCCCACCGTGCCCTCGACCTCCTCGCGGAGCAGGCGGTACTGTTCCACGCGTTCCCGGCTGGGGCTGGCCACCTGGATCAGGGTGGCGTCCTCCACGGTGACCTTGCCGTCCTGCAGCAGTTCCTCGTACGCCTTGAGCCGGTGCCGGATGCCCTTGGTGTAGTCGAGCCGGTCGACACCGAGCAAGATGGTCTTGGGGTTGCCGAGGTCCCGGCGGATCTGCTGCGCGCGTTCAATGACTTCCGGACTCTTCGCCAGCTCGCTGATCTGCTTGACGTCAATGGAGATAGGGAATGCCTGGGCCCTGGCAATGTGGGTGGTCTCGCCGTCGGCGCCCCTGACGTGCACTTGCTGCTGCTTGACGCTGGCGCCCAGGAAGCGCCGGGCGGAGCGCATGAAGTTTCCGGCGTCGCTGCTGCGCTGGAAGCCCACCAGGTCCGCGCCCAGCAGGCCGTCGATGATCGCGCGTCGCCACGGGAGCTGGGCGAAGATCTCCGGCGGAGGGAACGGGATGTGGTTGAAGAAACCGATCTTCAGGTCCGGCCGCGCCTCCCGGAGCAGTTTCGGCACCAGCTGGAGCTGGTAGTCCTGCACCCAGACCGTGGCGCCCTCGGCCGCATGGCGGATGACGGCATCGGCGAACCTTCGGTTGACCTTCCGGTAGGAGTCCCACCAGGTGCGGTGGAACTCCGGCGGGGCGATGACGTCGTGATAGAGCGGCCACAGGGTGGCGTTGGAGAAGCCCTCGTAGAAGAGCTCGATGTCGTCCGTGCTCAGCTGGACCGGGATCAGGTCGATGCCGCCGTGGCTGAAAGGCTTGACGGTCTCATCGGGGGCGCCGTGCCAGCCCACCCAGGCGCCGTCAGTTTTGGTCATCATCGGGGCCAGAGCTGTGACGAGGCCGCCGGGGGAGCGGCGCCAGCCGTCCTCGCAGCCGGTTTCGTCGGCTGAACAGCGGTCGACTGGCAGCCGGTTGGACACCACCATGAAGTCGAACTGATCCCCTGCCTCGGCACGTGTGGGCGCGCCGTCGCTGGCTGCTGCCGCTGCTTCAGTGGTGTCTTGACTGCCGTGTCCGGCGCTGTCGGTTGCTTCCATTGGTGCCCCCTGGGGTCCGCTCGTGGCTCTCCGTCAACCCTAGCCGCACGGAATCTTCCGGGCTATTCGTCCGTTGGGCAGGCGGAAGGGAAACTTGAAAGCGCAAGTTCTCGGGTTTCTCCCCTAAAATGATGAAGTTGCCACTGAGTGGACCGTCCCTGGCCGAACGACCCGAGGAACCAATGAGCCCCGCAAACGAACCCCGACAGTCAAAGGCAGAGCGCACTGCCGCGGCGCGCGAGAAAGCCCGTGAGATCCGCGAGGCGCAGCTGAAGAAAGAGAAGCGCAACAAGCTGCTGATCGGCTGGGGCATTGTTGCCGCCGTCGTCGCCATCATCGTGATCGTTGCGCTCGTTGTCACTTCCAACATCAAGAACAACGCCCCGGTGGCCGACGAGGGACCCACTCCGGCCAACGGCAACATCCACGGCGGCGTCACCTTGCTGGCGAACACTGCGGTTGCCAAGACCGATCCCGCGACCGTGAAGCTGTCCGACCTGCCGGCCGCACCGGCCACGCCGCCGGCTACGGTCACGGCACCCGGCGCGGAGGCCGAGGCCGGCAAGCCGGTCAAGGTGGTCCTCTATATCGACTTCATCTGCCCCGTCTGCAAGGACTTCGAGGCGAAGTACAACGAGACCCTCACCAAGCTGCGCAATGACGGCAAGATTACGGTGGAATACCGCCCGCTCGGCTTCCTGGACAGCCGGTCCACCACCAACTACTCCTCGCGCGCGGCCAACGCCGCAGCCTGTGTGGTGAATGAATCCCCGGAGAAGTACTCGGACTTTGTCGACCTGCTGTTCGCGAAGCAGCCGGCCGAAGGCAGCGCCGGCCTGTCCGACAACGAGCTGAAGAAGCTGGCTACCGACGTCGGGGCCAAGAGCATCGAGACGTGCGTGGATGGCAAGACGTACCGCCCGTGGGTAAAGCACACCACCCAGGAGGCCGCGGTGATCGGCGTGACCGGCACGCCCACCGTGTTCGTCGATGGCAAGCAGTGGGGCACGGGCGACAGCGCCAAGACCCCCTTCGACCAGTACCTGCAGGCCGCGGTCGACGCCAAGAAGTAACGGTTCACGGCACTGCCGTTGAAGGCCCGCAGTTGAAGGCCCGGCCCCGGATCGCTCGGGGGCCGGGCCTTCTCGTTTGCCTCGCTTCGCGGCGGGGGCGTTGCGCGTTTTTCTCAGCGGGCGTGGGTGGGCTAACCTTGTCTAGCGTCCTGGTATCTGCCCCATTTGGGTCTGGTGCCGTCAGGTGCGCAGGAATGCCTCCTTAGCTCAGTTGGCCAGAGCACCGCTCTTGTAAAGCGGGGGTCGTCGGTTCGAATCCGACAGGGGGCCCCACGAACCCCTCCTTTCCGGTGATTTTGCCGGAACGGAGGGGTTTTCTCATGCCCGAAAACGGGGCACGGCTGGCCGGAGCCGGGAACTCAGATGCAGGACTTGTTGTAGTCGAAGCCGCCCGAGATGTACTGGGCCATGGTGACTTTCCCGCCGCCTGTCAGTGGCGCTGCTGAACACATGCTGCTGGCGTTTTGGAGGGAACTCCCGCCGGCGAGCCAGCTTCGCTGGGCATACAGGCTGCTTGTCGAGGGCACGGCGCCGACGACCTGTGCCCATTGGTATCCGGTCGAGTAGAGCCCTGTCTTGGCGCCGATGCTGGCAAAGTAGGCGGCCATGCCCTCCAGATCGGCTCTGTTGGCGGCCTTGTCCTTTGACCAGGTGTTGTCAGTTTCGACGTCCAGCCACCAGGTGTAGGAGGCCGGGTTCTTGACCCCGCGGATGGTGGCGTCGTCGTAGGCCTTTGCGTACCCGTACATATAGGAGCACGCCGAGCCGACCGAGCCCTTGGTGCACTGGCCATAGGGGTTGGTCACGGTCTTCCCGGCATAGGTGTTGCTGGTGGGCCACCAGGAGCCGGCGGTCCCGGGGTTTCCGGTGTTTACGTACAGGGCCACGAGGGGCTGGCCGGTCCCGCCGGTGGACGTGGCCGCCCAGGACAGCTGCGTGGCCAGGCACGAGTTGGTGTTGTTCGCCAGACCGTTGTTCACACCGATGATCGCGAAGCTCTGGCCCTTGGGCAGAGGTTTGCCGCACTGCGGCCAGGACACGTCGACGCCGGGTCCCGCGGGCGTGACTGCGGCTGTGCCGGCCGAAGTCTTGGCGGCGGTGGTGTAACCGGCCTTCGTTCCGGTGACAGTGACGGTGATGGCCTTGCCGGCCTGCGCTGCGGCCAGTTTGTAGGTGGCGGCGGTCGCGCTGGTGATGACGACCCCATTGGCCTTCCACTGATACTTCAGGGTGACGGGTGCCGGACCCCATGTGCCTGGGACCGCGGTGAGGGTGTAGCCGGCTTTTGTCGTGCCGGTAATCGTCGGCACCGGGGCAGGATCGAGCGTGCCAGCGGCGATCGCTGCGGTGGGGGTCGAGGTCTTCGAGGCGGTGGTGTAGCCGGCCTTCGTTCCGGTGACGGTGACGGTGATGGCCTTGCCGGCCTGCGCTGCGGCCAGTTTGTAGGTAGCGGCCGTCGCGCCAACGATGACGGCGCCGCTCGCCTTCCACTGATACTTCAGGGTGACGGGTGCCGGACCCCATGTGCCCGGGACCGCGGTCAGGGTGTAGCCGGCTTTTGTTTTGCCCGTGACCGTCGGCACCGGGGTCGTCTTCAACGGCGCGGCGGACGCTGCAAGCACCGCCGTCGTCGTAGCCGACGCAGCGGATGCGGGGGCAAGCGGTGCCAGGGAAAGCATCATGCCCACAACCAGGAACAACGGAATTGGAAGAGTCCGGACGCGGTCGAATAACAGCATAAAAATTTCCCCCAAGTTGCCGCGCCCGGAACAGGCTGCGCTAGAGCCCGCAGAATTGCAGACAGCGTGAAGCAGACAGCGTGAATCTAGCACGGGGAGGTGTTCCTCAACGAGCATTTGCAGCTTTGCGGGCGACGGACGCACGCAAAGGTGCTCTTCAGGAACGCTGACTCCTGCCGCGCTTCCTGAGCGCAAAGAAGATGACGACAGCCGCGGCACCGCCGGCAACAAGCAGTGATCCCAGAGCGATTAGTGAAGTCGCACCTGCTTGCGTGGTCGGGGTGCCCTGGGCCGCCGGTGTGCTGGCGGGCGGGGTGGCTTGGGCAGACGGAGCCGTGAGGGACGGTGTGCTCCGGCTCGGAGTCCCTGCAGCAGAGCGAGAAGGAGGAGCTGTGGCGGCGGCAGGAGGGGCCGCTGTGAAGACGTCGTTGACCACTCCCATGATGAACCGGTCGCCGGGACCGAGTGTCTGCACTACCCGCGTTGAGGTCGCGAGTGTTGTGGAGACGCATCCTGCCGAAACCCGGTTCCCGGCGCCGAAGAAGATCGCGTAGTCGGCGCCCGGGATGGGCACGGTATCCGGCAGGCGGTTGTAGTTGATGACGGCAGCTTGCTCATATGTGCCCTGGTTCATCCAGTACCAAAGGTTCTCGTCAGCTGGGGATCCGCCGTCCACATAATTGTTGTAGGCGGGGCTGCCCGGTCCGCCCCACCGCGATCTCCGATTGACCGTGTGGTAAAGCAGTTTGGTGCCCGGATCCGCCTTGCCTAGGGCCTCGGTGGCCGAGAACGAACCAGTGGGTGACCGGTACTCGCCCTCCCGCAACTGTCCATGCGGGGCGAACCCGTTCTTGCCGATGAAACCGGTCTGCTGCCACTCCTGGACATACATGTCGCCGTTGCGTACACAGCCTGTGATCAGCACAGCGTTCTGTGACGCCTCGGCGGCAGTGACGAACACCACTCTGTTAGCCGCGCCGGTACTGTACCGGGTCTGGTGCGCGCTTAACTTTGCGCAGGGTGCGGTTTCCTGCGGCGATGCTTGGGCGGCGGGAGGGAGCGCCGGGAGGACCCCCATGGTGAGCGCAGTGAGCGCCGTGAGCGGCAGAATCCCACAAGTATGGCGTAGGGCCATGGCTTCATTTTAGACCGCATGCGTACGGCCCTGCCCCGGAATCCGGTAGCAGGGCCGTACGCATGCGGTGCTGAATCGAAAGCCTGGCGGCTACTCCGGAACCACCAGGGCGGGGGTGTCCTTCCGGATGGTCTCGCCCCGGAAGAAGCCCGGATGCAGCTTCACGGTCACCAGCATGACCACGACGCCGAGGGCCAGGATGCCGATGCCCAGGACGAACACCAGGCCCACACCGAAGACCTCGGAGCCGCTGCCGAATTCCGGCGCCCAGCTGTCCACGGCGGTCTGGAAGAAGACCACGGTGAGGACCAGACCGCCCAGGACCGGGAACAGCAGCCGCATGAAGAAGTTGCGGACGCTGGCGAACAGGCTGTGCCGGAAATACCACGTGCAGGCGAACGCGGTGAGGGCGTAGTAGAAGCAGATCATGAGGCCCAGGGCCATGATGGTGTCGTTGAGGACGTTCTCGCTGACCACCTTCATGACGGCATAGAAGCCGCCGGAGATCACGCCGGCAATCACCGTGGCGTAGCCCGGGGACCCGAAGCGCTTGCTGACGGATGCGAAGCGCGGCGGCAGTGCCCCGTAGTGCCCCATGGCCAGCAGGCTGCGGGCGGGGGAGGCCATGGTGGACTGCAGGGAGGACGCGGTGCCGGAGAGCACGGCCAGGGACATCAGGATGGCCAGCGGACCCATGACGGGGGAGGCCAGTGCTGCAAAGATGTTCGCCTGGTTGTCCGGGTTGTTCAGGCCGATGCCGTCGGCTCCGGTGCCGGCCACCATCATGGTGGCCACGATCACGGCGAGGTAGAGCGCCAGGACGGCGACCGCCGTCGTGGTTCCCGCCCGCCCGGCGGTGCCCCGGCCGCCCTTGGTTTCCTCGTTCACGGTGAGGCAGACGTCCCAGCCCCAGTAGACGAAGACGGCCAGTGACATCCCAGCGGTGAACTGCTCGAAGCTCTCGATCTTGGCCGGGTTGAACCAGTCCCAGCTGAACGCGAGCGAGGTGCCCGCGTCACCGGAGGCTGCGTGGCCGAGCGCCATGATGATGAAGACCGCCAGGACCAGCACCTGGAAGCCGACCATGCTGTACTGCACGAGCTTGGTGGCGTGCAGGCCGCGGTAGCTGACCCAGACGGCGAGTGCCACGAACACCAGGCAGGTAACAATGTTCACTGCCGTGTTCGAGGTCAGGTCCGCGAGCCCGGGGTTGTTGAACACCTGGGCCAGGAACAGATAGAAGAAGTCCACCGCGACGCCGGCAAGATTGGACAGGACGATGATGTTGGCGGCCAGCAGCCCCCAGCCGCCCATCCAGCCGACAAACGGGCCGAACGCCTTCGTGGCCCACGTGAAGGTGGTGCCGCTGTCCGGGGAATCGGCGTTGAGCTCGCGGTAGGCGAACGCCACCAGGATCATGGGGATGAACGCGACGATGAAGATCGCCGGCAGCTGCACGCCCACGGCGCCGACTGCCGGTCCCAGCGAACTGGTGAGGCTGTAGGCGGGCGCCACGGAGGAGATGCCCAGGACCACGACGGCCAGCAGGCCAAGCTGGCCGCCCTTGAGCCCCTTGCCCGTGATGCCGTGTTTGGAACCGGCCGGATCGACGACGTCGTGCGTGGTGATGCCGTCTTCACGGCCGATAGTTTGACTCATGGCTGACCTTTGTTCTGGGAGGCGGACGGTTGCTGTTGGGTGATGCAGTGGATGCCGCCGCCGCGGGCGAAGAGCTCGCGGGCGTCGATGCCCACCACTTTGCGGCCGGGGTAGGCGTCGGCGAGGATGCGCAAGGCTTTTTCGTCCATGGGGTCCCCGAACGTGCAGGCGATGACGCCGCCGTTGACCACCAGGTGGTTGATGTAGCTGTAATCGACGAAGCCTTCCTCGTCCGTCAGGGTCTCCGGGGCGGGGACCTCAATGATGTTCCATTCGCGGCCGGCCGCGTCCCGGGTGGTGGCGAGGTGGCTGATGATGTCCCGGCTGACCTCGAAATCGGGGTGCGCCGGGTTCTGCTGGGAATGGACCAACACGGTGCCCGGGGACGGGATGGCCGCGACGATGTCGACATGGCCGCGGGTGCCGAACCGTTCCGAATCCCGGGTCAGTCCGCGCGGAAGCCAGACGACGTGGCTGGCGCTCAGGGTCCGGGCCAGTTCTGCCTCGACGTCGGCCTTGCTGAGCCCGGGGTTCCTGCCCGGATCCAGCTGCACCGTCTCGGTGACAAGGACCGTGCCTTCGCCGTCGACGTGGATGCCGCCGCCCTCATTCACCAGCGGCGAGACGAGGTGGTTGGCACCTGAGCGTGCCGCAACGGCAGCTGCCACGAGCGAGTCCTTGTCCCATGCGGCCCAGTCCTGGCCACCCCAGCCGTTGAACACCCAGTCCACGGCGCCGAGCCGGCCGGCGTCGTCCAGGACGAAGGTGGGGCCGATGTCTCGCATCCAGGCGTCGTTCAGCGCCGCGGTGACCACCTCGATGTCCGGGTGGAGGTAGCGGGCAGCGGTCTCTGCATCCGCTGGGGCCACCAGCATGGTGACTGGTTCGAATTCCACGACGGCGTTCGCGACGGCGGCCCAGACGGAGCGGGCGGCGTGGGCTTCTGCCGCACTGTCGCCCAGCGTGTAGCCGCCGGTGGGGAACGCCATCCAAACGCGGTCCTGGGGTGCCGTTTCGGATGGCATCCGCCAGGCGCTCATGCCGTGACCTTCTGCGCCGTGGGGTTCAGTGCGGTGGGCTGCAGTGCGGTGGCCTCATACGCATCGAAGCCGAGCGGGGCGTCGGCACGTAACGGTTCGGTCAGCCGGGCGTAGGTGTCCGGCCGGCGCGTGGCCAGGAACGGGAAGAGCGTGAGCCAGTCCTTGCGCTGGTCAAGGTCCAGTTCCGCGACCAGGACGGCGGATTCGTCCCGCGGTGCCTGGGCGAGGATCCGTCCATAGGGATCGGAGATGAAGGAGGAGCCGTAGAAGTTCAGTGTTCCTTCACTTCCCCAGCGGTTGGGGACAACCATGAACAGTCCGTTGGCAATGCCGTTGCCCACAATGACCTGCTGCCACAACGGCTGGGTGTCGAAGTCCGGGTGGTCCGGCTCGGAGCCGATGGCGGTGGGGTAGACCAGGAGCTCCGCCCCGCCGAGGGAGTAAATCCGTGCCAGCTCGGGGAACCATTCGTCCCAGCAGGTGGGCATGCCCAACCGTGCGCCGCCGAGTTCGGCGGGGGCATGGACCTCGTAGGCGTCATCGCCGTCCGGGGCCTGGCGGAAGAACTTGTCCTCGTAGTAGCCGGCCGTGACGGGGATGTGCAGCTTGTGCGTGCGGGCCAGCAGTTCGCCGTCGGGGGATACCAGAATGGCAGTATTCAGGCCCAGGCCGTCGTCGGAACCGTCCGGGTTCTCCGCCTTCTGGTACAGCGAAGCGTGGACGCAGATTCCATGCCGGCGGGCCGCGTCCGCCGCGAAGCGGAAGGTGGGGCCGGTGAACAGGTCCTCGGCGATGTCCGAGGGCCGCGGGCGGCGGGCCCCGCCCCGGGCGGTGTCGTTTTCGGGAAGCGTGTCCGCAGGGTACCGGGACAGTGTGAGCTCGGGCAGGAAGACGACGTCGGCCCCCAACCGGGCGGCCCGCCCGATGCCTTCGTCCAGTTCGGCGTGCAGGGCCGCGGCGTCGGGCTGCCACCGGTGCTGCACGACGCCGACCCGGAGTGCCGGCCGGCTGGACGGTGTTGTGCTGGACGGTGTTGTGCTGGACGGTGTTGTGCTGGACGACGCTGGGCGGGCGGGGGAGTTCGGGGTGTCGAGGGACGTGATTTCGATCATGGCTACTCCAGTGAGACGGGGGTCACATAAATGAACGCTGTTCATTTAGTATTGGGCTGATTGCGGTGCGGGGCAAGACCTAATATGAATAAAGTTCATTTATTTATTGGCGGCCCTACGGGTGCACCGTGTCCGGGGATGCTGCCGGGCGCCGCTGGCCCTCGGTGGGCGCTCCGTAGGCGCGGGACATAAGGCCCTAGACCGCGGTTTGGACGCGGCGGACTCTGGGCGTATGACTCCAACGAACCCCGGGGCGGCTCCGGACATCAATCCCGCTCAACTCAAGGAACAGCCGACTGCAGTGGTGCGTGAGACTGTCCCGATGAATGCGCTCCGGGACTTCTTCGGCCGTGCCTTCGGCGCCGTCATGGGTGCGGTGCAGGAGCAGCATGTCCAACTGGCTGGACCTCCGTTCGCGCTGTACCGAGGCAAGCCGACCGACGTCGTCGACGTCGAGGCGGGGTTCCCCCTCGCGGCACCTTTCACAAATCCAAGCGGCGTGGATACCGCGGTGGTAGCCGGGGAACTCCCCGCATGCCGGGCCTACGAGGCGATGCACATCGGGCCCTACGAATCGCTACAGCAGACCTACGGCGCGATCATGGCCCGGATGCGGCAGGACGGTGCGAGTCCGGGCGAAGCAATGTGGGAGTACTACCTCACCGATCCCGGCGCCGAGCCCGACCCGGCGAAGTGGCAGACGCTGGTGGTCTGGCCGGTCGCCTGAACTGCCCTCGCGCTGGCCGCAGCCGGGGTTCCGGACAGGGCCGCTGCCCTGGGCTTCCGCACCCCCTCCGTCTCATTCTGTCTGATTGGCCACACTATTCCTCAACTCCGTGCATAATGTCCTAAACTGCTTCACTGAGGTGCCTGAAATGGCGCTGCGCAGCAACGAAAGTGAACCCCGATATGGCTACCGATTACGACGCCCCACGCAAGACAGAAGAAGAATCTCCCGCTGAGTCGCTGGAGGCCCTTCAGGCGTCCCGCAGCGGCGGCGCGCAGACTGCTGTGATCGACGTCGATGAGAACGACACCGCCGAAGGCATCGATCTTCCGGGCGCGGATCTGTCCGGCGAAGAGCTGACGGTCATTGTTGTTCCCGAGCAGTCCGATGAATTCACCTGCTCCTCCTGCTTCCTGGTCCGCCACAGGTCCCAGGTGGCCCTCGAAAAGAACGGCATGAAGTACTGCCGCGACTGCGAAGGCTAAGAACCTTCCCGCGGCCAGCTGCTCCGCAGCTGGCGATGCCCCGGAATCGACGAGACAGCAAGCCGCACGAAGCGCCGGACCCGCGAGGGTGCCGGCGCTTCGGCGTTTCTGGCAAAGCCCACGGCTGCGCGTGTTATCTGTTCGTGAAGGAAGGTCTCGGGATCTGTCTGTGAAATCCGTCCGTGACCAGGGACAGGCCTCATTAACGGTTGGGCGCCGAAACGCTTGAGGACCTCGCCCGCCGGTTCCGCGCCGCCTACGCTGGAAGCGTCTGACCTGCACTGACTGTTCAGCCAGCCCAAGAGCTCAGGCAGCACCAAGGGTGGCCCGCAGTGATGAAGATCCAGTTGAAGAAGTTCCAGGTGAAGAAGACCCACGCTTTGCTCGGGGCAGTGCTGATGGCAGCCGGTCTCGGGGTGCTTGCGCCGGCACCGGCCGCCGGCCTCGGGGAGCTTAGTCTGGCGCCGGCCGCCGCGGACCCGTACTGCGGACAGGTCTGGGGTTCGCTGAGCAAAACGGATCCGGCCATGAGCAAGGCCAAGGTGGTGAACGTGCGGACCGGTCAGCATTACTGTTTTGACCGGCTAGTCATTGACCTGAACGGCCCTGTAGCCGGCTACACCATCCGGTACGTGCCCCAGGTGGCACAGGACGGGTCCGGCCTGCCGATCCCGCTGGAAGGCCAGGCCTTCATTCAGCTCACGGTCAATGCGCCTGCATATGACGACGCCGGCAATCCCACCTACAACCCGGTGAACAAGAGTGAACTGACGGACGTGACCGGCTACCAGACATTCCGGCAGGTGGCGTGGGCTGGCAGCTTCGAAGGTTACAGCAGCCTTGGCATGGGAGTCCGCGCACGGCTGCCGTTCCGGGTCCAGACCCTGTCAGGGCCGGGCGCCGGGTCACGGCTCGTCGTGGACGTGGCGCACTTCTGGTGACGCCCGGGGCTGCGCAGCGTCGAGCTGCCCGGAGCTGCTCCGAGGCGCGCGCCTTGCTCCGCGGACTGGCTAGAGCAGGTGTATTGGCTAGAGCGAGCCGAGCTCGGCCCGGAGCGGGAAGTCACGGCCGTCCAGCACCAGCTGCGTGCAGCGGCCCGTGCCGGGGTTGAGAACGATCGGCGCCATGAGGTTGACCGTCGTGGAGCCGGGGGAGTGGTTGACCACGATCAGCACCTGGGGGGCCTCCTGCTCGTCGAGTTCCAGGGCCTCCAGCGATGCTGCCGGGATCGGTGGAGCGTAGCTCGGGGCAAACACGGCGGCGTCGGCCAGGAACAGCCGCACCGGACTGGACCCGGCCTCCAAGGCGTACAGTCCGGCCGCGCCCTCGACGCTCCGCAGCACGAAATCGTGCAGGTCCTCGAAGCCCGGCATGGGTGCGGTGAAAGTGAGGGGAAGGCTAGCGACGGGAGTGTCCATGACCGGGGCGCTCACCGCAGGAAGTCCATCAGGGTGGGCTGAAGCACCCGGGCCGTCGCGGCGAGGGCCACTTGGTAATTGGTCTCCTGAAGTTTCAGGTCCATGATGACGCTGCCAAGGTCTGCCGTCTCAATCCCGGTTTTCTGTGCGTCCAAGGTGGCCTCCAGTTCTGTGTTGGCGCTGCCAGCCCGATCCAGCCGCGCCTGGCGCGTTCCAATTTCCGAACGGCCGTTGACGATGTTCTTGAATGCCGTGTCCACTTGGGCGGCCCGGGGCGATGTGTCCGTCCCCGCCCGCAAGTCGGCGGCCATCTGGCTCACGATATCGAAGACAGAGCCGGTGCCGCTACCGAAGATCGCGGCACCGTCGGCGTCGACGCGGACGGTTTCCGTGGCGCTGATGCGGCGCTCCACGGGGCTCTTGGGCAGCCCGTCGAGCGCGGGCGGGGTACCGGTGAAGGCACTGGCGGCATCCGAGCTGCCGGCAAAGATGTTGCGGCCCAGATTCTTGCTATTGGCGATCGAAACCAGGTCCTTGGTCAAGGAGTCCAGCTCGTTGGCGATTGCGTCCTTGCCGGTTTGGTTGAGCGAGCCGTTACCGGCCAGGACCGTGAGATCCTTGATCCGGTGCATCACGTTGGTGGCTTGTTCCAGTGCGGAATCCGCCGCCGTGAGCCACGTGTTGCCGTCGTCAATGTTGCGGCTGTACTGGGCGTTGGCGGCGAGGAGGGCGCGGGTCTCGAGGGCCTGGGCGGTGGCGGCAGGATCGTCCGACGGGCGCGAGATCTTCTTGAGCGTGGTCGCTTTTTCCTGAAGCTCGGCCAGCCTGGACTGCTGGGTCTGCAGCGTACGCTGGGCGTTCGCGCTCATGGTCAGGTTGGTTACCCGGTTCAGCATGTGGCTACCTTCCTACCAATCCGGTGCGGTTGATCAGGACATCGAGGGCTTCGTCGACGGCGGTCATCACACGGGCTGCGGCCTGGTAGGCGTGCTGGTTGGTGAGCAGGCTGACGTTTTCCTCATCCAGGCTTACTGACGCCTGGGAGGACCGGCTTGTCAGGGCGGATACCTGAGCGGCATTGGTGAGTGTTTCGTGTTGCTGGGCTCCGCGGGACTGAACGCCGATGTTTGTGACAATGCCTGACCAGGCTTTGTCCGGCGAGGTTGAACCCGTACCGAGCTGCGAGATCTTGTCCGCGATGCTGGCGTCAAGGGCGCCGCCAGTCGACGCCTTGAGGGCGATGTCGGCGGTGTTTGCGGGTCCCTTGATGTTCAGCGCAGCGGGGCCGGCACCGGTGATAGTGAAGAAACCGACGCCGGTGGCGCCGGTGCCCGTGACTCCCGTCGCGTGGATAGGGTTCACGGCCGTGGCGAGGGCCGCGGCGAACTTGTTAAAGGACTCGGCGGCCTCGGCGATGGCGCCGCCGGAGCCGGGCGTGGACGGCGGTGTGGCGGCGGGCGCCAGCACGGACAAGGCGCCGGCGATTTCGCCACCGTCGACAGGTACGGCGACACCGCTCCGGTCTGCCCATTCAAGTTGAACCGGCGTTCCCATCCGGTCCGATGAGGAACCCGAGATGGCGAGCGTCCGGACTGACCCGCCGGTGACCAGCGCGTTGCCGCCGACAAGCACGTCGACTGTGCCGTCGGATTGCTCGCGGACAGTGCCCCCGACGAGTCCGGCAATCTTGTCCGTGAGCTTGGCCCGTGCATCGATCAGTTCATTGGCCGACCCGCCGGCGGCCAGGGTAGACCGGATAGTGGTGTTGTACGAAGCGACCTGGGCGGCGGCCGCGTTGACGGCGTCCACATTGTCGGAGACCTGGGCGCGGGTCCTGCTCCACTGCGAGTCGAGGGCCTGGTACGCGGAGGAGATCTTGTCCGTCACGGAGTTAGCGGCATTGAGCAGAAGCCCTTTCGGGCCGTCCTCCGTGGGCTGGTTGGCAGCGGCTTGCCACGCGGACCAAAAACCCTGCAAAGCGGTCGAGATGCCGTTCTCTCCGGGCTCCTGAAGCACGCCTTCAATGCCCTGCAGAGCGGACGAACGAACACTTGCGTAGCCGGCTTGGGCTCCGGCCGAGCGGACGGTGCCGTCGAGGAAGCTGCTGCCGAGCCGTGCGATGGCGTCCACCGAAACACCCTGGCCGGGCTGCAGTGTACCGCCGCTGAAGAGCCCGCGGGCAGGCGCGGCCAGCGAGGACTGCTCTACACGTTGACGGGTGTATCCCTCGGTGGCGGCATTGGCGATGTTCTGCCCAGCCACGTTCATGCCTTGCTGGGCAGCGGTCAACCCGCGGTAGGCGGTGTTCAGGGCGCCGAAGGTGCTCATGGTCGCTTCCTTAGAATTGCTGGTCGAAGATGCGGGAACCGGCGGATTGCCCGGTCTTGCCGTGGGCGTCGTAGGTGCCGGCTGCGGCCGCGGGGTTGAGGTCGGCAAGCGACTCCTGCGTGGAGCGCACCGCTGTGCGCAGGTACTGCTCGTTGGAATCCCGCAGTTCCTTGATTAGGGCGGTCTGGCGGGTCAGTGCCGTCAGGTGCGCAGTAAGGACCTCGGCCCAAGCGCCTTCCGGGGCGGCGGCGGCGAGTTCGGCCAGCGAGGCGTCGGTGGGGAGTCCCCAGACCTCGGCGACGACGGCCGCTTCGATGGTGCGGGCCAGGCTCGCCTGGGAGAGGTGACCCAACACCTGCTCCACTTCCTTGGTCCCGTGGGGCAGCCAGCGGGACTTGCCCGAGGTCAGCAACAGCTGTTCTTCCTCAAGCTTGAAAGTCAGAACGTCCAGGAGTTCACGCTCCCGCCACAGCAGGGCTGAAAGTTCGTGGATGGCCATGGTCCGGACGGCTCCCTCATGTGTGAATGGTGCGAGTGACTGGTGCGGTGGTGTCCCGAAGCGTCTATGTCATCGTGCGGACGATGCGCCAACAGCTGGGCTCGTAGAAACTATCGGCGGGGCCGGGGGATCCGTTAGCGGAATAAGACTGGTAACACGGGGAATTTGGCGCGAAGGAAAATCCGAAAACAATTTTGGATTTCTCCTTACCTGTGCTTCCCAAGTGGCGATAACTACTCCTGAAGGCCCACGGACGGGCCATCGCATACAGTCCCACTCACGGAGGAAACATCATGGGCTTCGTTATTAACAACAACCTCGCGGCTAACAACTCGTACCGTAACCTCAACGCTACTCAGAGCGACCTTTCCAAGTCATTGGAGAAGCTGTCCACCGGCCTGCGCATCAACCGTGCAGCTGACGATGCAGCCGGTCTTTCAATCTCCGAGGGCCTGAAGTCTCAGGTCAGCGGTTCTGCCCAGGCAGCCCGCAACGCTCAGGACGGCATCTCGGTTATTCAGACCGCGGAAGGCGCCCTGACCGAGGTCCACTCCATTCTGCAGCGTATGCGCGATCTCGCTGTCCAGGGCGGTAATGACACGAACAATGGCGACGCTCGCACAGCGATCCAGACCGAAGCTGACGCCCTCGGCAAGGAACTCGACCGCATCACGACGTCGACGAACTTCGCTGGAATCAAGCTGCTCGATGGTTCGGCAGGCGCTGCGACGAACGGAAAGCTCAGCATCCAGGTCGGCGCGGATGGCTCGGCCGACAATGTGATCTCGGTTGATCTCGGAAACGCTGCTACCAGCATCAACACGGGCGGCAAGACGTTCTCCTCGACGACCGGTGCTACCGACTTCAAGGTGGACACGGCTGCGAACGCAACGCAGACCATCGCCGATCTTGACGCCAGCATCAAGGCGGTTTCCACGCAGCGTGCTGACCTCGGCGCCTCCCAGAACCGCCTCGAGCACACGGTTAAGTCCCTGAATGTTGCCGGCGAAAACCTGCAGGCCGCTCAGTCCCGCATCGCCGACGTCGACATGGCTCAGGAAATGGTCAAGTTCACCAAGGCCAACATCCTGTCCCAGGCTGGCACCGCCATGCTGGCCCAGGCAAACCAGTCCAGCCAGGGTGTTCTTTCCCTCCTGCGCTAAGCCCGGTTCCGGCAGTCCGGTAGTCCAGAAATGAGTCTGCCACCCTGATCGGACGAAGAGACACCCCCGATCACTATGCTGCGGAAGGGCCGGACGATGGCATAACCATCGTCCGGCCCTTACGTGCAGTATTTGTATTTAGAAACAGCATCAGCAACAAAGCAGATTTTGACAGCAAGGGGAGGCAGCGATGGGGATCTCACTCGACGGACTGGCCAGCGGGCTCGATACCACCGCGCTTATCAGCTCCATCATGCAGTCGGAAGCAATCCCGCAAACGCTGCTCAAGAACAAGTCCTCGGACATCCAATCCATGGTGTCCGCGCTCCAGGGACTCAACAGCAAAGTAGCCGCCCTCGCGACGCAGGCCACGGCCGCAGCCAAGCCGGGCGCCCTGGACCTTTACACCGCGACTACGAGCAGCGACAAGGTCGTGGCCACCACTACTGCCGCCGCCAAAGCAGGCTCCATCGACTTCCAGGTAAACCAGCTGGCGCAGACCCAGGTCACCGTGACACCCAAAGTGAACGCCGTGGTTGGGTGGCCGTACACCACCATGACGATCAACAGCGGGGGCAAGGACTATACGATCGAGCCGCTCGGGAGCAACCTCGACGACGTCGTTACCGCAGTGAACGCCGCGGGCGCCGGCGTAACTGCAACAAAAGTGGCCGTCGGCGGCGGGGACTTCCGAATCCAGTTCGCCGCCACGAAGTCCGGCGAGGCCGGTGCCTTCACTATTTCCGATGCCGGCACGACTTTCACGGATGTCAAGACCGCTCAAGACGCAGAGATCACCCTCTGGCCGACGAGTCCAACTGCCGCTCAGGTCGTGAAATCTTCGACCAACACCTTCACCGACCTTCTGCCTGGCGTGACCCTCACCGCCAAAGAAGTGACCGCCGCTCCCGTGACCCTCACCGTTGCCCGGGACGACGCCGGGATCACGAAGCTGGCCTCGAATCTAGTCGACGGTGTCAACGGCATTTTCTCCCTCGTGGCGAGCAAAACCGCGGTGAGCACTACGACCAACACCAGCGGCACCACCACGAGCGCCGGGGTTTTTGCGGGCGACAGCACCGTGCGTTCGGTGAACCAAAGCATTCTCTCGGCCGCATCACTGCCAGTCGGCACCCCGCCGCGGTCGCCGTCGGAAATCGGCATCAGCATCACCAAGACCGGCACCATGGAATTCGACGCCACAAAGTTTGCTGCCGCCCTGGCCGCTGATCCCGCAGGCACTGCGGCTAAGGTCCAGGAGATCGCCGGGCGCATCGCCAGTGCGGCCACCGCGGCGTCGGACAAGTACGACGGCACGCTGACCACCACCATCACCGGCCAGCAGTCCGAGGTCCGTGACCTTGCGAATCGGATCGGCGACTGGGACACCCGCCTCGCCTCCCGCCAAGCCACCCTGAAGAGCACCTACTCGGCCCTTGAGGTCGCGCTCAGCAACATGAAGGCCCAGCAGACGTGGCTCTCCTCCCAACTCGCCGGCCTCTCCTCAGGAAGTAGTTCAGCATGACCACCACGTCCTACGGAAGCGCGGCTCAGCGCAACCAGTACCTCGAGGACTCCGTCCTCTCGGCCCCGCCGGCGCGCCTGCTCACCATGCTCTATGACCGCCTCCTCCTGGATCTTGGCCGGGCGGAGACAGCGCAGCAGGGAGCCAACTGGCCCGTCGCCTCGGTAAACCTCCTGCATGCCCAAGCCATCATTGCCGAGCTCGTGTCGTCCTTGAAGACTGATTCCTGGGATGGCGCCGACGGGCTGATCGGCGTCTATAACTACGCCTTTACGGCCCTGGTCAACGCCAACATCCAGCGCGACCCGGCTTTGACCCGCGAAGCCATCGAACTGTTGGAACCCCTGCGCCAGGCCTGGCACGAGGCCGCGGCCGTCATCCCGGCGCCTGCCACCGCCAGCCGCGGAACCGCCGCAACCTTCCCCGCCGCAGCCCCCACCGCCTTCTCGGCAGCCAGAGCCTGGAACTCCCAGCCCGGAACAGGTGGCGGGAGCCTCGGTTTTGGCTGAGCGGGCTGACGCGGATACCGGCCTTGGGGAAGCCGGTGACAACCACACCGCCGCAACCCTGCCCGAATCCGCGGCCGCTGACACAGCCCTGACGGCTTGGACGGCTATCTTGGATGTGCTCGAAATGGCGGTGCAGGCCGCCGAACGTACCCTGAAGGATCCTCTGGGCCCGCTGTCCGCCGCAGCGCCTCACCACGTGGCGCCGCTGCCCGTGGAACGCTGGACACCGCCTTCCCGGCCCGGACCGTTGCCGGCGGCCGCGCGGCGTCGCGCGGCCGCGCTGGCCGCAGCCCAGGAACGTGTTGCCCACCGGCTCGATGAAGCCCGAATGGACGTGGCCCGTCAGCTCCAAGCGGTGTCCTCAGTGCCCGGTGTGGGCGAGTCTTCGGCCGCGATCTACCTCGACGTCAACGGCTGAAATCTCCTCAGCTCAAATCTTCGAAAGAACTGTTGCATTTTCACCTAACGCGGCGCTGACCAGTGCCGATAACCACTGTTAGAGCACGGATCGCTCGCTTACCGGCCACGGATCGGCCACCCCCACCTTTCCCAGGCAGGACTCTGTGCTCGAATCCGTGACTTCCGCCGCCTTGGCCAGTGCCATGGACGGGCTGGCATTGCGCCAGCGCACCATCGCGAACAACATCGCGAACATCAACACGCCAAATTACCACGCGAAGCGCGTCAGCTTTGAGGACGCCCTCGCGGCGTCGGTGAAGTCCGGCGACGGCAGCGTCCAGGCAACCACGGCAGAGTCCCTGGAGCCCACCCAGCTCAACGGCAACAACGTCAACTTGGACACCGAAACGCTATCCAACATCGACACCGTGCTGCGCTTCCAATTCGCCGCCCGCGCCGTCAACACCGAATTCACCGCCGTTCGCTCCGCCCTGAGGACCAGCTGATGACTTTCGACGCTATCGGCATTGCAGGCTCCGCCCTCACCGTCCACCGCAAGTGGCTCGATGCTGTCTCGGACAACCTCGCCAACATGAACAACGCCTCGGCCACGTCCGGCCCTGCCTTCCAGGCCCGGTACGTCGAGGCCGCCGAAGGCTCGGAGGGCTCGGGCGTGTACGTCAAGAGCACCCAGCTCGGAAACGCCGCGGGCAGGATCGTCTACCAGCCGGATCACCCGCTGGCGGACGCCAACGGCAACGTCAAGTACCCGGACATTGACATGGCCGAACAGATGGGCGCGCTCATCATCGCCCAGCGCGGCTACCAGGCAAACGCACAGGTAGTGGATCGCGCCCGCGAAACTTACATGGCCGCCCTTGAGATTGGACGCTCCTAATGACTGTCGCCCCCATCGCCCCCGTCCAGGGTGTCCTGCCAACAAGCTATGTCACCGGCGCAAGCAACGGAGCGGCCCCGGTTGCCGGCACGGACGGCTCCGCCTTTGCAACGTCCCTCACCGGCGCGGTGGATAACCTCCAGCAGCTGCAGTCGACGTCGAACCAGCTGGCTGTCTCTGCCGTCACCGGCAACCTGGACGACATCCACACCGCGACGCTGGCCGCTACCCGCGCCCAGGTGACGCTCGAGCTCATGGCCACCGTGCGCAATAAGGGCGTTGACGCCTTCAACGAGATCATGAGGATGCAGGCCTGATGCCTCCGCAGATAACCGCCTTCTTCCAGCGCTTCGGCGCGAGCCTGAAGAGCTTCACCGCCGGCCAGCGCACCTTGGCCGTGCTTGGCGCTGCCCTGCTGGTGGTCGGCATTGTGGCTTTGTCCGCCTGGCTCACCCGCCCGGTGCTCACCCCCCTGTTTTCCGGCCTCCAGATCACCGACGCAAACGGCATCGTCGAACAGCTCCGCAAGGACAACGTTCCGTACGAGCTCAGCGACGGCGGATCCACCATCCTGGTGCCGCAGGACAAGGTCTACGACGAACGCCTCAAGGCCGCGGCCGCGGGCCTGCCGACTGCCGCCGCCACCGGGTACTCCCTGCTGGACAAGATGGGCGTGACGTCCTCGGAGTTCCAGCAGTCCGTGACGTACAAACGCGCCCTCGAGGGCGAACTTGCCAGCACGATCTCCGCCATGGACGGCGTGAAAACCGCCGCCGTCCGGCTCGCCATCCCCGAAAAGACGGTGTTTGTGTCCAAGACCCCGGACACCACCGCCTCGGTGTTTATTGAAACCGACGCCGGAGCCACCCTGTCCAGTGACCGCGTGCAGGCGATCGTCCACCTGACCTCTGCCGCCATCGAAAACCTCAAACCCGCCAACGTCTCCGTGGTCGATTCCCAGGGCAACGTGCTGTCCACTGTTGGCGGCGGGACCGCAGGCTCGTCCACCAAGCAGGCCAGCGACTACCAGCAGCGCACTTCGGACGCCGTCAAGGCCGTCATGGACCGCGTAGTGGGCCCGGGGAACTCCACGGTCGCCGTCGCCGCCGATGTGACGGGCGAATCCGCACAGCAGAAGAGCGAAACTTTCTCCAACACCGCCGGCGCCCTGCCGCTCAGTGAATCGTCCAAGACCGAGAAATACACCGGAACCGGGGGAGGGGCCGCCGGCGTCCTCGGCCCGGACAACATCGCTGTGCCTGGCAACACAAGTGGAAACGGCAACTTCGATTCCTCCACCGCGACCAAGAACAACGCCGTCAACAAAGTCACCGAGGACCGGGTCATCCCGGCCGGTGCCATCAAGCGGCAGACCATCTCCGTAGCCGTCAGCCAGGCTGCCGCCGGCGGCCTGAACCTCGCTTCGCTGAAGAACCTGGTCACCTCCGCAGCCGGAGCCGACACCGCGCGCGGCGACGTTGTCACCGTTGAGGTGGTGCCGTTCAGCACCGCCGCCGCCGACGACGCCGCCAAAGCGCTCGCCGATGCCAAGGCCAACGCCGAAGCCGAAAAGCAGGCCGCGTTCTTCGGCACCATAGTCACCGCGGGCAGCATCCTGCTGGGCCTGCTGATCCTGGCCCTGGTGGTCACGATCATCCTGCGGCGGCGCCAGAAGCGCGAGCCCGTGGACCTCGGCGAACGCCTGGACCTGGAGATCATGCCCGTGGCACCGCCCGTGGTGGCCCTTCCCCCCGCCCCAGCGACGTCGGCGATCCCGATCACCGCCCTGCCCCCGCTTCCCGGCCCGAGCATCGAGCAGCTGGAATCCGAGCGCCGCCGGTTTGAGATCGACAGCATGGTCGCCGCCAACCCGGAGCGGGCCGCCGATTACCTGCGCAGCCTCATGGATGACAGGCAATCGGTATGAAAACAGCCGATACGCTCCTCTCCGGCACCCAGCGTGCCGCCGTCGTCCTGATGCAGATGAGCCCCGAGAATGCCGCCAAAGTCATGGCCCAGCTCACGGACACCGAGGCGGAGGAAATTGCCGGGGAGATCGTCAAGCTCCGCAAGGTGGACCCGGACGTCGCCGAGCAGATCATGAAGGACTTCCACCAGACCGCGCTGACCAGCCCGCGCCAGGCCCGGGGCGGCCGGGAACTGGCCGAGGGCTTGCTGGAGGCGTCCTTTGGCTCGGAAAGGGCCGCCGGACTCATGAACCGTCTCACGGTCAACATGGCCGGCAAGTCCTTTGAGTTCCTCGAAGACATCGAGCCCGTGCAGGTCCTGGCCCTGATCGACGGCGAACTGCCGCAGACCATCGCCCTGGTCCTCGCCCACCTCAGCCCGCGCAAGGCCTCGGCCGTGATGTCCGGGCTGCCCGGCTCCCTGCGCGCCGACGTCGCCCTCAGCATCGCCACCATGGGATCCGGCGCGCCCGAGGCGATCGGGATCGTCGCCGATACCCTCAAACTCCGCGGCGGCGCTGCTGTGTCCCAGCAGGCCTCCAAGGTGGTCGGCGGCATCCAGCCGCTGCTGGAGATCATCAACCGGACAGACGCCGGCACGGAACGGTCCGTGCTGGACGGCCTGGACCTGCTCGATCCCGACCTTGCTGTGGAGATCCGGGCCCAGATGGTCACCTTCGACGACATCGTCAAACTGGAGCGCCGCGACGTGCAGCTGGTGCTGCGCGGACTCGACGCCGCCGTCCTGGCGATGGCCATGAAGGGCGCCTCCGAGCCGGTCCTGGAGACCATCACCACCAACGTCTCCGGGCGCAACCTGGAAATCCTCGAATCCGAGATCGCCGGCCTGGGGCCGCTGCGGGCCTCGCAGATCGAAGAGGCGCGGGCCGCCGTCGTCCGGTCCATCCGCGAGCTCGAGGCCGAAGGCCAGATCACCATCCAGCGCGGGGACGAGGAAGACTATGTCTACTGACAGCGGCGCTGCCCCTGCCCCGGCGCGCATCGTCTTCCCCTCGCTGCGGTCAAGTGGCCCGGCCGCCGAGCAGGCTGGCTACACCGAGGGCCACGCCGCCGGCTATGCAGCCGGGGTGCGTGCCGCTGCGAAGGAACAGCGCCGCTGGCGGGACCGGATGGCCGCCGAACAGGCCGCCTCCCTGGCCGCCGGGCAACAGGACCTGGACCGTGCCGTACGTGCCCTTGCCGTCGCGCGGACCGATTTTTCGCACCGCAACGTGCAGGCCCTGCAGGACGCCGAGGAAATCCTGGCCCGCACGGCCCTGGAACTGGCGGAGGCCATCCTCGGCTACGAATTGGCCGAAGGCACCCGGACCGCCCGTGCCGCCCTGGCCCGCGCCCTTTCCGGGAACGATGCCGCAACGGTGCTGGCCATCCGGCTGCACCCGGCGGACATCGATGTCCTCAGCCGGGAAGGCCAGGACCTGCCCGCCGGGCTGCCGCTCATCGCGGACCCCTCCCTGGGCCGCGGCGACGCGAAGGTCGAGTACCAGCAGGGCTGGTTCGATGCCAGCCTCCGCACAGCCCTGGGGCGTGCCCGCACGGCACTGTTGGGAGAGGCGCAGTTGGGAGAGGCACAGTTGGGACAGGCCGGACAGGCCGACGCCGATCCTTCCGGCGGCATTGCCGCCGGAATTCCCGGTGATTATCCCGGCGGCGCTTACCGGGGACAGGGATGATCGCCGAGTGGCGCCCGAAGGGTGCCGACTATGCCGCCGCGCTGGCCGCGGCTGCTCCGCAACGGGTTGGCGTCGTCACTTCAGTGATCGGTCTGGGCCTGGAAGTGTCAGGACTGGATTGCGCGCTGGGTGACCTCGTGACCGTGGGGGAGAACCCGGGCCTTGACGCCGAAGTCGTCGCCGCACTGGACGGCTCCGTGCGCTGCATGCCGCTGGGTCGGCTGGCCGGCGTGGCCGCCGGTGATCCCGTCCGTACCAAGGGCAGCGCGGTGCTGGTTCCCACCGGGCGAGGTCTGTTCGGCCGCGTCCTTGACGGCCTGGGACGGCCGATCGACGGCAAGGGCCCACTGCTCAGCGGACCGCGCGTGCCGATCGACAACGAGGCGCCCAACGCCATGAAACGCGCCCGCATCGACACCGCGCTGCAGACCGGCGTGCGCGTCCTGGACACCATGACGACGCTCGGCAAGGGCCAGCGCATGGGCCTGTTTGCCGGCTCGGGCGTCGGCAAATCCTCCCTGCTCTCCATGATCGCCCGGGGTACCGACGCGGAGGTCTCGGTGATCGCCCTCGTGGGCGAACGCGGCCGCGAAGTCCGTGAATTCCTCGAGGACGACCTCGGCGCCGCCGGCCTGGCGCGCTCCGTGGTGGTGGTCGCCACCTCCGACGAACCAGCCCTCATGCGCATGCGCGCAGCCTTCACCGCCACCAGGATCGCCGAGTCCTTCCGTGACCAGGGCCAGGATGTGGTCCTCATGATGGACTCCCTCACCCGCGTCGCCATGGCCCAGCGCGAGATCGGCCTCTCGGCCGGCGAGCCCCCGGCCACCCGCGGCTACCCGCCGTCGACCTTCTCCATCCTGGCGCGGCTGCTGGAACGCGCCGGCACGGCCGAAACCGGCTCTGTCACCGGCATTTACACCGTGCTGGTGGATGGCGATGACCACAACGAGCCCATCGCCGACGCCGCCCGGTCCATCCTGGACGGCCACGTGGTCCTGGACCGCAAGCTTGCCATCACGGGCCACTTCCCGTCCGTGGACGTGCTCGGCTCCGTGTCCCGGGTGGCCAGCAAGGTCAATTCGCGGCCCCAACTCGAGTCAGCGGCCACGCTCCGCCGGGTCCTCGCGGCCCGCAAGGCGGCGCAGGACCTGATCGACGTCGGCGCCTACCAGACCGGGACCAACCCGCTGGTGGACGCAGCGCTGAACCACGAGCACGACGTCAGCGGTTTCCTCCAGCAGCCGATGGACGAATCCACGGCCCACCCCGAGTCCTGGCAGCGGCTCGGCCACCTCACTTCGATCCTGGGAGCAGCAGCATGAACCGCGAATTTTCTCTAGCTGGCCTCCTGCGCCTCCGCCAGCTCCAGCAGGACCAGGCGGCGACCGGGCTGGCCCGCGCGCGCTCACGTTCCAGCTCCGTGCGGGTACGCGAGGCCGCCGCCCGCCGCGAGCTTGCGGCCACGGATGACCCCATCTCCAGCTCGGCATCCTTGCGCGCTGTGGCCGCCGCCCGCTCGTCCTCGCACAGCATGCTCGCGGACCTGCAGAACCTCACGCACCTGGCCGAGGTTGACGAGGCCAAGGCCCGCGCGGAGTTCATCGCGGCCCGGACACGGTCCGTGGGGCTGGAAAAACTGGAAGCCCGCCACGACGCCGAGGTCAACTCCGCGGACCTGCGCGCCGAACAATCCGCCCTGGACGAGATCGCCTCGACGCTCTGGCACCGCGACGAACTGCAGGTGAAGCCATGAGCATGACCGAAGCGATCAGCCGGATGCAGGGCATTCAGTCCATGATTGCGGAACTGACCCGGCCCGCGGCCACGGAAACAAGCGCCGCCAAGGCTGCGGCGGCGACCTCGCTCGCGACCGCGACGGGCACAGGCGACTCCGGCACGTTCACCCAGGCACTTGCCGCGGCGTTGGGCGGGAACGGCACAACCGATGCCGCTTCCCTCACGGACGGCCTGGGCCTCGGCACGTCACTGGGGCTCGGCGGCACGACGGCGGCCGGGACCGCCGCGCTCACTGGCGCCCAGTCCACGGGAACCGTACACACCGGCGGTGCCGCGACGGGCAACGACGTCGTGTCAGTGGCAAAGAAGTACATCGGTGTTCCCTATGTGTGGGGCGGAACCAATCCGGCCACCGGCATGGACTGCTCCGGCTTCACCCAGCGGGTCTTCAAAGACCTCGGTGTGGAGCTTCCCCGCGTGGTGAGCGACCAGATGCGCCAGGGCACCCCGGTGGCCTCCCTCGCCGAGGCGAAACCCGGAGACCTTCTGGTGAGCTTCGGCGGCAACCACATTTCCATCTACCTGGGCAACGGGAAGGCAATCGACGCTCCCGTGCCCGGCAAAACCATCCAGATCCGCGACGCCTGGGAGCAGCAGTCCAACCTGACCTCCATCCGGCGCATCGTTCCCGCAGGGACGGCATCATGAAGGCCGCAGCATCGATGGCTCTCGCGGCTGCGCCGGCAACTGCCGCACCGGCCCGGGCAGCCCGGCAGGGCACGGAACCGCGGGGCGGCAACGGGAACCCGGAGGCCGCGTCCTTCGACGCCGTCCTCAACGACGTCCAGGGTGCAGAAGGCAACGGCAGCGCTGCCGGGCCGGGCACCGCCACTGAAGTACCGGTGACCGACGACGGGGCGCCGGAACGTCCGGAGCGCGACGGCGGCGCGGATCTCGCTTCGCCGGCCGGCCCCGCCGGAAACCCCGTGACGGCTGACGCCGCCCCTTCTTGGGCCGCTCCGGGAACCGATGCCGCCTCGGCTGCCGGCCCTGGGCCTGCGCAGATTGCCTCAGTCCAGGTCGCCCCAGTCCAGGTCGCCCCAGTCCAGTACGCACCGGCTCAGCTCTCCTCGGCCCAGTTCGTCTCCCTTACCCAGACAGGACCGTCAGCCCAGGCCCGTGCGTCAGCGCAGCCCGGACAGGCAGCGCAGGCCCTTGCGCCGGCGTCGGATCGTATCGATCGTTCCCCTGCTCCGGGACAGGCCGGCGTCGCCTCCGTAACCGCGGCCGTTCATCCGGCCGTTCCTCCCGCCGTTCTTCCCGCCGCGGTGGCGGCCGCCGCCGCCCAGGGCCCAGTTATCGCGGCCACTGGATTGTCCGCGACGCTGCAGCAGAGGCCTGTCTCCGTCCCCGACCGGACCGTGCGGGAGGGCAACCCGCCCGCCGGTGCGGCCGCACAGACCATGGGCGCAATCCCATTTGCCGGGGCTGCCAGCGGATCCATTGCGCCCGGCGGCCTGCCAGCCACCGCCCCGGTTTCCGCCCCTGCAGCTGCCCCTGCCTCCGCCCAGATTTCTACACCGGCCGCCGCGTCTGCCATCGCTGTGGCCTCTCCGTCGGTTTCATCGGTCTCCGGCACGGAGGGGACCACTGCTGCGCCCGATCTCGCCCAGGTGGCCAGCGGGTCGCCCGCGGCTGCATCTACCGGTGGGGCCCCGGCCGCCACCGTGGAGGCGGCCCCCGCCGCCTCCACCACACCGGCCAAAGCGGTAGCAATGACCGCGTCAGGACTTGGCGGACGTGGTTCTGTGCATGAGGCTTCGCCAGCGGGCACCGCCTCAGCGGCTACCGGGCCCGCGGGCAACGGGACAGGCGCCACCGCTGCAACCACCGTCGTCGCTGCCGTCGCGCCGCCCGCGTCCGGGCAAGCCCGGACCGCCACGACCCCCACGACCGCCGCCGCCAGCGCCGTGGGTAGCGCCGTGGCTCCCGCGGCCGCTCCGGCGCGCGCCGACATCCTGTCAGGTCCGGCCGCCGCGCCGGCGGGCAAGCCCGCAGAGACACCGTCCGCTCCGGACAACACGGGCCCGGCGCTGGCTGTAACACCCGCCCAGCCGCCCACGGCCGCAACGGTGAGTCAGCCTGCGTTCCAGCCCGCAGCACAGCCTGTGTCACAGCCTGCGTCCCAGCCGGCCCCCCAGTTCGCGGCGGCCCTCCAGCCGCAGCTGGCCAAACCGCTCTTCACGCTCGTGGGGGCGCCGCACGGCCAGCACATCATGACGCTCAAGGTCAGCCCTGAAGATCTCGGCCCGCTGACGGTCCGGGCCCAGATCGACGCCGCGGGCGTCCGGATTGAGCTCTTCGCCCCGGGCGACGCCGGACGTGAAGCGGTCCGCGGCATCCTGCCTGACCTCCGCAAGGAACTCCGCGAGGCCGGATTCGGGGCCAGCCTCAGCCTTTCAGATCACAGCGGCCCGGGAGGCTCCGGACTGAGCGGGGGCCACAACGGCACCGGCCAGGACCGGGCAGGCTCCGGCGCCCAGTTCGCCGCCGGCCGTGACCCCGGCGGTGGCGGCTCCGGCCCGGGCGGCCGGAACGGGCCGTCCGAGCCGAGGCCCGGACACCGCTGGGACGCGCTGGCCGATGATCAAGCCCTGCGCACCGCCAGGAAATTGAACGGCCCCCAAACCACCCTCGACATTCTTGTCTGACACGAAGGAACGCGACTTATGACGATTCAGCCGATCGCATCCCAGCCGGTAACGGCGGTGGGGGAGGCCTCCCAGGCATCCGCCGTGCGGACACCTGCGCAGAGCATGGATGCCAACGTGTTCATGCAGTTGCTCGTGACGCAGCTCAAGAACCAGAACCCGAGCGCGCCCATGGACACCAACCAGATGATGAGCCAGACACTCCAGCTCTCCATGATGGAAAAAATGACCGAGCTGACCACCAACAGCAAGGAGGGATTCTCCCTCCAGATGCGGACGGCAGCCGCCCAGCTGATCGGACACTCGGTCGGCTACACCCTCGCGGATGGCACCACCGGGGCCGGCATCGCCAAGTCCGTCTCCTACGCGGGCTCGGTCCCGTCCGTCATGATCGGCGACCTCGCCGTTCCCCTCGACTCCGTCACCGGGCTCACTGCTCCGGCCGCTTCCTAACCAGTTTCTTCACCCGTAGAAAGGCAGTTCCCATGCTCCGCTCGCTGTACTCCGGAATCTCGGGCCTTCGCGCCCACCAGACCATGCTGGACGTTACCGGCAACAACATCGCCAACGTCAACACCGCCGGCTTCAAGGCCTCCTCCACCCAGTTCCAGGACACCCTGTCCCAGCTGCAGCAGGGCGCCACCGGCCCGCAGCCCGCGACCGGCGGCAGCAACCCGGCCCAGATCGGCCTCGGCGTCCGGGTGGCCGGTGTCACCACCAACTTCTCCCAGGGCTCTTCGCAGAGCACCGGCCGCGCCAGCGACATGATGATTTCCGGTGACGGCTTCTTCGTCACCAGCAAGGGCGGCAGCCAGCTGTTCACCCGAGCCGGTGCGTTCAGCCCGGACGCGGCTAACCAGCTGGTGAGCCCCGACGGCGGCATCCTGCAGGGCTGGACCGCCACCAACGGCGTCATCAACGCTGGCTCTCCGGTCGGCGACATCACGCTGAACCCCAACACCATGGTGGCCAAGGCCACGGATACGGTGACGCTGGACGGGAACCTGCCCAGCGACGTCGCAAATGGCACCAAACTGGACCGTGTCGTCAATGTCTACGACGCCAACGGGAAGGAAAGCAGCCTGACGCTGACGTTCACCAAAACGGGGGCAGGCTGGGATGCTTCCGGCGACGGCGGCGCAACAAACGCGGGTTCCCTGGCCTTCACCAACGGGAAGCTGAACGCTGGTGCCCCCATCGCCATCAACGGCATCACGATCGACGTCTCCAAGGTCTCCGGCTACGCCACCATGAGCTCGCTGGCCGTCAGCGGCCAGAACGGTGCCGCCGTCGGCAAGCTCGAGTCCTACTCGCTGGGCAGCGACGGCTCCCTGATCGGGTCGTTCAGCAACGGCATCAAGCAGGTCCTGGCCAAGATCGCCCTCGCCAAGTTCACCAACCCGGCCGGCCTGGAGAAGGCCGGCGGCTCCTCCTACGTGGCAACCGGCAACTCCGGCGGCGTGCAGCTCGGTGCCGCGGGCGACCCCGGCATCGGCACCCTGACCAGCGGCTCACTGGAAATGTCGAATGTTGACCTGTCGCAGGAGTTCACCAACCTGATCGTTGCCCAGCGCGGCTTCCAGGCCAACGCCCGCATCATCACCACCTCCGATGAGGTCCTGCAGGAACTGACCCAGCTCAAGCGCTAGTCCCCCTGCCGCTAACCCCCCACCCCCCGCGTTGCCCTATCACGTACGGCTGTCACCTTTTAGCAGCCAAAAGTGATAGGGCAACGGGTCTGTTAAGGCAGAGGGCAGGGGGCACGGGCGGGGCCCGGGGGCTCGCCGTCAGGCAGCCTGCCAGGACACGGGAAGTTGTTTCACTCCATAAACGATTGTGCTTTCCATCCGCTCCAGCTGCGCCCCGGGAGCCACGGCCAGCCCGGGCAACCGGGAGAGCACGGCCTGCAACGCTATCCTGGCCTCGAGACGGGCCAGGGGCGCGCCGAGGCAGAAGTGGACGCCCTGCCCGAAGGCGAGGTGCCGGTTCGGTGAGCGTCCGACGTCGAACACCTCAGGGTGCGGGAACTGCTCCCCGTCACGGTTCGCCGAGCCGATCCAGGCCACGATCGGGGAGCCCGCAGGTATGGGCAGGCCGCGCAGGGTCGTGTCGACGGCGGAGATCCGGTACATGGACTGCACGGGGGAGCGGTACCGCAGCACTTCTTCGATCGCCTGCGGGAGCAGCGCCGGCTCGGCGATCAAGCGCTCCGCTGTGCCCGGCGCTTCGGTGAAGCACAGCACCGCATTGCCGATCAGGTTGGTGGTGGTTTCATTGCCGGCAACGAGCAGGAGGGCGCAGAATCCGAGCAGCTCCATGACGCTGAGCTTCTGCCCGTCGATCTCGGCGGCGAGGAGCGCGCTGATGAGATCATTGCCCGGCCGGCGGCGCCGCTGCTCGATCATGCCCGTGAAGTACTCCGCCATTTCCCGGTGCGCGGCCATGTGCCCGGTCTCGTCGGCGCCCGGGCGGGTCTGGCTCACGATCACGTCGGACCACTGCTTGAACCGGTCCCGGTCCGCGGCCGGGATGCCCATCAGCTCCGCGATCACGATTACCGGCAACGGATAGGCCAGCCGGTCGATCAGGTCCGCGGCGCCGGCACCGACCACCGGGTCCAGCAACTCGTCGCTGAGTTCCGAGATCCGCGGGCCGAGCGCTTCCACTGACCGTGGGGTGAACGCCTGGGACACCAGGGACCGCAACTGGCGGTGCCTGGGAGGGTCCGTGTTAATCAGGCTGGCGGCGAAGAGCTGGCCCGTTTCGGAGGGGTTGTCCCCGCCGATCCGGGAAGAAAACGTGGCGTGCTCGGACAGGACACGCTGCACGTCGTCGTAGCGGAACACGTGCCACACCCCGGTCTCCTGGTCCTGGAAAACGGGTTCACTGTGGCGCATGGCTTCGTAGCGGGGAAACGGGTTCAACGGCTGCTCCAGAGCCGGAAATGGCACCATGGCTGGCCTTCCTGACGAGGCGGACGGCCGTCGCTTGCTGGGACTGGACCAACTTGCAAGGGACGAGTTGCCACCGAGCAGGCGTCCGACGGGACGGGCCGCGCGGCCCCGTCAGCCCCCACCCTAATACGGCGGAACAGCCTTGGCATGGGGATTCTGGCCCAACTCCGCCACCTGGCGGAACCGGCACGTTGCCGCGGCGCCTAACGAAGGGGCCGGTCCTGCCGACAGTACGGAGGAGAACACCCTTCCCCTCACAGAGCAGAATCGGCCCATGATCGTCGTCACACGCCTCAACGGAACGCGCTTCGCGGTCAATCCGGACCTCATTGAACGCATCCACGAGAGCCCGGATACGCACTTGGTGACGCTCGACGGCGCCGCCTACGTGGTGCTGGAAAGCCTCGCCGAAGTGGTGGAGCTCATCGCCGACTACCGGGCATACATCCTGAGCAAGGCCCGGGACTTTCCGGCCATCACCGGATATCCACTCAGCCTGGTCCGGACCGACGATCAGGACGACGACCCCTCCGACGACGGCGCCGGCCCCACGGCGCCCGCGCAACCCAGAAAGTAACGATGGATCCCGCAACAGTCATCGGACTGCTCCTCGCCTTTGGCTCCGTTATCGCCATGGTGTCGCTCGAGGGCGCCAGCCTGTCAGCGCTGCTCCTCCCCGCCCCCATGATCCTGGTCTTCGGTGCCACGCTCGCCGTCGGGATCGCTGGAAACACCATCAAGGATGTTCTCCAGGCGTTCAAAGCCCTCCCCAAGATGTTCCTCGGCAAGACCGCCAAGCCGCAGGAAAGCATCGACCAGATGGTCCGCTTCGCGGAGAAAGCCCGCAGCGAGGGCCTGCTGTCCCTGGAAGAGGAAGCGGCCAGCGTCAAGGACCCCTTCCTGGCCCGTGCCCTGCAGAACATAGCCGACGGCACCGACGCCGAGGACCTCCGGATGCTGATGGAGGACGAGATCGATTCGAAGGCCCGCAGCGACCACGCCAACTCCAAATTCTTCGCGAGCCTCGGCGGCTACGCTCCCACCGTGGGCATCATCGGCACCGTGGTGTCCCTGACCCACGTCCTGGAAAACCTTTCCACGCCGGACCACCTTGGCCCGATGATCGCGGCAGCCTTCGTCGCGACCCTGTGGGGCCTGCTCTCGGCCAACTTCATCTGGCTTCCGTTCAGCGCCCGGATGGCCCGGCTCTCGGAGCTGGACATCGAACGGATGACGCTGCTCATGGAAGGCATGTTGTCGGTCCAGTCCGGCGCCCAGCCGCTGCTGCTCGCCGAACGGCTCCGCGCCATGGTCCCAGAGCACCAGCTCAAGGCCTCCGGCGGCGGCGGTAAGAAGGCCGGCGCGGACAAGTCCGACAGGATGGACGAGGCCGCGTGAGCCCCCGGCGGCGCGGGCGGAAGAAGCCGGAAGAACACCACGTCGACGAACGCTGGATGGCGTCTTACATGGACATGGTCACCGTGCTGATGTGCATGTTCATCGTGCTGTTCGCGATGTCCACGGTGGATGCCAACAAGTTTGAAAAGCTCCGCAACTCCCTGGCCACCGGGTTCGGCGCGGTCGCGTCGGAAACCGTGGACACGGCGTCGGGTACGGTGGTGCCGCCGGAACTCGTGAACGAGGACCTTGAGGCCTTCGCCGCCGTCAAGGGCGCGGCAACCGCATCCCCCGAGAAAAACATGGCAGAAGCGGTCAAAGAAGTAAACAAGCTCAAAGAGCTGCAGAAGAAAATGCAGGCCGGGCTGGCAGCCGCCGGGCTAAGCGAGAACGTCGAGTTCCAGATCGACCAGCGCGGCCTGACGGTCAAACTCGTCGGATCACAGGCCTTCTTCAAACCCGACCGGCCCGAGCTCACCTCCCGGGCCACCCGCGTGCTGCAGGTCATCTCCCCGGTCCTGAAGCCGGCCCACATGGAAATCATGATCGAGGGCCACGCTGCGAACGGCATCACCTCCTACCCCTCCACGTGGGAACTGTCCTCGGCGCGCGCCGTCAACGTCCTGCGGTACATGGTGGACAACGGCCGCATTGCCCCCGGCACTATCGGCGCCGTCGCGTTCGGATCGGCCCGCCAGGTCAACGACGACTCCACCCCGGCGCTCATGGAGCGCAACCGCCGGGTGGACATCGTGGTCCTATCCGACAAGCCCGACGTCGTCCGGGCGCTGATCCCGGAGGCATTGAAACAGAGCGGGAAGTAGGCGGATATTGCCTTCGGGTATTGGCTACTGCTTTGCCTGCGATTGCCTGCCATTGCCTGCCTGCAGGTATTGCCTAAGGCGTACTGCTTACGCCACGAGTTCCCTTGCCGATAGTGGCAACCGTGAGTGTTCTGGATGAGCGGGAAGTGGCACGGGAGCGGACCGTCAGTGTCTATGACTTCCGGCGTCCCGCGACGCTCGCCCGGGAACACAGCCGAGTACTGGAGCTCGCCTTCGAGACCTTCGCGCGCCAGTGGGGCACGCAGCTCACCGCCAAGGTCCGCGTCAAGTCCGTGGTGCGCCTTGAAGACGTCAGCATGCTCAGCTACGACGAATACGCCGCCTCGCTGCCCGCCGTCACGGCCATGGTCCTGTGCACCGTGGAAGCCCACGATTCCAAGCTCGTAGTGCAGTTCCCCGGCCCGGCCGCCCTCGGTTGGGTCAACCGCATGCTCGGCGCCTCCACCGATTCGCCCATGCCGGACCGCAAGTTCACCCAGATCGAACAGGCCCTGGTCAAGGGCCTCATGGACGAGGCCCTCGAAGACCTCGGCTACTCCCTGGGCCCGCTGCTCAGCGAGGCCGTCCGGGTGGACACAATCCAGTACAACTCCCAGTTCGCCCAGGCCGCCGCGCCGAGCGAACTGATGATCGTCGCCTCTTTCACCATGAGCGTCGGCGACGTCAACGCCCCCGCCACCCTGGCCGTTCCGGCCGGCATCCTGCTGGGACGGCTCAAGAAGGTCAACCCGACCGACTCCCGCGACGACGCGCCCGCGCGCATCAGCGCCCAGCTGGAGCAGGTGCCGGTGGAACTCTCGGTGCGGCTCTCGACGTCGTTCGTCACCCCGAGCCAGGTCCTGGGACTCGCAGTCGGCGACGTCCTGACGTTGCCGCACCTGGAAAACAGGCCCTTTGATCTCACCCTGGACGGAACCCGGCTGGCAACCGCCGCACCGGCCCGCAACGGCTCCCGCGCGGCCGCAGTAATTGTCACAATCGAGGAGAACCAACGATGAGCATCACCCTGACCAAGCACGAATTGTCGGCGGAACGGCTTGTCGAGGAGCTGCCGAGTCCGGTAGCCCTGAAAGTTGTCGCCCTGGTGCCTGCCCGGTCCGCGGCGGCCTACGCCCGGCAAGCAGTCACGGCGACCTTCGTGGGCGCGGTGACGGCTGACCTCGCCCTCATGCTCAGCGACCGCACCTTCCTTGACGAGGCCGCCGGGGCAGGGTCCCAGCTGGGGCACGTCTCTGTGACTGACGTCCTGCGCCCCGCGATGGAAAGCGCCAGCTCTGTCTTCGGCGCCGGTGTCCTGTCCGACCTGCGCGAATCCGACGTCTCCGGGCTCCTCTCGGACCCCGACACGGCCGTCTTTGAACTCTCCGACGGCAGCAACGCCGCGGCCTGGTTTGCCGTCCGGCTCCGCGAACACGGCACCAGCCAGGACCGCTCCGGGGACTTGTTCGCCGGCGGCGACACGGTAGCCGGCCGGCTCGGCCGCATCAACAACATTGAAATGGCCCTGACCGTGGAGATCGGACGCACCCGGATGTCGGTCCGGGACGTGCTTTCGCTGGAGCCGGGCAAGATCATCGAACTGGACCGCTCCGCCGGCGCCCCGGCCGATGTCCTGCTCAACGGCCGCCTGATCGCGCACGGCGAAGTTGTGGTCCTCGACCAGGACTACGCGGTGCGGATCACCCGGATCCTCGACGTCGCCGAGGGGCTCAGCTGAATGGACGCACTGATCCTCGGGCTACGGGTAGTCGTGGCCCTGGGCGCGGTGCTTGGCCTCATGTGGTTCCTCCAGCGCCGGCTGGGCCAAGGCGCCGGGCGGCGCCGGGCTGACCGCGCCCTGACCATCGTCGGCCGGCAGAGCCTCGGACAGAAAGCCTCCGTGGTGGTGGTCGACGCCGCCGGGCAGCGCTTCCTCCTGGGCGTCACCGAGCACGCCGTCAACGTCCTGCACACGGGGGACATCCCGCCCGAACCCGAAGAAGTCCCGGTCCCCGGCATCAGCCGCGGCCTCGGCGATTTCGCCCGGATCCTGGCCGAGGCCAGCCCGCTCGCCGGAAACCACTTCAGCAGCCGGCCTGCAGGGCCCACCGGTGATGCCGCCGCCGGCGACGGCGCTGACGGCGCAGATGAGGCCGCCGACGGCGACCGGGACCTGCCGCCGTCCCGCCGCAGCTCCCTTCACCGCAACTCCCATGCCCGCGGCCCCGCCAGCCGCGGCGGCGCAAGCAGCGCTTCGGGCCATCCGCCCCTGCACGGCTCCATTCTGGCCGGCTCCACCTGGAAGCAGGCAGCCGCCGCGCTCAGGAGCGGACGACGCAATTGATCTTCCCGCTCGCCACCGGCACCACCCGTCCGCGAACCGCTGTCGCACAATCCCTCAGGCTCCTGGGCCTGGGGGTCGCCGTCGTGCTCTTTGCCGTCCTCCTGCTGTGGCTCAACGCCACGGCCGGCCACGCCGCCCCCATCGACCCCGTGGCGCCGGTACCGCCGGCCGACCCCGCCAGTCCCGACGGCGGGAACGTCAACATCCAGATCAACGGGATGGACGGCAAACCCTCCACCGCAGTCCTGACCCTGATCGGGATTACGCTCCTAGCCGTTGCACCGTCGCTGCTGCTGATGATGACGTCCTTCACCAAGATCTTCGTGGTCCTGGCCATGACCCGCAACGCGCTGTCCCTGCCGTCCATCCCGCCAAACCAGGTCCTGGCCGGGCTGGCCCTGTTCCTCTCGATCTTTGTGATGTGGCCCGTCATCAACGAGATGAACAATCTCGGAATCCAGCCCTACCTCAACGGCAAGCTGGACTTCAACGGTGCGGTCAGTGCCGCGTCGGGTCCGCTGCAGCACTTCATGCTTGCCCACACGCGGGAAGAGGACATCGCCCTGATGTCCCGCGCCGCCGGCGCCGAGAACCCGGCCACTCCTGAGGCCGTCCCGCTGCAGACCCTGATCCCGGCGTTCATGATCTCCGAACTCCGTGCCGCGTTCATCATCGGCTTCGTCATCTTCATACCTTTCCTCGTTATCGACCTCGTGGTGTCCGCTGCCCTGATGTCCATGGGCATGATGATGCTGCCGCCGGTCATGATCTCGCTGCCCTTCAAGATCCTGCTGTTCGTCCTCGTGGACGGCTGGGGCCTGATCATCACCGCACTCGTCCAGAGCTACGCGGGTTCAGGATGAACGCTAACGCGGTCCTGGACATCTGCCTCCAGGCCATGATTGTGGCCGCGAAGCTCGCCGCGCCGGTGCTGGTCACGGCGCTGGTGGTGGGCCTGGCCATTTCCCTGCTGCAGTCCATCACGCAGCTGCAGGAAGCCACCCTGTCCTTCGTGCCCAAGGCGGCCGCGGTTGCCGTGGCCCTGATCGTCTGCGGACACTGGATGATCTCGGAGATGGTCTCGTTCACAAACGACCTCTTCGCGAAGATCCCGTCCCTGCTCGGAGGCCTGTGAGGTGGGCATCCCCATCGACCCGACCTGGCTGGAAGTACTGCTGCTGGCTACGGTCCGGATGACCGCCTTCCTGATCGTGGCTCCGCCTTTCTCCCACCAGGCCTTTCCGGGGCGTGTGAAGGCGATGCTGGGACTGGGGCTGGGCCTGGCGGTGACGCAGCGCATGGTCGGGGGCTACACGCCCCGCGACACTGCCGGATTCGTCACCGGTGTGGTCCTGGAGCTCGTCACGGGTCTCATCCTTGGCTTCCTGGTCCTGGTGATCTTCTCCGCCATCCAGTCCGCCGGCAGTCTGATCGACCTTTCCAGCGGATTCCAGATGGCGCAGGCCTTTGATCCCCAAATGATGGTCAACGGCGCTCAGTTCACCCGGCTTCTGCAGATGGCGGCGCTGGCCCTGTTGTTCGCCTCGGACGGCTACCAGCTGGTCATCACGGGCCTTACCGGCAGCTTCGCGGCCCTGCCGCTGGCCGGGGGCATAGACCTGGCCCAGCCGGTGCAGGCCATCATCGCGGCAGTGTCCGGCATGTTCCTCGCTGCCGTGCAGATCGCTGGCCCCCTCATGGTGGTCCTGTTCCTTGCCGACGTCGGACTCGGCCTGCTGACCCGCGTGGCGCCGGCGCTGAACGCCTTCTCACTCGGTTTCCCGCTCAAGATCCTGCTCACTCTGATGCTGGCCGGCTTCATGTTCGTGGCCCTGCCCCGGATCGTTTCCAGCCTCGCCGGACAGGCGGCCAAAGCCGTGCTGGGGGTGGGCTGATGGCGGATTCACAGGAAAAGACCGAGCAAGCCACCGACAAACGGATGAAGGAGGTCCGCTCCAAGGGCCAGCTTTCCCGTTCCCAGGACCTCACCGCCTGGGTCGGAGTCGGCGCCGCCGCGCTCATGCTGCCCAGCACCGTGGACCGGGCCGCCAGCGCCGCCACGGACCAGCTCTTCAGCGTCCGCGGGATCATGTCCGCCCCGGATCCCGGCAAAGCCGTCCGGGCGCTGGAAGACGGGTTCGCGTCCATCGCTGGGATCATCGGACCCCTGCTGATCGTCGTGTTCCTGGCTGTCCTCGCCGGTTCCGCCCTCCAGGGCGGTGTCCACCTGAAGAAATTCAGGCTCGAATTCGAACACTTCAACCTGCTCAGCGGGATCAAGCGGCTTTACGGCGCCCAGGCGGTGTGGGGTGGCCTCAAGGCGCTGCTGAAGGCCACGGTGGTGGGGCTGGTGTTGTACAGCGTGGTGCAGGGGCTGGTCCCGGTGCTTTTGACCGCGGGAGGACTGCCGGTTGCCGGCGTCACGGCCGCCGCGGCGGGCGGCGTTGCATCGCTGGTCCAGTTTGCGGTGGCCGCCGGAATCGTGCTGGCCGCGGCCGACTTCTTCGTCGTGATGCGGCGCAACCGCAAGAAGGCCCGGATGTCCAAGAAGGAAGTCCAGGACGAGAACAAGAGCAGCGAGGGCGACCCGCTCATCCGGTCCCAGCGCCGGGCGCGCCAGATGGCCATGAGCCGGAACCGCATGATCGCCGCCATCGGAGACGCCGACGTCGTCCTGGTCAACCCCACTCACGTGGCGGTGGCGCTCAAGTACGATCCGGGCAAGTCCGCGCCCCGCGTGGTGGCCAAGGGCGCCGGCCATGTGGCTGCGAGGATCAGGGAAGAGGCCGAAGAGAAGAACGTCCCCATGGTCCAGGACATCCCGTTGACCAGGGCCCTGCACGGGGCCTGCGAGCTGGGGGACGAGATCCCGGTGGACTTTTACCGGGCAGTTGCCGGAGTCCTTGCCTTCGTCATGGCCCTCAAGGCCCGGGGCGCCGGCGCCGGGATGCACCGCATGACCAGCACGGCCGCGGCCATATGAGAAGCGGCAAGCCACACACCGTGAAACACGGCAAGCACCGCAGCACCCAACACACCGTGACACGCGGCATGAACACCTTGGGAACCAGCGTCTGTGAAAGGACCGCACCATGAACAACAGGCTGAACCGGCTGGCGGTGCCCATCGGCATCGTGGGGATCGTGCTCCTGCTGGTGGTTCCCGTGCCCGCGCCGCTGCTCGACTTCCTCATTGTCTGCAACATCCTGCTGGCGTTGCTGGTCCTGCTGACCAGCATGTTTGTGAAGAAGCCGCTGGACTTCTCCGTGTTCCCGTCCCTGCTGCTCGTTGCCACGCTGTTCCGGCTGGGCCTCAACGTCGCCTCCACCCGCCTGGTCCTGGGCAACGGGTACGCCGGGCAGGTCATTGAGGCCTTCGGCAAGGTCACGGTGGGGGGCTCCATGATCATCGGCGCCGTCGTGTTCCTCATCCTCGTCGTGATCCAGTTCGTCGTGGTCACCAAGGGCGCCGAGCGCGTGGCCGAGGTGGGCGCCCGGTTCACCCTCGACGCCATGCCCGGCAAGCAGATGGCAATCGACGCCGACCTCAACGCCGGACTCCTCACCGACACCCAGGCCCGGGAGCGGCGCGCCGAGGTCTCGGCCGAGGCCGACTTCTACGGTGCCATGGACGGCGCCTCGAAGTTCGTGAAGGGCGATGCCATCGCGGGCATCATCATTATCATCATCAACTTCATCGGCGGCATCGCCATCGGCATGGTGCAGCGCGGCATGGAAATCGGCGATGCACTGAACACCTACGGCCTCCTGACCATGGGCGACGGGCTCGTCACACAGATCCCGGCACTGCTGATGGCCGTCTCCACGGGCATGATCGTGACCCGGTCCAACGCTGAGTCGGACATGGGCCGGACGGCCTCCACACAGCTGCTGCAGTCGCCTAACGCGCTCATGATCGCCGGCGTCGCCGCCATCGCCATGGCCTTGATTCCCGGCATGCCGCCCCTGCCGTTCATCCTCGTCGGCGTAGGCCTGATCATCGCCTCCCGCCGGACCGCCGCAAACCAGAGGCTGGCGGAGACAGCCCGGGAAGCCGAGTCGACCGCGCTGAACTTCCCGGAAATGGATCCGAACGAGAAACTGCTGGAGGATATGCGCGTCCACCCCGTGGAGATCCTGCTGGCACCGGATCTCGTGGACATGGTCTCCGGCGCGTCCGACGACCTCCTGGCCCGGGTCCGGTCGCTCCGGCACAAGATCGCCATGGAGCTGGGCCTCGTCATCCCGCCCGTGCGCACCAGGGACAGCGTGGACCTGCCGCCGGCCACCTATTCCATCCGGATCGCCGGCGTGGAAGCCGGGCGCGGCACGGCCCCGAGCGGCCAAATGCTGGCGCTGGGCGAAAACCTGGACTCCCTGCCCGGCCCGGCCATGATCGAACCCGTGTTCGGCCTTGCCGGCAAATGGATCCCGGGGGAAATGCGCCACAACGCCGAAATGACGGGCGCCACCGTGATCGACCGGGTCTCCGTCCTGGTCACCCACCTGTCCTCCATCGTCTCGGCCAACGCTGCCCGGCTGCTGTCCCGTGAGGACGTCCGCGTGCTGACCGAGGGCGTGCGCAAGCAAAGCCCCTCCGCCGTCGACGAACTGACCCCGGCCCTGCTCTCCCTGGCCGAGCTGCAGCGGGTTCTCCAGGGCCTCCTGGATGAGCAGGTGCCCATCAACGACCTCGCCCGGATCTACGAGGCCCTCACGCTCCGGGCCAAGATTTCCACGGACCCGGAATCGCTGGTGGAAGCCGCCCGGCAGGCCCTCGGCCCCGCTCTTACGGCCAAGTTCATGGACGGGCCCGTGCTCAACGTCATCATGATCGACCCCGTCCTCGAACAACACATGCTCGAGGACATGCGCCCCGCGGAAGGCGGCAGCCAGATCGTCATGGGGCAGGACAAGCTCGATGCCGTGCTGCGCTCGGTCGGCTCCGCCGTTGACGCAGCGGCCGCCGCCAACCGCCAGGCCGTACTCGTGTGCGCACCGGCGCTCCGGCCCGCCATCCACCGTCTCATCGGTGCGCAGCCCGGGTCCGTGCCCGTGTTGTCCTACCGCGAGGTGACCTCTGCCAACGTCCGGATCGAAACAGTAGGAGTGGTGCGCCATGCCGAACCGCTATCGGCTTAAGGGAGCCTCGCTCGAGGAAATCCGCCGCAAGGCAGAACAACTCTACGGACCCGCGGCCCGAATCGTGTCCGCCGAACGCGTCATCAGCCCGGGAATCGCCGGTCTCTTCGCCCAGGACCGCTACGAGGCCATGATCGAGATCCTGTCCAAGCACGAGGTGGTGACCGGTGAGGTGGTGCCCGACGCCGACATCCTGGCCGCAGGCGAGCCGGGCCTGGCCGCAGGCGAGCCGGGCACGGCCGCCGGTGGGCCGGGCACGGCCGCCGGTGGGCCCGCCGGGGGTCCCGCCGGTGGGGCCGCCGGGGGTCCCGCCGGAGTGAGCACCGCCGGCAAGGATGACGCCGGCACAACTTCCGCAACGCCGGCCCGGCCGGCAGCCCGGGCCGGAGCGCCGGCGGTCCCTGCGACGGCACCGGCCGCCCCAGGCCCAACTCGCCCGCTGCCGTCCCATCAGCTCCCGTCCCATCAGCTGCAGGGCGCCGCCATCGCCGCACTGCTGGAAGAGGCAGACGCCGTTGAGCTGAGCCTGCACCGGCCCGCAACAGCCGGCGTATCCACCGAGTCGCCGGACTTCGCAGAACTTCTCGAACAGCTCGGCGCCGGGCTCCGGACCCCGGCGGAACCGGCCGCCGTCGTCGGTAACCCCGGGCGGCCGGCTCCCTCGGGCGATCCGGGCCCCGCTGCCGTACCGCCCGCTCCCGGACTTCCCGGAGCCAACGACGGCGGTCGGCTGGCCTCAGCTGCTGCGCCGGGCAGCTCGCCGGGCAGCGCGGCGGCCCGTGCGCCGGGCGCCCCTGCTCCGCTGACCGGCGTCGGCGATCTCGTGGTCCTGATCGGGCTGGGGGAGGACGCCATGGACACTGCACTGACGATGTCTATGGCGGCCGGGGGTGCCGATGTGCGGACCGCCGGCGAACTCTCCGCGTATGGCCACCTGCACGTGGACGGACGCCAAAGCGCCACGGCCGCACGCGCCCACGCCGTGGTGACGGAGCGCACGGTCCTGGTGGCGTTCGGACTCGGCAAAGCCCGTCACGCCCTGGCCCGGGTGCAGTCCGTAGCCGCGCTCTCGGCCGACCAGATCTGGGTAGTGGTCGACGCCGGGCGCAAGCACGAGGACACGGCGCGCTGGGTCAGCGTGCTGTCCGCCCAGCTCAACGTCAGCGCCGTAGCCGTGGTCGGCGCCGCGGAGACCGGGTCACCCGAAAGCGTCAACGGCCTGGGACTGCCTGTGGGCTGGATCGACGGGCGCCCGGCTGGGCCGGCTCCGACATGGCAGAACCGGCGGGAATCGTCCGACGCTCCCCGCGCGGAAGGGTAGATTGAGAGGATGCTGGTACTTACACGCAAGCCGGGCGAACAGATCATGATTGGCGACGGCATCGTCATCACGGTTCTGGAAGGGCGCGGCGACGGTGTTCGGATAGGCATTGAGGCACCCCGCGGTGTGCCCATCCAGCGCCGGGAAGTCATCGAAGCCATCGCGGCTGCAAACCTCGCGGCGGCGGAAGCTGGCCCTGACGCCGAGGACGCGCTGCGCGGGCTCGTTCCCCCGCGCCCCACTCCCGCCGAGGGCTGAGGAACCGCACCGGATCAGTCCTGGTCCCCGCCCAGATACTGGGCCAGGAGCGGCTGGGCTGAACGTCGCACCACAGCCACGGACCTCTCCAGGTTTCCGCCCGTGGTGAGCTGATCCAGCAGCCCTGCCGTCCCCGCCGGACCTGGGCGTCCCGGCAGGGGGAGGGTCCGCAGCGCCTCTTCGTTAACACGGGCGGCCTCGCCAAGCCGGGCCAGGAGTGCGTGCAGGGCCTCCAGATGCTCGCGCAGGATCTCGGACCAAGGCCCGGCGGGTGCGGCAGCAATCAGTTCGACGAGCGTGGTCTGCGCCGGCAGGCCCCACAGGGCCGCCACAGCGGCAGATTCAACACTCCGGGCCAAGGCTTCGAACCGCAGGCGGTCCAGTACGGTTTCAATCTCGGAGGCCATGAAGTTCAGCCATTCCAGATTTCCGGCCACGATGTGCAGACGCTGCGTTTCCAGCCTGAACAGCAGTAACTCCAAGTGCCGCCGCTCCTGCCACAGTGCCGCGGAGAGATCGCTTGCGCTCATTGGCCCCATTCTCTTTCCGCCCCGTGAATCACAGCTTTGGGACGGTCACCGCATTTTTTGCCAAGCTTTTCCCTGAGGGTACACGCAGACCTTGGATCAGGTGATAAGTTTCCTCCATGGGTGCTGCGCCCTACTTGCGAACGCTGACTCCAATGGGGGGAGCACCGGTCGGTTTGGGTGCGGCTCTCGGCGTTTTAAGGGTCTAGGACCCTTCGGATCCGGTCTCATGGGGGGACACAGTAGTGAATCGCGTGGAACGCAACGAGATGGTCACGCAGCACCTTCCGCTGGTGGGGTATCTCGTCTCAGATTTGTGCTCGAAAGCGTCACACCTTTCTCGCGATGACTTGGCCTCGGCCGGTGCTATTGCCTTGATAACGTCGGCCGATTCGTTCGACCCTGACCTCGGGGTGCCCTTCGGCGCATTCGCGCGTCGGCGCATCCTGGGCGCCTTCGCGGACGAGATGCGGGCCAGTGACTGGGCCACCCGCTCCGCCCGCCGGCGGATCAAGGAAACCATGTCCGTGCAGGAAACCCTGGCGTCCGCCCTGGGCCGCACCCCCACAGTGGAGGAGATCGCCTCCGCCCTGGGTGTCCAGCAAAGCGTTGTGGAGGCCGCACTCGCGGATGCCTCGCGCACGCTGACGCCCCTCGACGAGGCCGTGGTGGATACCCTCGCCGCCGAAACGCTCACACCGGAACACTCCGTGCTCGCTGACGAACGGCTCCAGTACCTGCGGGCCGCCGTGAAATCCCTCCCGGAACGGATGCGCTACGTGGTGGAGGAGATCTACTTCGGCGACCGGACGGTCAAAGACCTGGCCGCGGAACTCGGATCCACGCATGCGGCGGTGTCCCAGCAGCGTTCGGAGGCCATCCGGCTCATGCGCGACGGACTGACCGCACACTACGCCGACGACCCCGAGCAGGCCTTCGAACCTCAGTCCAGGATTACCCCGAGGCGCCGCAACGACTACCTCACGCAGCTCTCCCAGTCCACCTCCGGCGGCATCACACGGGCCGTGTTCACTGGCGGCCCGGCTCTCAACGAGGCAGTCTAAGCCTCCCCGAAACGGTTAGTAAGCCGACTTAGTAAGCTAACCGAGAAATTTCTCCCCGAACCGTCGCGGCCGGTCGCTGCCCTGCGGTAGCGTCGAAAGCATCGGCCGGGGTGCCTGCAAGTGGCGCCCGCGGCCCGCAAGGTACCGGTTCTATCGAGGAGGACGCATGAAAGCAACACCTACACTGACGGCCAACCTGCAGGCGGTCCTAGTGGACCTGATCGAACTCCACGTTCAAGGCAAGCAGGCGCACTGGAACATCGTTGGGACTAATTTCCGGGACCTGCACCTCCAGCTGGACGAGATCGTCGACGCCGCCCGGGAATTCGCGGACGACCTCGCCGAGCGCATGCGCGCCCTCCACGCCCTGCCGGATGGCCGCAGTTCCACGGTTTCCAAGTCCACGGCACTCGCCGAGTTCCCCACCGGCCTGATCAACACGAAGGACGCCATCGAGCGGATTGTCGCGGCCCTCGAGGCGGCCGTCGGCACGATGCGCAAAGTGCACGATGAAGTGGATGAGGAAGACCCCACCACCGCTGACCTCCTGCACGCGTTCATTGCCAAGCTTGAGCAGTATGCCTGGATGGTGAATGCCGAGACCATGCGGGCAAACGCCAGCGTGACCACTCCGGACAAGAAGTAGGGCTCCCACCAGTCCGCTCCTAACAAAAGAGCAGCGCCCGGTGCCGGGTTTCTCCCGGCGCCGGACGCTTTTGTCTAAGCTATTTGGCCTTCGGCACCGTCCGCAGGACAACGGCGGCGAGGACGCAGGCCCCGGTCATCAGGACCAGCGCGATTGACGCCGTGACGTGGACCCCGGAGTCGAAGGCCGTGCGTGCGGCCGCCGTTACTGCTTCCGCCAGGGGAGCCGGAAGCATCCGGGCGAGCTCCACCGCGCCGGCGAGGGTTTCACCGGCCTGGCTGGTGGCCGCGGCCGGGGCGAGCTCGGCCACGCCCGAGGGGAGCCGGAGGTTGCCCTGGTAGGAGGCCGTCAGGATCGAGCCGAGGATCGCCGTGCCCAGAAGGGACCCCACTTCGTAGCCGGTTTCGGAGATGGCCGCGGCGGCCCCTGACTTGTCAGCAGGCGCAGCGCCCAGGATCAGGTCATTGGAGATCGTCTCCGCGGCGCCCACGCCCAGGCAGAGAACCATCAGTGCGGCCAGGAGCAGGGACGGGCCGTGGCTGTGGTCGCCAAATGCCACCAGGAAGTAGCCCGCCGCGCTCAGCAGCAGCCCGCCGGCCACAACAAAGCCAGGCCGCACCTTTCGCACCAGTGGCACCACCAGCAGCCCCGCAACAACCGTGGCGATGAGGGCCGGGACCATGGCGACCCCGGAGGCCGAGGGGGACTGGCCCTCCAGCAGCTGCAGGTGCTGGGCCAGGAACAGAATGAAGCCATTGAAGGAGAACAGCGCCAGGACATTGGCAATGATGGCCGTGCTGAAGACCGGGTTGCCGAAGAGGCTGACATCGAGCATCGGCGCCGTACCCTCCCCACGGGCAAGTACGCGCTGCCGCCGGATGAACACATAGCCCATGAGCAGGCCGGCTCCGATGCTTGCGAACGCCTCTGGTGCCGGTCCGTGGGTGGCGAGGGTCTTGATCCCGTAGACAACGGGCACCATGACCAGCAGCGACAGCACAATGCTGGGCACGTCCACGCGCCCGGGCTTCGTGTCGCGGGATTCCGGTATCAGCGCCGGACCGAGCAGCAGCAGGGGCAGGATGATCGGCACCGCGACCAGCAGGACGGCGCCCCACCAGAAGTGTTCCACCAGCCAGCCGCCGGCAATCGGGCCGAGGGCGGCGCCGCCGGAGAAGCCTGCAGCCCAGATCGCCACAGCCAGCCTGCGCCGGTTGGGCTCCGGAAAGATGTTGCGGATCAGGGAAAGCGTGGACGGCATGAGCATGGCACCGAAGAGGCCAAGCCCGGCACGGCCGGCGATCAGCCATTCGGCGCTCGGTGCGAATGCCGTGGCGGCCGACACCGCGGCAAAACCTGCGCTGCCCACGAAGAGCAGGCGGCGCCGGCCGATCCTGTCGCCCAGGGAGCCCATCGCCACCAGCAGTCCGGCCAGGACCAGTGGATAGGCATCGACGATCCAGAGCAGTCCGACACCGGAGGCGTCCAGGCTGGTGGCGATGGCCGGCAGGGCGAACGTCAGGGCGGTGTTGTCCACGGCCACGAGCAGGACGGGGAACATCAGCAGGGCCAGAGCCACCCAGTCGCGCCACGGGGCGCGGGGGCCGGTGGCCGCCGGGGTGCTGGTGACGGCGGTGATGGATGGGAGGCTCATAGGACGTAACTATACCGTCTGGACGGTACAGTTAAGAAATGGGCGTGCGGGCAGGCATGATGGGAGGCATGCCCAGGAAACCTGTCGCCCGCGAGGCCGTACTCGATGCCTTCGAAGCACTGCTCATCGAAGTCGGTGAACGCGCTGCGACACTGGACGCCGTCGCGCGCCGGGCCGGCGTCTCCAAGGGCGGCCTGCTCTACCATTTCCCGACCAAGGAAGCGATGATCGCGGTCCTGCTGGAACGGCTGGACCGGCATCTGGCTGCGGATGTTGCCGCCATGGCGGCGGCCCCGGAAGGGGCGGCGGTGTACTTCATCAAGTCCTCGGTGTGGGCGGACACGCCCATGGACCGGGTGTTCGTGGCGGCGACGAGGCTCGCCGAAGTGGCGCACGGGGAGACCCTCCGCCGCTTCGCCGCCGCCCAGGCGGGCTGGCTGGAACTGCTGGCGGCCGACGTCGGACCCGCCATGGCGAAGGCCGTCCTGTACATGGGGGACGGGCTGTACTTCAACGCCATGCTGGGCCGGGGCCCCGGCGGACCCCTTCCGGAGGTCGAGGCGGAGGTCGAGAGCCTCCTCGCCGCCGTCGAGCGGCTGCGCCGCTAACACCGGCGCCCTCCCCGGCGAAGCCGCGCCGAACTCGCCGGAAGCATGCGGCTTTCGCCGGAAAATTACGGCGACCCCGCAGCTGTCCGGCGAATTCGCGTTCGCGGACCCACCCGGCGCGGCTCCTCGCCCGTAACCTGGGTGCGCCGGTCGCCGGGAGTTTGCGGACACGCGCCCGGCATAGGACAATGAGAGCTGTGACTGTTGTCACCCCCAATTGAATACGCCTTTGATCTGCGGCGGGAGAGTCCTGCAAGTAGGTACAAGCAGGCGCCGTAGGAGCAAATCCTCCCCAGGAATCTCTCAGGCCCATGTACCGCCGCGGCAAGGCATCTCTGGAAAGTAGCAGGCGTGTCCCGGACATGCTGTGCTCACCGACGGTGCAAGCGGAGCCCTGAAACTTAGGCTGCGCGGAAACTCTCAGGTCCAATACAGAGCGGGGAGGAACCCGAATCAATGTGGCGTACCCTGCGCCGCCTGAGTTATGGAGTTCCTTGTGACTGTTACCCCAGCCTCCACGTCCTTCGTTGACCGGCACATCGGCGCGCGCCGCCAGGCCGACGTCGACGCCATGCTGAAGGCTGTCGGCTACGACACCGTCGACGCCCTGGTGGACACCGCCGTTCCGAAGGACATCCGCCAGGACTCCGACCTCGCGCTCGCCGCCGCCCTCAGCGAGGTCGAGGTACTGGCGGAGCTGCGCAAGCTGGCCGCGAAGAACAAGACCGCCGTGCAGATGATCGGCCAGGGCTACTACGACACGCTCACCCCGCCGGTGATCCGCCGCAACATCCTCGAGGCCCCGGCCTGGTACACCGCGTACACGCCGTACCAGCCGGAGATCTCCCAGGGCCGGCTCGAGGCCCTGCTGAACTTCCAGACCATGGTCCAGGACCTGGTCGGCCTGCCGATCGCCAACGCCTCCCTGCTGGACGAAGCAACCGCGGTCGCCGAGGCCGTGCTGATGATGCGCCGTGCCAACAAGAACAAGACGGCTCACGACGGCAAAACCGTCCTCGACGCCGACTGCCTCCCGCAGACCATCGCCATCGTCAAGGGCCGCGCCGAAGCCCTCGGTTTCGAGGTCGAGGTCGCCGACCTCTCCAGGGGCCTGCCCGAGGGCGTCATCAACGGCGTCGTCTTGCAGCAGCCGGGCGTCTCCGGCCGCGTGTTTGACCACACGGCCGTGATCGCCGACGCCAAGGAACGCGGCGCCCTCGTCACGGTCGCCGCCGACCTCCTCTCCCTGACTCTCATCACGGCCCCGGGCGAGCAGGGCGCGGACATCGCCGTCGGCTCCGCCCAGCGCTTCGGTGTGCCGTTGTTCTTCGGCGGGCCGCACGCCGCCTACATGGCCGTGCAGAAGGGGCTGGAGCGCTCCATGCCCGGCCGCCTGGTGGGTGTCTCCAAGGACAACGCCGGCGTCCCGGCCTACCGTCTGGCGCTGCAGACCCGCGAGCAGCACATCCGCCGCGAGAAGGCCACGTCCAACATCTGCACCGCCCAGGCGCTGCTGGCCATCGTGGCCTCCTTCTACGCCGTCTACCATGGCCCGGACGGCCTCAAGGCAATCGCCGAGGCCGTCCACGTCCACGCCAAGACCATCGCCGCTTCCCTGAAGGCCGCCGGCCTTGACGTGCTGCACACCTCCTTCTTCGACACCATCACCGTCTCCGTCCCGGGCCGGGCGGCAGAGATCATCGCGGCCGCCGACGCCAAGGGCGTCAACCTGCGCGCCATCGACGCCGACACCGTCGGCATCTCCGCAGATGAGGCCACGACCGTGGAAATCGTCGCGGATGTCATCGCCGCGTTTGGCGCGTCCGTGACTGACACGACTGCAGGCACTGACACTGCGTTTGGCCTCGACCCCGCCGTCGAACGCACCTCCGACTACCTGCAGCACCCGGTGTTCAACACGCACCGTTCCGAGACCCAGTTGCTGCGCTACATCCGCCGGCTCTCGGACCGCGACCTGGCCCTGGACCGCACCATGATCCCGCTCGGTTCCTGCACCATGAAGCTGAACGCCACGGCCGAGATGGAAGCCATCTCCTGGCCGGAGTTCGCCTCCATCCACCCCTTCGCCCCGGAATCCCAGACCGCCGGCTGGCGCGAACTGATCGAGGACCTCGAAGCCCAGCTGACCGAGATCACCGGCTACGACCAGGTCTCCATCCAGCCCAACGCCGGTTCCCAGGGCGAGCTCGCGGGCCTGCTGGCCATCCGCGGCTACCACCACTCCCGCGGGGAGGCCCAGCGCAACGTCTGCCTGATCCCGGCCTCCGCCCACGGCACCAACGCGGCCTCCGCGGTGCTCGCCGGCATGAAGGTCGTCGTGGTGGCCACCGCCTCGGACGGCACGATCGACCACGCGGACCTGTCCGCGAAGATCGAGGCCAACAAGGACGCGCTGTCCTGCATCATGATCACGTACCCGTCCACGCACGGGGTGTACGACGCCGACGTCCGCGAGGTCTGCGACGCGATCCACGCCGCGGGCGGGCAGGTCTACATTGACGGCGCCAACCTCAACGCCCTCGTCGGGCTGGCCCAGCCGGGCATGTTCGGCGGCGACGTCTCGCACCTGAACCTGCACAAGACCTTCTGCATCCCGCACGGCGGCGGCGGACCGGGCGTTGGCCCGGTCGCGGCCAAGGCGCACCTGGCCCCGTTCATGCCGGGCAATGCTGCGGACCCGGCCAACGGTGCCGACGGCACCCCGATCTCCGCCTCCCGCTACGGCTCCGCCGGCGTCCTGCCGATCTCCTGGGCCTACGTGAAGCTGATGGGCGGCCAGGGCCTCACCGAGGCCACCAAGTCGGCGCTGCTCGCGGCGAACTACATCGCGGCGCGCCTGAACGACTCCTTCCCGGTGCTCTACACCGGCGAGGGCGGCCTCGTGGCCCACGAGTGCATCCTGGACCTGCGCGACCTCACGGCCAAGACCGGCGTGACCGCCGAGGACGTGGCCAAGCGCCTGATCGACTACGGCTTCCATGCCCCCACCCTCGCGTTCCCGGTGGCCGGCACCCTGATGGTGGAGCCCACCGAGTCCGAGGACCTGGGCGAGATCGACCGCTTCATCACGGCCATGGTGGCCATCCGCGCCGAGATCGACCAGGTGGCCAAAGGCGACTTCACCGTGGAGCACAGCCCGCTGCGCAATGCCCCGCACACCGCCGCTGCCGTCATCAGCACGGACTGGACCCGCGAATACCCGCGCGAACAGGCCGTGTTCCCGGTCCACACGCTCCGGCAGGACAAGTACTTCCCGCCGGTCGGTCGCATCGACGGCGCCGCCGGGGACCGCAACCTAATCTGCTCGTGCCCTCCCCTCGAAGCCTTCGAAGAAGACACAGCAGTCCACTCCGACGACTCCGCCAACCCCACCTCTGACAACTAGGGACAGCCAACGATGACTGAGAACTACACGGCCCTGTACGAAGAGCACAAGAAGCTCGGCGCCTCCTTCACGGACTTCGGCGGCTGGCAGATGCCGCTGAAGTACAGCTCCGAACTCGCCGAGCACCACGCCGTCCGCAAGTCCGCGGGCCTGTTCGACCTCTCCCACATGGGCGAAGTCTGGGTCACCGGCCCGGACGCCGGAGCATTCCTGGACTACGCCCTCGTGGGCAAGATCTCCGCGATGGCCATTGGCAAGGCCAAGTACTCGCTGATCTGCAACGAGGACGGCGGCATCATCGACGACCTCATCACCTACCGCCGTGGCGAGCAGAAGTTCCTGGTGGTCCCCAACGCGGGCAATGCCAGGGTGGTCGCAGCAGCCATGGCTGAGCGGGCAGGTTCTGCCCAAGAAGGCGGGTTCGACGTTACGGTCCAGGACGCCTCCGCCGGGACCTCGCTGATCGCGGTCCAGGGTCCCAAGGCCCAGGAGATCCTGTTGCGCCTGGTTCCCGCCGCGCAGCACGAACTCGTCACCGGTCTGAAGTACTACGCCGCCGTGGAAGTCCCCTTCATGTTCGGCGGCGCCAGCCAGGACCTCCTGCTGGCCCGCACGGGCTACACCGGTGAAGACGGCTTCGAGATTTTCGTTGCCAACGACGACGCCGCCGCCCTCTGGCAGGCGCTCGTCGCCATCGCCGAAGACGGCGAGCTGACCCCCGCCGGGCTGGCGTCCCGCGATTCGCTCCGCCTCGAGGCCGGCATGCCGCTCTACGGCAACGAGCTCTCCCTCGAAGGCGATCCGTTCGCCGCCGGCCTGGGCCCCGTCGTCGCGTTGTCCAAGGAAGGCGACTTCATCGGCAAGGCCGCACTGGCCGCCAAGAAGGAAGCCGGCGCCGGCGCCACGACGGGCCGCAAGCTCGTCGGGCTCAAGGGCCTCGGACGCCGGGCTGGCCGCGGCCACTACCCGGTCCTCAAGGACGGCAACGTCGTTGGCGAAGTGACCTCCGGCCAGCCCAGCCCCAGCCTCGGCTACCCGGTCGCGATGGCCTACGTCGACGTCGAGCTCACCGAGCCCGGCACCGCCCTGGACATCGACCTCCGCGGCAAGGCCGAGCCCTTCGAAGTGGTCGCACTGCCCTTCTACAAGCGCCAAAAGTAGCCCCCCGGGCCGGGGCTGCGTGACAAAAGGTTGCGTTAGCCCGTCGAGCCCGACATCCTCTGCATGCTCGGTCGCGAAGACGCCCGCTGAGCGGACGTGACGCTCCCGAAGGGGCCCACGCTGTCCGGGTTCCCTGACCGAGCTTGCGAGGTTAGGGGGTCGGCGGGGAGCATGCTGCCGGATGTCGGGCCCTAAGGGGCCCTGCTCACCTCGGGTTCAACTCACCTCCCGTACAAGGCACCGCTGGAAGCGCCTTCGAAAGCCAAGGTGCTGGGGGATATACGGCCTACCGCGGCTCTGGTTTGTCCCAAGCTCGATCATTGGGGGTTGAGCTTGATGACACTCTTAAAGCCAAGATGTAGCCAGGCCCTAGAAGAATATGAACGGCCACGGTTTCTTCCGGGACAGGTGTCTTTTCGAAACTGTTGGCGTCCAGAACTGAACTGAATATCGGCGGGTGAGGGGATTCCGGAAGCGTGCGTCTAAGGGAGCGACGCGTCCGCCCAGCGGGCGCTTTTCGCGACCGAGCACGCGGAGGAATTGCCTCATCCGCCACCCAACCCGAGCAGTCCCGCCGCGTAACCCGGCCACAATTGATGTAGCCCACGACTTTCAAACGTAAAGGAAAAACACATGGCAAAAGTTGCCCCTGAACTGCAGTACTCCGACGAGCACGAATGGGTTGCGCGGGAGGCCGGGAACGTTGTGTCCATCGGCATCTCCGCCGTGGCCACGGACGCCCTCGGCGACATCGTCTACGTGGACCTGCCCGAGGTCGGCACCGCGGTGACAGCGGGGGAGACCTGCGGCGAGGTCGAATCGACCAAGTCCGTCTCGGACCTCTACGCCCCGGTCACGGGCGAGGTCACCGAAACCAATCCCGCCGTCGTCGATGACCCCTCGCTGATCAACAGCGACCCCTACGGCGCCGGCTGGCTGTTCAAAGTCGCCGCCGCATCGGATGGCCCGCTGCTCTCGGCAGAGGACTACGCGTCCAAGAACGGCGGCGAACTGTGAGCGGGGCAGTGACCGGGACCGTGGCGTTTGAGCAGGTCGTTTCGGCGAGTCTGGACGCGGACCTGTCGGTGCTGGATCCGGAGATCGCCGTGAAGATCGATGCCGAGCTGACGCGACAGCGGGACGGCCTGGAGATGATCGCTTCGGAGAACCACACCGCCAGGGCTGTGATGCAGGCGCAGGGTTCGGTGCTGACGAACAAGTACGCGGAGGGCTACCCGGGCAAGCGCTACTACGGCGGCTGCGAGCATGTTGACGTGATCGAACAGCTCGCCATCGACCGGGTGAAGGCCCTGTTCGGTGCGGAGTACGCGAACGTGCAGCCGCACTCGGGCGCGCAGGCCAACGCTTCGGTCATGCATGCCCTGATCCGTCCGGGCGACACGATCATGGGCCTGAACCTGGCGCACGGCGGGCACCTGACGCACGGGATGAAGATCAACTTCTCCGGCCGGCTCTACAACGTCATCCCGTACCAGGTCCGCGAGGAGGACCACCGGATCGATATGGCCGAGGTCGAGCGCCTGGCCCTGGAGCACAAGCCACAGCTGATCGTGGCCGGCTGGTCCGCGTACGCCCGGCAGCTGGACTTCGCCGAGTTCCGCCGGATCGCCGATTCGGTGGGCGCCTACCTGATGGTGGACATGGCGCACTTCGCCGGACTGGTGGCGGCCGGGCTGCACCCGTCCCCGGTCCCGCACGCCCACGTCACCACGTCCACGACCCACAAGACCCTCGCCGGTCCGCGCGGCGGGATCATCTTGTCCAACGACGCCGACATTGCCAAGAAGATCAACTCGGCGGTGTTCCCCGGGCAGCAGGGCGGGCCGCTGGAGCACGTGATCGCCGGCAAGGCCGTGGCGTTCAAGATCGCTGCGTCCCCGGAGTTCAAGGAACGCCAGGAGCGGGTCCTGGCCGGTGCCAGGATCCTCGCGGAGCGTCTGGTCCAGCCGGACGTGACCGCGAAGGGGATCAACGTGATCTCCGGCGGCACCGATGTGCACCTGGTCCTGGTGGACCTGCGCGAGTGCGAGCTCAACGGGCAGGAAGCCGAGGACCGCCTCGCGGAAATCGACATCACCGTGAACCGCAACGCCGTCCCGTTCGATCCGCGTCCGCCGATGGTCACCTCCGGGCTGCGCATCGGCACCCCGGCGCTGGCCACCCGCGGCTTCGGCGAGGCAGCCTTCGCCGAGGTTGCGGACATCATCGCGGCGGCTTTGATCGCCGACGCCGGCGCGGACCTGTCCGGCCTGCGCACCCGGGTGGAGGCCCTCGCCGCCGCCCACCCGCTCTACCCCTCGGTTGATAACCTCGCCTAAGCGACGTATGACTGAAGTAAGACACGACGCCGGGCGGGCCGCGGCCACAAGCCGTCGCCCGGCGTCGTGCAACGGCGGGACTGCCGCCTACCTGCGGCCGCACCGCCTTCCGGCAAGACCCTCTGCCGGGCCACAGCAAGACCTAGTTAGGAACCGACAATGGCTGTTGGAGTCTTCGACCTCTTTTCCATCGGAATTGGGCCGTCCAGCTCGCACACCGTGGGGCCCATGCGGGCCGCGGCCGTCTTTGCCGAGGAACTTAAGTCCCTCGGCAAGCTGGCGGAGGTGGCGTCGCTGCGGGTGGACCTTTACGGCTCCCTGGCTGCCACGGGCCACGGGCACGGCACCATGACCGCCATCCTGCTCGGACTTGAGGGCTTCCACCCCGAGCAGATCCTGCCCGAGGAAGTGGAGGACCGGCTGGCCACGATCGCCGGGACCGGCACCCTGCAGCTGGCCGGATCAGTGGCCCTGCCGTACGGGGTGAAGGACATGGTCCTGCGGCCGCTGACCATCCTGCCCCGGCACACCAACGGCATGACGTTCACGGTCTCGGACGCCGCGGGCGAGACCCTGCACCAGGCCACGTTCTTCTCCGTCGGCGGCGGCTTCATTGTCCGCGAGGGTGAGGAGGACGCGGCCCTGAAGGAACTCGCGGAATCGAAGAAGGAACTTCCGCTGCCGTTCCGCACGGCCGCCGAACTCCTGGGCCGCTGCCAGTCCAAGGGCCTCTCGATCGGTGAGATCATGCTGGTCAACGAGCGCGCCTCCCGCACCGAGGCCGAGATCCGCGACGGGCTGCTGCACATCTACTCGGTGATGGAAGGCTGCGTCGAGGTCAGCCTCAAGCGCGAGGGCCTGCTCCCGGGCGGGCTCAAGGTCCGCCGCCGCGCCCCGGACTGGCATGAGCGGCTCATGAAGGAAACCCGCGGCCAGGACCCCGACTACCGGGATCCGAAGTACTGGCAGGAATGGGTCAACCTGATCGCACTGGCCGTCAACGAGGAAAACGCCTCGGGCGGGCGCGTGGTCACCGCGCCCACCAACGGCGCGGCGGGCATCATCCCGGCCGTGCTCTACTACGCGCTGCACTTCGCCCCCGGCATGGACAAGGCAACCCAGGCCGACCGCGACGACGTTGTGTTCAAGTTCCTGCTCACCGCCGGCGCGATCGGGGTGCTCTACAAGGAGCAGGCCTCGATTTCCGGTGCCGAGGTCGGCTGCCAGGGCGAGGTCGGCTCGGCGTCCTCGATGGCGGCCGCCGGCTTGGCCGAGGTCATGGGCGGCACCCCCCAACAGGTGGAGAACGCCGCGGAAATCGCGATGGAGCACAACCTGGGCCTGACGTGTGATCCGATCGGCGGGCTGGTCCAGGTCCCGTGCATCGAACGGAACGCGATCGCCGCGGCGAAGGCCATCAACGCCGCCAAGATGGCCCTCTGGGGCGACGGCACCCACCGGGTCTCCCTGGACGAGGTCATCGTCACCATGCGCGAAACCGGCAAGGACATGAGCTCCAAGTACAAGGAAACCGCGATGGGCGGCCTCGCCGTCAACGTCGTGGAGTGCTAGGGAGCTGATCGAGGCGGGTGGCGCTGAATGGCGCCATCAGTTGTGCAGCGCCGCCCACAGGTTCAGTGAGGATGCGAACACGATCCAGGACAGGTAGGGCAGCATCAGCAGTCCTGCCGTCCGGCTGATCGGACCAAAAAGCACCACCGTCACGGCCACGGCCACGGCCAATGCCACGATGATCCCGAACGCGATCCACAGCGCCGGCGTCCCGAGCACCGGGTAGAGGGCAAAGAAGACCGGAGTCCAGAGCAAGTTCAGCACCAGCTGCACGCCGTAGGCTGTCAGGGCCGTCTTGGACCGCGCGGCGCGGCTGCGCCAGACCAGCCACGCCGCGACTGCCATGGCGACGTACAGGACCGTCCAGACCGCCCCGAAGACCCAGTTTGGTGGCGACCAGGGTGCTGTGTCGGCCGTGGCGTACCAGCCGTTGACGTGGTTGGCCGTGGCCAGGCCGCCGAGGGCCGCAACCAGCGCCGACGCGCCGAGGAACAGGAGCAGCGCGACGACTTGGGAGCCGGCGCCGAAGCCGCTGCCGGCGCCCCGCGAGCGGCCGCCGGGTGCCCCGGGCCGGCCTTCCAGTGGTTGTTGCTGAGCCTGCATGAGACCAGCGTAACCGCCTTGCCGGGACCGGCGGCAGGGTGCGGACCGATAGACTTGGGGCTGCATGTCCGCATGCCGCCGAAGCTCGTACCGCAATGATTGGATACCGCACCCTTGCGTGAATTCACTGCCCGCTTTGCCTCTGCCGAGGAGATTGCCAGCTGGGATGCCCTCGTCACCGCGAACCCCAACGGCGGCAATCTCCTGCAATCCGAAGCGTTCGCCGAGGTCAAGCAGCACTTTGGCTGGAAGCCACTGCACCTGGTCTATGAGTCGGCCGATTACACGAGCTACAACCTGGTCCTCGAGAAGTCGTTTCCGCTTCTCGGCAAGCTCTGGTACCTGATCAAGGGACCCGACGTGGCGTCCGTCGATGACATCCCCGGGATCGCCGCGGCGAACGCGGACTTCGTCAAAAAGGCCAAGCTGGGCGTCTTTGCGATCAAGATCGAGCCGGACATCATTCTCTCGGACGAGGCCGTGCGGATCCTCGAAGGGGCGGGTCTGGTCAAGACCCACAACCTGCAGCCCAACGACTCCACGGCGCTGCTCGATATTGCGCCCGAGGAAAACCAGTTGCTGCGCAATCTCCACTCCCGGGGCCGAAATGCCGTGCGCCGCGCCATCCGCGAGGGCGTGGAGGTCCACAACGCGGAGCCCACGGAAGAGAACTTCCGGGCCATGTATGCCCTGATGACCACCACGGTGGAAGCCAAATCCCAGGTCCGGGTGCGCGAGTACGAGTACTACCGCCGGTTCTGGACCAACTTCCTCGCCCGTGACCAAGGCAGGCTGATGTTCGTGTACGAAAACGGCGTGCCCTCAGTTGGCGCGTTCGTGATCAACTACGGCCGCAAGGGAACGTACAAGGACGGCGGCTCCCTGCAGAAGCGCGGCCAGTACGGCGACTCGCACCTCGTGCAGTGGACTGCGATCAACCAGGTCAAGGAACTCGGCTGCACCGAATACGACTTCTGCGGCACCCCGCCAAGCGACAAGCTCAAGGACACATCCAACCCGTTCCATGGGCTGGGCCTTTTCAAAACCAGCTTCAGCAAGACCGTGACCGACTTCGTCGGCTGTTACGACCAGGTCCTTAGCCCGCTGAAATACAAAGCCTGGATGACGGCGGGGGAGCGCGTGGCACGCCAGCTCTACACCCGGCGCACGGGCCAACAGTTCTACTAACCCGAGACAAACACAATCAAGGACAGCCTTGGACAGTGAGGAGGCCGGAATGAACAACGGAATCGACGGCCACCGCAGGCCACCCACGGACGGCCTGCCCCGGACGCAGCCGATGTCGCCCGTGGAGGTGCGCCAGAACGCGGCCGCGAAGCGCATGTTGCGCAGGCTGGTCCAGGGCGAGAACCCGCCCACGGCGCCCATGAGCATCGTGGACCGGCTCGCCGGCAGCCCCTATGCGAACCCGATGATCCAGGTGGGCGGCGTCGACGCCTCGGCCCGCAAGACGATCGACTTCGCGCTGCATTTGGCGGAATCGATGTTCCGGTACGGCGCCGGAGCCCTGGAAGTCGAGACCAGCATCATCGCCATCACGGCCGCCCTGGGACTCAAGAACATCGAAGTGGACATCACCAACCAGTCGGTGGCCATCAACTATGCCCCCAAGGACCAGACGCCCATAACCTTGCTTCGTGTCGTGCGGTCCTGGACCAACAACTACGCGGGCTTGGCCAAGGTGCACCAGCTCGTCACGGACATCGTCTCCGGCGGCGTGGGACGCGAGGAGGCTGTGCGCCGGCTCGACGAAATCACCCACAGTTCCAAGCCATTCCCGCGCTGGATGGTCACTGTGGCATTCGGCGTGTTCTCGGCCGTCTTCGTCGGTGTTCTCGGCGGCGACCTCGGAGCCTCTGCCGTCGCCTTTGTCTCCAACCTCATGGTCAGCCTGCTGGCCAGGCAACTGGGGCGGTGGCGCACACCTGACTTCTTCGTCACAGCCTCGTGTTCCTTCCTGGTCACTTTCATCGCCCTGCTGTTATGGCGTTTCGGCGGCATGGTAGGAATCCAGATTCCGCCAGCCATCGTGGTGGTCGGCGGAATCCTGCTGCTACTGCCGACCGGCCGGCTCGTCTCCTCGGTGCAGGACGCGATCAACGGCTTCCCGGTCACGGCGGCCGGCCGTTTCGTCTCCACCATGCTAACCTTCGGTGCGCTCGTCGCCGGCATTGCCGTCGGCTTCGTTGTCGGAGACATGACCGGCATGAAGGCGATCAATGTCACCGAAACATTCCCCCCGGCATATCCGTGGTGGGCCGTGGTCATCATGATCGCCATCGCTGTGCTGATGATCGGCATAACGGAACAGACCAGCTGGACGCTGCTGCTGCCGACGGCGGCCGTGGGGGTGGTGGGCTATCTGGTCCTGATCGGCGGTGATGCTCTGGGCATCGGGTCCCGCTTCGCACCGGCCGTCGCGGCTGTGGTGATTGGCCTGCTGGCCCGCGTGGTGGCCCTCCGGATGGGCGCTCCCCAGCTGGTCGTGGCCGTCCCCGCAGCCCTGATCCTGCTCCCCGGGCTCACTATATTCCGGTCCATGTATGTATTGACCATCGAGGAATCGGAGATTCTCATGGGCGCCGGCGGGATGCTCAACGCCGGGGCGATCGTGCTCGGTGTCGCCGCCGGCATCGTGCTCGGTGACACCTTGGCGCGGCCGCTGACGCGGAGCCTGGCGAGCAACGAGCGGCGCAGGGCCCGTCGCCGCTAGGTAGTCCGGAGGGATCTAGCCGCTGGACCTGGTAACGCCAGATCTTGTGGCTGGATCTGGCGCTCTTAGATCTTGCGCCGTTAGATCTAACGTTTTAGATCTTGCGCCGTTAGATCTTGCCGATGGGGAGCTTTTTCTCCGCCTGGAAATCGTCCTCCATGCGGCCCCTGGCCCAGTAGCCCGAGAGGGAAACCTGCGCCCGCTCCAGCCCGCGCTGCACGTAAAAAACCTCCCGCAGGCCTTTCATGTAGCCCCGCTCGCCGTGGGCAAAGACCTGCACCCGCCCCTCAGGCCACTCGGCATCGCGCACGGCCGTGACCAGCAGTTCGCTCTCTCCGGCGGGGACGCCGCCGCGCAGGAGCCAGCGCAGTTCGACGCCGGCCGGTCCGGCGATGGGCTGGATGTCGGCGTCGCTGTCCACCTCGAGCAGGGCCAGGCCGCGGGCATCCTCCGGCAGGGATTCGATCGCGGCGCCGATGGCCGGCAGGGCGGACTCATCGCCGGCAAACAGGTACCAGTCCGCCGCCGGATCCGGGTTGTATCCGCCGCCCGGGCCAGTGAAGGTCAGGCGATCGCCGGGCTGGGCGGCGGCCGCCCAGGGGCCAGCGAGGCCCTCGTCGCCGTGGATCACGAAATCGATGGCCAGTTCCTGCGCCGCCGCGTCCACCCAGCGGACCGTGTAGGTCCGGGTGTGCGGCCATTGATCGCGCGGCATCGCTTCCCGGACGGCCCACAGGTCCAGCGGTTGCGGGTATTCGATACCGGGTTGCGGAAAGACGATCTTGACGTACCGGTCCACATAGTCATTGTTGACGTACCCGGCGAACCCTGGTCCGCCTGCGATGATCCGGACCATGTGCGGGGAAAGTTGTTCTCTGCGCAGGACCGTCAGGTCGGTCTGGGGACGCGAGTTCCGGGTGGCGGTGGTGGCGGCGGGGACGGAAGTCATGCAGCTAAGCCTAACCAAGAACCCTGGCCGGGAGCTCCGGATGGAAGCCTGTTACGGCAGCGGCGGCAGTTCCCAGTCGACCGTCCCGTTGCCCTGCTCCTGCAGCAGGGCGTTGGCTCGGCTAAAGGGCCGCGATCCGAAGAACCCGCGCGAGGCCGAGAGCGGGCTGGGGTGGGCGCTGGCGATCACGGCAGCGGAGCCCAGCAGCGGCCGCACGGATTCGGCATCCTTCCCCCACAGGATCACCACAAGGGGAGCGCGGCCAGCGCCGGAGGCGGACGGGCGGTCCGCGACTGCCCGGATGGCCGCCGCTGTGACAGCCTCCCAGCCCTTGTTCCGGTGCGAGCCAGCCGCGCCTGCCCGGACACTGAGCACCCTGTTCAGCAGCAGTACGCCCTGCTCCGACCAGCGGCTAAGGTCCCCGTGGACGCGCGGCGGGACGCCGAGATCGGCCTGAAGTTCCTTGTAGATGTTTGCCAGGCTGCGGGGGATCGGCCGGGTGGCGCCGTCCACGGCGAAGGACAGCCCTACGGCGTGCCCCGGCGTCGGATAGGGATCCTGCCCTACTACCAGCACCCGGACACCGGCGAGCGGCTGGCGGAAGGCCCGCAGCAGGTCTGGCGGCGACGGCAGCACACCATGCCCGGCGGCCATTTCGCCGGCGAGGAAGGTGAGCGCCTCCCGCAACTGTGCCTCGACCGGTGCCAGCGCTTCCGCCCAGTCCGGAGCGACCAGCTCGGTCAGCGGCCGGTGCGCCAGGTCCGCGAACCGGATGCCGTCTGCGGCTTCGGGTTCCAGCTCGAACAGCGCGTCGGAATTAGATTCGGAGGGAAGTTCGGAATTGGACACAGCCCCCATTCTTCCGCAACTGCCGTCCGCTCCGGCACCCCGCCAAATGACAACCCTGTTATTCGGCCGTAGCATGGGATTGACTTTTACCGGACTCTTACCGGAACCAGCAAGTTTTTTCGGAATCAACCAGGAGTGTGCCGTGGCCGAAACAGCGCAAGAGCACGTGCCCGCGGAGGATTCCGCCGGATTCCCCGCTGCCGGCGGGGACCTGGGTGGGGTGTCTGCGGAGTCTCCGCTCAGCGTCCGCGACCAGCAGATGCTGGCCCTGGAGCGGCAGTGGTGGAAGTACGCGGGGGCCAAGGAACAGGCCATCCGCGAGCTGTTCGATCTGTCCGCCACGCACTACTACCAGATCCTCAATGCCCTCATCGACACCGAGGACGCTCTGGCCCACGATCCCATGCTGGTCAAGAGATTGCGTAGACTACGTACATCACGCCAACGTGCCCGCACTGCCCGCCGTCTGGGAACAGATTCGTAAAGTAGCGTCACGAGCAGCCGGATACGCACGTCCTGTTGCGTCCGTTCCGGCCTCGGGCACCCCGTATGAAATCAGCAAGGACGTCGTTTCACCATGACCAAATACGCTCGGGATGAATTTGATCGGGTCCCGGAGACCTCTACCCGGCAGGGTGTCCACCGGGCCGTCGCCGGATCACGCCGGCGGAGCCTGGCGCCCATCTTGGCGGCCGGCTTTGTGGCCCTGGCCATTGGCCTGGTTGCCTTTCTGATCCTGCCGAAGCTTGGTTTCTCCGGAGGCCAGGCCGCGGCCGTGACAGCCGGTGACAGCGCGTCAGCATTTGCCAGCAGCAGCGCGTCCGCATCGAGCCCTGCTAGCCCCAGCCCCGCGCAGACGAGCCCGGAACCCGCCGGCGCAACGCCGTCGGCAACGCCTTCAGCGACGCCCAGCGCCACAGCCGCCGGTGTGGACAAGGCGCAGCCGGTGACGATCTACAACGGGACCACCACCGCTGGCCTCGCCACCCGCGTCGGCGGCACCGTCAGCTCTGCCGGCTGGACCGTCGGCCAGACAGGGAACTGGGGCGGTGTCCCGCAGCAGACGTCGGTGATTTTCTACAACGGCGTGGAGCAAAAGGGCAATGCCGAGGCGCTCGGAACGCTCCTGGGCATCGACACGCTCGTGGACTCCGCCGAGTTCAACTTGCCCCTCGTCGTTGTGCTGGGACCCGGCTTCCAGTAGTCATTTCCGGTTACGCCTCAATAACTATTCGACGGCGGACCTGCCCGCCGTCGGCGTTCCTGAGGGACGCTGTGGGTACAGTATCTGCGGATTTCTCTTCGCAGTCCGCGGCGCACATCGAGGTGGGCCGCACGCAAGCTAGCTGAAAGTGTGGACACCATGGCACTGGGAACCGTCAAATGGTTCAACGCCGAGAAGGGCTACGGCTTCATCACCGTGGACGGTTCCGAGAACGACGTCTTCGTGCACTGGTCCGCGATCGTCGGGGAAGGCTACCGCGCCCTGGACGAGGGCCAGCGGGTGGAGCTGGAAGTCGGCGAGGGCGAAAAGGGCCCGCAGGCTGAAAGTGTCCGGCCCGCCTAGTGGCACTTGCTTTCGTTAAGAACGCCCCGCGGGACGCGGCAGGTCGCCCAGGAAGAACTTTGCCGCTGCGCCGCGCCCTAGTGGCTGGCACACTCGCGGCCGTGTCCCTGACGGGCTGCCTGGGACCTGCAGGCAGCGCCCGCGTGGCCAGCGCCGACGCCAGCGGCGACGGCACCCTGCGCATAGGGCTGATCCTGGACAACACGGGGCGGCAGGCCTTCCTCAACGCCCCACAGTTGGCGGCCGCCAAACTCGCCGTCAAGGAGATCAACGCGGCCGGTGGCCACAAGGGCAAGCTTGTGGAGCTGCTACCGGAAACCATCAGCACGGACACGGCTGCCCAGGCGAAAGCGCTGGTCGCCAGCAAAGCCGACGTCGTCATCGGTCCGACCGATTCCAGCCGCGCCCCTGCCGCGATCGACGTGCTGGCCAACGCCAAGGTAGCCGTCATCTCGCCGGCCAACTCTGCCAGCGGGCTCAGCAACTACAAGAGCGGCGGCTACTATTTCCGCACCTCGGCGGCCGACATCGCACAGGCCTCCGTCCTCGCCAAGCTGGCCCAAGACGGCGGCGCCAAGACCCTGGCCGTGCTACACGAGGAAGGCGACTACGGCAAGGTCGTCGCCTCCGCCGTCGCCGGTGCGGCGAAACAGTCCGGGCTCGACGTCGTGGCGGACGCGGAGTTCACTCCCGGCCAGGCACAGCAGGCTGCCGCCACCGCCAAGGCCGCAAATCCCGACGCCGTCGTCCTGGTCTCACGCGACGGCGCGCAGGGTGCCATCGCCGAACTGAACAACGCCGGTCTGGCCGGGAAAAAACTTGTCCTCAGCGACGCGGCCGTCAGCCGGTACGGCTCCGGAGTGGGCACGCGGGCGCTGGAGGGCGCACGCGGGGTCCTGCCCGGCGTGTTCCCCTCCGCCAGCTTCCAGAAGGACCTTGTTGCCGTTGACCCCGGGCTGAAGGACATGGTGTTTGCCGCCGAGACGTACGACGCCGTCATCCTCGCCGCCGTCGCTGCCGCCGCGGCCGAAGACGACGCCGGAACCTCCATTGCGGCATCCCTCGTCGGGGTCTCCGGCGGAACGGCGGCAGCTGGCGGAAATGCCGCGGGCGCCGGTCAGCCCGCCGGCCAGCCGCCGAGTGAGTCGTGCACGAGCTACCAGGCCTGCGTGGACGTCCTCCATGCGGGCAAGCGCCCGGACTATGACGGCCAGTCCGGACGGATCAAGTTTGATTCCCACGGGGACATCACCGAAGCGAACTACATGGTCTACACCTACGGCGAGGACAACCTGCCCACAATGACCGGCACGGAGAGCGCCAGCAGCAGTGGCGGCTGATCGCTCCTAGCGTATTGTGCCCGCGTGGCGGGCGGTTTGGGCCGGGCACTGCTTGCACTCTCCCCGGGGGAGTGCTAATTATTGATTTAGCACTCCAGCGCACTGACTGCTAACACGACGCCCGGTTCGCCCGGCCGTGAAGTGGGGCAGCCGGTCCAGGAGCTAAAGGAACACCTTGCTGGGGTGAGATCCCGGACCCAGCGGCATACAGAGGCCGCGGGGTAGGGATCGTCCGTCGCGGGCACCACAGCGAAGGTTCATTCTTAACGACTGTCCCGAAAGGACTACTGCCGTTATGGCCAAGATCATTGCATTTGATGAAGAGGCACGCCGCGGTCTTGAGCGGGGCCTGAACATCCTCGCCGACGCCGTCAAGGTCACCCTCGGCCCGCGGGGACGCAACGTCGTCCTCGAAAAGAAGTGGGGCGCCCCCACGATCACCAACGATGGTGTTTCCATCGCCAAGGAGATCGAGCTGGACGACCCTTACGAGAAGATCGGCGCCGAGCTGGTCAAGGAAGTTGCCAAGAAGACGGATGACGTCGCAGGCGACGGCACCACCACGGCAACTGTGCTCGCACAGGCCCTGGTCAAGGAAGGCCTGCGCAACGTCGCGGCCGGCGCTGACCCGCTGTCCCTCAAGCGCGGCATCGAGAAGGCTGTTGACGCCGTGACGGTCGAGCTCCTGGCGTCCGCCAAGGAAATCGAGACCAAGGAAGAGATCGCCGCCACCGCGTCCATCTCCGCTGGCGACAACGAGATCGGCGCCCTGATCGCCGAAGCCCTCGACAAGGTCGGCAAGGAAGGCGTCATCACGGTCGAGGAGTCGAACACGTTCGGCCTCGAGCTGGAGCTGACCGAAGGCATGCGCTTCGACAAGGGCTACATCTCCGCCTACTTCGTCACCGACGCCGAGCGCCAGGAAACGGTCCTTGAGGATCCGTACATCCTGATCGTCAACTCCAAGATCTCCAACGTCAAGGAACTGGTTGCTGTCCTGGAAAAGGTCATGCAGTCTTCCAAGCCGCTGCTGATCATTGCCGAAGACATCGAGGGCGAGGCCCTGGCCACCCTGATCGTCAACAAGATCCGCGGCACCTTCAAGTCCGTCGCCGTCAAGGCCCCGGGCTTCGGCGACCGTCGCAAGGCGCAGCTGGCCGACATCGCCATCCTCACCGGTGGCCAGGTCATCTCCGAGGAAGTCGGCCTCAAGCTTGAGACCGCCGGACTCGAACTCCTTGGCAAGGCCCGCAAGGTTGTTGTCACCAAGGACGAGACCACGATCGTCGAAGGTGCCGGCGACGCCGACCAGATCGCCGGCCGCGTGTCCCAGATCCGCGCCGAGATCGAGAACTCGGATTCCGACTACGACCGCGAGAAGCTGCAGGAGCGCCTGGCCAAGCTGGCCGGCGGCGTTGCAGTCATCAAGGCCGGTGCCGCAACCGAGGTCGAGCTCAAGGAACGCAAGCACCGCATTGAGGACGCTGTCCGCAACGCCAAGGCTGCTGTCGAAGAGGGCATCGTCGCCGGCGGTGGCGTTGCCCTGATCCAGGCCGGCGCCAAGGCGTTCGCGAACCTGCAGCTCTCCGGTGACGAGGCAACGGGCGCGAACATCGTCCGCGTTGCCATCGACGCGCCGCTGAAGCAGATCGCCTTCAACGCCGGCCTCGAGCCCGGCGTCGTGGTGGACAAGGTCCGCGGCCTGCCCGCAGGCCACGGCCTCAACGCAGCCACCGGCGAGTACGTCGACCTGCTGGCCGCTGGCATCAACGACCCGGTCAAGGTAACCCGCTCTGCCCTTCAGAACGCGGCTTCCATCGCCGGCCTGTTCCTCACCACCGAGGCCGTTGTAGCCGACAAGCCCGAGAAGGCTGGCGCCCAGATGGGCGGCGGCGACGACATGGGCGGCATGGGCGGCATGGGCGGTTTCTAACCACCCGCGCTAGCCTCCACCGGCTGTTCGACGACGGCGGTCCCACCTTCGGGTGGGGCCGCTGTTGGCTTTAATGCAGCCCCGGCCAGCAACCTTCCGCCGTTGTTGCGGTGGGTGTCGGCAGGGTCTGGCAGGATAGGTCAGTGACGATTACAGCAGCGGCCGACGGTTCGGCCTTAGGAAATCCCGGCCCGGCCGGCTGGGCCTGGTACGTGAACGACGACTGCTGGCGGGCCGGCGGGTGGCCCCACGGTACGAACAACCAGGGCGAACTGATGGCGGTGCTTGACCTGTTCCGGGCCACGGCACACATGCCCGGGGAAGACCTGCTGATCCTCTGTGACAGCCAGTACGTCATCAATGCGGTGACCAAGTGGATGCCGGGCTGGAAGCGCAAGGGCTGGCGCAAGGCCGACGGCAAGCCGGTTCTGAACGTGGACCTCCTCAAGGACATCGACCAGGCGCTCGTGGGCCGCAAGTACACCTTCGAGTGGGTGCGGGGCCATGCCGGGCACGAGCTCAACGAAGCGGCCGACGTCCGTGCCCGGGCAGCGGCCACGGCGTACCAGCAGGGCGTGGCGGTCCGGCAGGGTCCCGGGTTCGGGACGCCCGAGGGCCAGCCGCCGGAGGGCAAGGCACAGCAGGACCAGACCCGGCAGGGCGAGACGACGCCGGCCGGCCAGGCTGGTTCCGCGATGCCGCAGGCCACCCAGCAGACGGCCCCAAGGACAGCCCCAGCGCAGGCCGCAACCCGCGCGCAGTCGGCCCCGGCGCCTTCCGGCCAGCAGGAACTCTTTGGCGCACCAGGGAGCTACGACGAACCGGACCTCTTCAGCGAACTCGAAGAGGAACCGGCCGTGACCCTGGCGGAGACCAGCCCCGAAGCCGTCGTCGAGTCCCTCGAGCGCGAACTGCTCCGCCCGGAAACCCGGGCGGACCTGGGCCGCACAGGCGTCCTGCTCCATCCGGACTTCACCGAGATCGGCAGCTCCGGCCGGCTCTGGACTCGCGACGCCATGATGATGTCCCTTGAGGACAACCCGGGCGGGCCCGTGGAGCTCGAGCTGCTGGGCGCGGACCGGCTGGGCGAGAAGACCATGCTCCTGACCTACCGCAGCCACACCCGCGAGGGATCAGCCCTACGGAGCTCCCTGTGGGTCCTTGAAGGCGCGCAATGGCGGCTGCGCTTCCACCAGGGCACACCCGAAGCCTGACGCCCCGAGAGGCTCACGTGAAGCGCTGCGCATTGCCCAGTTCCGCCTGCGCATAGGTGGCGGCGGCGGAATTCAGCGCGAGGTTTATGGACGCCAGGGAAGCCTCGACCCTGCCCTGGGTCAGCGTCCACTCGGCCACCAGGGTTTGGAAATTTGTCGCCGCGGAGCCGCGCCAGCTGCCCTGGAGTTCGTCCAGCCCTCGTTTCATGGCCTGTACGTCGGCGCTGATCCGCTCCACCGTGGCCTGCACGTTGGCGGACTTGAGCTGCAGGAGCTCCGTATCGACGGAGATGATGCTCATGGGATTGCCTCTCGAAATGGTCGGGAGGCAGCCGCAGGCCCGGCGGAGCACGGTGAACGTCAGCAGTGGGGTCTGTGATGTGAGTCTGCAGTGAAGGCGTGTGGGGGAGCGGCTGCCTCGTCCGGAATTTCCGGACACCTCGAGCGTATGCGGGCAGTGCACCGGCCGGACACCGCCGCCGGCCCCTATGTGGACAAACCTGCTGCGGACAGTTCCGTGGCGTCTTCGTCCAGGAACGGGATGCTGACCACCAGTGTGGCACCGCCCCCGTCAGTCTCCCCGACCTGCACGGACCCGGAATGCGAGCCGACGATGGCGGCCACGATCGCCAGGCCAAGTCCGCTGCCGCCGGTCTCCCTGGTCCGGGACGTGTCCGCCCGGTAGAAGCGCTCAAAAATGCGGGCCGCCTCGTCCTCCGGGACACCCGGTCCGTGGTCTCGTACCTCGATCACGGACTGCCGTGCTCCGTCCGGTGCAGTCCGGGTCCCGACGCCAATTTCGATCGGCGTGCCTTCCGGCGTGTACCGCAGGGCATTGCCGACCAGGTTGCTGACCACCTGGCGCAGCTTGGCTTCGTCCCCCAGTACCGGGGCGGGGGCGGGGGCCGCGCCGTCGAGCCCGGTGAGGGTGATGGTGCGGCTGCGGTCGCTCGCCTGGGTGTCCACCACGGCGTCGTTGGCCAGCAGCAGCAGATCTGCGGGTTTCTGCTGCAGCGGGCGCTGCTCATCGATCCTGGCCAGAAGGAGCAGGTCTTCCACCATGGCCCCCATGCGCTTGGCTTCGCTTTCGATCCGCCCCATCGCCGTGGCCACGTCCTCCGGGGTGGACAGCGCCCCGTGCCGGTACAGCTCGGAGAACCCGCGAATGGTCACCAGCGGGGTGCGCAGCTCGTGCGAAGCGTCGGCGGCGAAGCGACGCATCCGTTCCTCGGACGCCATCCGCGCGGCGAACGCTGTCTCAATGTGCGCGAGCATGGCATTGAGCGAACTGCCCAGCCTCCCCACCTCGGTGTTGGGGTTTTCGATTTCCACGCGTCTGGAGAGGTCTCCGGCGGCGATCGCGGCGGCCGTCTTCTCCACCCGGGCCAGCGGCCGGAAAGAGCGCGAGACGGTCCACGTGGCGATGAAGAAAGCCAGCACAAGCGTCAGCAGACCCACCCCCACCACCACCAGGGCCGCATGTTCCATGACGGAATCGACGGGATCCAGGGGCAGCCCGATGACCACCACCGCGCTGCGCTGGTTGTTGTCCACGACGCTCAGGGCTACCACCCTCCAGTTGCCGCCCTCGGTCCCGCGGACCTGGAAGGGTATCTGCTGGCGTTCCCGGGCCTCGACCGCGGAAAAAGTGCTGATGGCGGGGTGGGAGTCCTTGTCGCCGCCAAACGGGATTGCTGGGAGGCCCGGGCTGAGGAGCATCAGTGAGTAGTCGGTGGGAATGGTGGAGCTGGCCTCCTGCAGCTGGGTGAAGGACTTCTCCAGCCGCACGGAGTCGACGGCGGCCCGGAGTTTGTCATCCACCTGTCCCTGCAGGAAGCTGTGGAGCAGCGTCAGCGTGCCCGCCCCAGTGGCCGTGAGGGCCACCAGCATCAGCGCCATCATGATGGCCACGAGCTGCGACCGCAGCGAGGCCGATTTCCAGCGGTGCAGCAAGGTCAGCGCTTCTCGGCGGTCCGCAGAACGTAGCCGACGCCGCGCTTGGTTTGGATTAGTGCCGGGGCATCGGGATCGATATCCACCTTGCGGCGCAGGTAGGAGATGTAGGACTCCACGATCGAGGCATCGCCGTTGAAGTCGTACTCCCACACATGGTCGAGGATCTGGGCCTTGGACAGGACCCGGTTCGGGTTGAGCATGAGGTAGCGCAGGAGCTTGAACTCGGTGGGGGACAGCTCGATCACGGTGCCGCCGCGGCGGACCTCGTGGGCGTCGTCGTCGAGCTGGAGGTCATCGACCCGGATCACGGCGTCGTCGTCGACCTGGGGCTGCGTGCGCCGGAGCACCGCGCGGATGCGGGCCACCACCTCGTCGAGGCTGAAGGGTTTGGTGACGTAATCGTCCCCGCCCACGGTCAGGCCCGTGACCTTGTCCTCGGTGTCGTCCTTGGCTGTGAGGAACAGGACCGGGAAGTGTTTGCCGGCGGCGCGCAGGCGGCGGGTGACGGTGAAGCCGTCCATGTCCGGCAGCATGACGTCAAGAACTGCCAGATCGGGGGCGTGCAGCTCCGCGGCGGCAAGGGCCTCGCGCCCGCTGCCAGCCGAGACAACTTCAAAACCGGCGAAGCGCAGGGACGTTGATAGCAGCTCGCGGATGTTCGGTTCATCATCGACGACGAGCAGCTTGGCTTCGGGTCCGTTCTTTTTCATGTTCCCATGATGCTCCCAGACTCTGGGAGTTTTCTGAACGGCGGATGGGTGTTGCATGGGTCGTGCCTGTTGCGGCACGCCCAGGCGCCACCCGGGGCCCGGGCCTTCTGACTAGCCGGCGGTGCCGACGTCCTTGGCGTCCATGATCCTGTAGGCATAGCCCTGCTCGGCGAGGAAACGCTGCCGCTTCGCGGCGAAGTCCTGATCGAGGGTGTCGCGGGCCACCAGCGAGTAGAACCGCGCGGATCGGCCGTCTTTCTTCGGACGCAGCAGCCGGCCTAGGCGCTGGGCCTCCTCCTGGCGGGAACCGAACGAACCGGAGACCTGGATCGCCACCGACGCCTCGGGCAGGTCAATGGAGAAGTTGGCCACCTTGGACACCACCAGGGTCTGCACCTCGCCGGCGCGGAAGGCATCGAAGAGCCGCTGGCGTTCCTTGACCGACGTGTCGCCCTTGATGACCGGCGCGTTGAGGCGCTCGCCGATCTCGTCGAGCTGGTCGATGTACTGCCCGATCACCAGGAGCTGCTCGCCGGCGTGTTCGGCGACAAGTTCTTCCACCACCCGGGTCTTGGTCTCGGAGGTGGCGCACAGGCGGTATTTGTCGGCGTCCTCTGCCATGGCATAGGCCACCCGTTCGTCGCGGGGCAGGTCCACCCGGACCTCCACGCAATCGGCGGGGGCGATATAGCCCTGGTTCTCGATGTCCTTCCACGGCGCGTCGTAGCGCTTCGGGCCGATCAGGCTGAAGACCTCGCCCTCCCGCCCGTCCTCCCGCACCAACGTGGCGGTGAGCCCGAGCCGGCGCCGGGCCTGCAGGTCCGCCGTCATCCGGAAGATAGGCGCCGGCAGCAGGTGGACCTCGTCGTAGATGATCAGGCCCCAGTCGTTGCCGTCCACGAGCTCCAGGTGCGGGTACAGGCCGCCGCGCTTCGTGGTCAGGACCTGGTAGGTGGCGATCGTGACTGGACGGACTTCCTTGACGGAGCCGGAGTACTCGCCGATCTCCTCCTCGGTCAGCGACGTGCGCTTGATGAGTTCGTCCTTCCACTGCCGCGCGGCGACGGTGTTGGTCACCAGGATCAGCGTGGTGGTGGAGCTAGTCGCCATGGCGGCAGCCCCGACCAGCGTCTTGCCGGCGCCGCAGGGCAGGACGACGACGCCGCTGCCGCCGGCCCAGAAGTTCTCCGCTGCCAGTTGCTGGTAGGGCCGCAGCTTCCAGCCCGATTCGTTGAGCATGATGGGGTGCGGCGTGCCGTCCACGTAGCCGGCCAGGTCTTCAGCCGGCCAGCCAATCTTGAGCAGCAGCTGCTTGAGCTGGCCGCGCTGGGAAGAATGCACCACCACCGTCTCGCCGTCGATCCGCGGCCCGAGCAACGGGGCGATCTTCTTGGCGCGGCTGACTTCTTCCAGCACCGGGTAGTCGGACGTGCGCATGACCAGGCCGTGCTGCGGGTCCTTTTCCAGCCGGAGCCGGCCGTACCGGGACATGGTTTCTTCGACGTCGATCAGCAGGGAATGCGGCACCGGGAACCGGGAGTACGTGAGCAGGGTGTCCAGCACCTTTTCGGCGTCCAGCCCCGCCGCCCGGGCGTTCCACAGCCCCAGCGGCGTCAACCGGTAGCTGTGTACATGCTCCGGCGCACGTTCCAGCTCGGCGAAGGCCGCGATGGCGTGCCGGGCCTCGGTTGCGAGTTCGTGGTCGACCTCCAGCAGGATGGTCTTGTCACTCTGGACGATCAGGGGCCCGTCATTCACTGAAACAATTCCTCTGTAGCTTCTACGTCGATAATCCGGTGGATGGACAGGACCCGCTCGATCTCCTTCTCCGGATCGAACACCCGCACCCGCCCGCCGTTCACAGCTACCGGAACAACCGTCTCGCGGCTGGCATTCCCCATGCTGTCCACGACATTCATGACCACCCGCTGCCTGAGGCGGATCGCCTTCAGGAGCGTTTCCAGTCCCAGCTGCGTCGCTTCCTCGCTGCCGGGGGCAGCCGCCGGCGAGTGAGCCCCGGGACCACGCGCCCGGGACCCGTCACCGCGCAACACGGCCAGTTGGGCGTCGATGTCGGCCTCCGGCGGAGCGGTCCGCGGGGCCGTGTAGACCGGCCGGCCGCTGCCGGCGCCCGAGGTGCTGCGGCGCAGCCCGACGACGGCGGATACTGCTTCCTCCAGGACGGGGGCGAGGCCCAGGCCCCTGAGGATCTGGGCGGTTTCCCGGGGTGCGGCGTGTGAGACCACCACGGTGGGCGCGATACGCACCAGCCCGAGGCCGGCGGCGGCCGGGGCATTGAGCAGTTCGAGCAGGGCAGTCTCGTCCTCGCATTGGATAAAACTGGCCGCCGCCCCCACGCGGAGCCGGGAGTGCCGCGCGGCGGTGTCTTCGATGAGGTACTGGAGTGGCTGCGGGACGGCGGTGGCCGAATGCTGGCGCAGGAAGCCCAGGATCGCCGCGGCATCCTGGCCGGCGTCGAGGGCCCGGCGGACGGAGGGGACGGAGAAACGGTAGATGGTGGCCGGTCCCTGCCCCTCGGCCGTGGCCATAGTCAGGAGCCGTTCGCTCAGTTCGGGGTCGAGGTAGCCCGGCGCCACCGCCGTCAGATCCGCCTGTAGCAACACGTGCTGCAGCGCTGCCGGCAAGTGCTCACCCAGGATCCCCAACGCCTCATCCGGCTGTTCGGCGGCGATCGCGGCCCCCAGCTGGCTGAGGGCGCCGGAACCGATCAGGCCCAGCATCTCGGCTTCTGTGAGGATGCCGCGGATCAGCGAGCTGAAACGCCGGGCCATCCGGGGCTGCGTCCACTCGGCCCGCTCCAGCACAGCGGCGGCATTGAGGACCGGGGCCTGCCCGTCGGGTGCCGCGGCTTCGAGGGTAAGTTCATGCAGGATTTCCAGGACCCGTTTGCGGACCACCGGCGCGTCAGGCCGCTGCGCCTCGGCAGAGAGCGCATTGATGGTGGTCCCGGCCGCGCCCCGGTGGCCTGCCATGCCCTGGACAGCAGCATTCACGGGCTGGCCCACGAGGGAGGGCGCGCGCTCGCTGGCCAGCCAGGCATTGACCAGCCACAGCCATTGTTCCTGCCGCGGCAACGCCAGCCACTCCAGCTGCGGCGGCTGCACCCATGCAGAACTGTCGACGTCCAGCCGCAGCAGGCCGCCCATGGCGCAGAACTCCGCCAGAAGGCCGGCCTCGTGCACGTCGATCCGGAGCGAGTCTGCCAGCCGCTTCATCTCCCGGACCCCGACGCCCCCGCTGCGCAGCGTCGCCAGGGGCTGTTCGCGCACGGCATAGAGCACTTCGCCCACCAGCCGCAGAGTCTCGGCAATAGCTCCCAACGCGGCGTTCCGGCGCAGCCCTGCGCTCGTGTGGCCAAGGTGGGGGAGAGGCGGCGCCAGGGAAAAACTCTCGACGACGAACCCGCCGCGCAGCGAGACTCCGACGCTATGGGGAAGTTCGACGTGCGCGGCGTCCAGCGGCACCAGCAGCCCCCGGGCCAGCAGCCAGTCCACAGGGCCGACGTCGGAGCTTTCGTGGAGCACGGACGCCCGGCGCTGTGCCTGCGGAACGGCGCCCATGGCCCAGTTTCCGAACCTGGCCAGCAAGGCGCCCGTCCGATCCGGCGCGGTGGTCAGGATTTGCTGCAGCGATTCCGGTGTTGCCGTCCAGTGCTGCAGGGACAGGGCCGCCTCCATCGGCGTCGTAGCGGGGGAGATGGACGCCCCGCCGCGGTGCAGTTCCCCCACCAGCTGCACCACGCGCTGCGCAAATGCCGGCTGGAGCCGCACGAGTTCGGTGTAGCTGCGCCCCAGCCCCGCAGGGTAGATGCCGATCACATCCTTGAGGCTGCCCACCGGAAGGTAGTGGCGCTGCCTGGCGGCGGCGGGAGCGGCACCGTGCGGCGGGTCGGCGCGGTGGACCAGGGCCAGTTCCTGCAGGGAATGGAGCAGGCGGTCGATGGCGGCAGCGGAGGAGCCGCAAATCAGTTTCTTCAGCATCGCCGCGGAGGCGCTGTGCCCGGTATCGGAGTTGGTGCACAGGTGCAGGGTTTCCAGGACCTGCATCTGCGGGCGGTTGAGCCGCTCGAGCGCCCGCTGGACGCTGACTCGTCCGCTGGCGCGGGCTGCGAGGGCGGCGAAGTCCGGGACGCCGGGAGAAATCAGGTCCGGCCGCGCGGAAAACAGGGCCCGCAACGATTCGTCGCTTCGTGCCTGAAGTTCCTTGCTCAGCGCGCGGATGAGGGACATCGCTCCAACGTTACCTTTCGCCGGGCCTGCGCGGGCGGCGCCGTGCTGCCACCGCGTCCACAACGAGGGCCAGCATGAGCAGGAATGCCACCGGGAGCCCGTAGAGGGCAGCCGAGGTAATCCAGGCAGGCGCCACGACATTGTTCGACGCCATGGCCATGACAGCGCCGACGGCAGCGAGGGACAGCACAGCAAGCGTGGCCGCGATGATCATCAGAGGCCGCCGGGATCGCATGAGTGTCATGTGGGCAACGCTAACAGTCCAGCATCGCCCGCGCCTCAAGCCGCTATATTGAACCAGGCAGGATAACCTTGGAGATACAGACCAACACGGTCCGGGCAGTCATACCCTGAACCCGCGTATCCATGCGGATGCGGTGACCGCCGGCCGTGTCCCCGCAGAACGAAGAAGGTTGATTACGTGCCTACCGGCAAGGTCAAGTGGTATGACAAGGAAAAAGGCTTCGGATTCCTCGCGGGCGAGGACGGCCAGGAAGTCTTCCTGCCCAAGTCCGCGCTGCCCGAGGGCATCACGGAACTCAAGGCCGGAACGCGCGTTGAATTTGGTGTAGCCGACGGCCGCAAGGGCGCCCAGGCGCTCGGCCTGCGCGTGCTGGACAAGACGCCGTCCATCGCCAAGGCAAAGCGGCCCAGTGCCAGGGACCTTGCCCCGCTGGTGCAGGACCTCGTCAGCGTGCTGGACAACCTGTCCGGAACCTTGTCCGCGGGCAAGTACCCGGAAGGCAACAAGGGCAAGGCGATCGCAGCGGCCCTCCGCAAGGTTGCCGACGAGCTGGATGTATAAGGCTCTTGATGACTCAGGAACCTGATCAGTTGCCGGCGTCGGATGCCGGATCCGCCCTGCCCGCCGATTCCAAGGGAACCGGCTCAAAGCAGGGAAACCGCCCCCGCGCCGGCGTGCCCGTCTGGCGCACCGGCAAGCCTGACGCCTTCCTGGCCGCCGCCGTCGACGTCGCCCGCACTGCGGTGGAAGGCATTGCCCCCGCAGAGCAGGTCGGCGAGCACCTCGGTGCCCGCAGCGAAGGCGACCGCCTGGTGACCCACCTCTTCGAATCCAGGCTGCCCGGGTATCTGGGCTGGCAGTGGTACGCCGTGCTGACCCGCAACTCGCGGTCCAAGGTGGTCACGGTGGACGAACTCGGCCTCCTGCCGTCCGAAGACTCCATCCTGGCGCCGGCCTGGATTCCGTGGGCTGAGCGGGTCCGCCCGGAAGACGCGCAAGATGACGAGGCCGCCGACGAGGCGTCCGGCTCAGAAACGCCGTCGCAGGCATCCGACACCGGCGCCGACCCGCAGAACGATGCGGTGACCGACGAGCCCGACGACGACGAGACCGAAGGCGCGGAAACCGACGACGACGAGCGGGAACGCTCCGCGGACGAGGCCGACTAGCGGTTGACAGCGTCTAGGAGCGTGTCTGGGGAGGGCTGGGGCTGATGTCCACGTTCAAGTCCCTGCACATCCTGAACTATCGCATCTGGTTCCTCGGTGCGCTCATCTCCAACATCGGCACCTGGATGCAGCGCACTGCCCAGGACTGGCTGGTGTTCGCCCACCTGACGGCGCACGATGCCGGCGCGGTGGGGATCACCATGGCACTGCAGCTGGGTCCGCAGCTCTTCCTGGCGCCCGTAGCCGGACTTCTCGCCGATCGCTTCAACCGTAAGCGGCTCCTGGTGCTGACCCAATCTGCCATGGCGCTGCTGAGCGCCGGACTGGGCGTCCTGGTGGTCTCGGGCGCCGCCCAACTCTGGCACGTCTACGCTTTCGCCCTCATGCTCGGGGTGGTCTCCGCCCTGGACGCTCCCGTGCGGCAGACCTTCGTTTCGGAACTGGTCCGGGACGACTACCTCCCCAACGCCGTGGCACTGAACAGCGCTTCCTTTAACGTCGCCCGGATGATCGGCCCGGCAGTCGCCGGCGTGCTCACTGCCGTCGTGGGGCCCGGCTGGGTCTTCCTCATCAACACGCTGACCTTCGTCGCCATGTTGCTGAGCCTGGCGAAAATCCCTGCCGCGTCGCTGCGGCAGCTGCCTCGGGCACGGGCGGGCAAGGGCAGGATCCGGGAGGGCCTGCGCTACGTCCGGTTCCGCCCGGACCTCATCGTGGTGCTCGTGGCGATCTTCATCGTGGGAACCCTGGGGCTGAATTTCGCCCTGTTTATCGCGGCCATGGTGGGTACGGAATTCGGCCTCGACGCCGGGGCCTTCGGCCTGATGAATTCCATCATGGCCATCGGTTCGGTCGCCGGCGCGCTGTTGTCCGCCGGCCGCGGCAAGCCACGGATGCGGTTCATCTTCGGGGCGGCGGGGGCTTTCGGCGTGACCTCGGGCATCGCCGCAATGGCCCCAAACTACTTCTGGTACGGCGTCGCACTGGTGCCCGTGGGGCTGTTCGCGATCACCATGATGACGAGCGCCAACGCGTACGTCCAGACCACCACGGACCCCGCGATGCGGGGCCGGGTGATGGCGCTCTATATGGCAATATTCATGGGCGGAACCCCCATTGGGGCGCCGCTGGTCGGCTGGGTGGCAAACACCGCCGGCCCCCGCTGGTCCATGGCGGTTGCGGCGGGATCCGGTCTGCTGGCGGCCCTGATCGGGCTGGTGTGGATCATCCGGGCCAAGCACCTGCGGATCCACTTCAACCGCCGAGCACACGGGCTGCGGTACCTTCGCGTCGAAAGCGGGACCGGCGCCGCCAGCCCGGGTTCCCGGCAGGCCGGGCCGCAGGGTGGGCCGCCGGCCGGACGTGCCTGAAAACGACGGCGGCGCCGCCACAGCCTACGTTTTGATAGGCCGTGAGGACGCCGCCGGACGCGGAGGCTACTTCTTCAGTTCCGCCACGACGAAATCGATGCACTCGAGCAGCGCCGAGACATCGTCCGGCTCGATCGCCACAAAGGTGGCGATGCGCAGTTGGTTGCGGCCCAGCTTGCGGTACGGCTCGGTGTCGACGACGCCGTTTGCGCGCAGCACCTTGGCGATGGCCGAGGCATCGATCGATTCGTCGAAGTCGATCGTGGCGATCACGTTGGACCGGTCCTCGGCCTTGGCCACGAACGGCGTGGCGTAGCCGGACGCCTCGGCCCAGCGGTAGATGCGGCCGGCGGAATCCGCGGTGCGGCCGGCTGCGAAGTCCAGGCCGCCGTTGGCGTTGAGCCACTGCACCTGGGCATCCAGGGTCACCAGGGTGGCCAGCGCCGGGGTGTTGTAGGTCTGGTTCAGCCGGGAGTTGTCGATCGCCGTCTGGAGGTCCAGGAAGTCGGGGATCCAGCGGCTGCCTGCCTTGATCCGGGCCGCCCGCTCAAGCGCCGCGGGGGAGAATAGGCCAAGCCACAGGCCGCCGTCGGACGCGAAGTTCTTCTGCGGCGCAAAGTAGTACACATCGGACTCCGCCACGTCCACGTCCAGCCCTCCCGCGGCCGATGTCGCGTCGACCAGCACCAGCGAGCCCTCGTCAGCGCCCGCCACGCGCTGGACGGGGGCCGCCACGCCGGTTGAGGTTTCGTTCTGCGGCCACGCATAGACGTCGACGCCGGCCTCCGCCCGGGGGGAGGGGCGGGTGCCGGGTTCGGCCTTGATGATGGAGGACTCTGCGAGGAATGGCGCCTTGTTGGTGGCGGAGGCAAATTTTGAGCCGAACTCACCAAAGGACAGGTGCTGCGCCCTGTTCTCCACGAGTCCGAAGCTGGCAATGTCCCAGAACGCGGTGGATCCGCCCACGCCGAGCACCACTTCGTACCCTTCGGGCGCGCGGAAGAATTCGCTGAGGCCGCTGCGTACCGAGCCGACCAGGTTCTTTACCGGTGCCTGGCGGTGCGAAGTCCCCAGCAGCTTCGCCGATGCGGCGAGGGCGTCCAGCTGTTCCGGTCGGACCTTGGACGGACCGGCGCCGAACCGTCCGTCCTTGGGCAGGAGGTTGGCGGGGATCGTGATGCTGGTGTTGCTCACAGTGGCTCCAATATTCGGCTGGTTCGTGGCGTGGCTGAGAGGTGGCCTGGCAGGGATGGCTACAACGGACACCCCTTTTCATTCTTCCTGTTTTATTCTGCCTGACAGCCCACTGCGATTCGGAAATAGCCCTGTCATAGTCCTGTCATTGAGACGCCCGGAAACGGCCGGACTGCGGCACCGGGAGGGCAGCCCCGGTCCGAACGAAATATTATCCGGAGTAATTCAAAATAGGCTAGGCTGGCATGCGAACGTACGCGGTTCTCGCCAGGGCGCATCCTGCATGCAGCCCGCACGCGGTACGGTGGGAATGACGCTAGGACTGCGCTCGAGGAGCTGAGCTGAATGACGGATCTGATCGATACCACGGAGATGTATCTTCGGACCATTCTGGAACTTGAAGAAGAAAACATCGTTGCCCTCCGCGCCCGCATCGCAGAACGGCTTCGCCACTCCGGCCCCACTGTTTCCCAGACCATCGGCCGCATGGAACGTGACGGGCTTGTGGTTGTTTCGGGCGACCGGCATCTTGAACTGACCGAAACAGGGCGGAAACGCGCAATCGGCGTCATGCGCAAGCACCGCCTTGCGGAGCGCCTGCTCGCGGACGTGATCGGACTCGACTGGGCCTACGTCCATGAGGAAGCGTGCCGCTGGGAGCATGTCATGAGCGAACGCGTCGAGCGCAGAATCTTCGAGATGCTCGACCACCCGACCGTTTCGCCCTACGGAAACCCCATTCCGGGGCTTGCGGATCTTGGTGGTGTGCCCAATGGTGCTCCCACGGATAGGGCCGTGAACCTGCTGGAGGCCATGGCCGGCTACGGTGCTGGTTCGCGGATCACGGTCAACCGGCTCGCGGAACCGATCCAGGTGGAGCCGGAGCTTCTTACCCAGCTCGACGAGGGTGGAATCCGCCCCGGTGCCCTTCTCTCGCTGGAGCGGGTGGGGGAGTACATCTCGGTCCGCGTCCCCGATATCGAGGGCGCACTGGAGCTGCCGCCCGAGGTTGCCGCGCACGTCTTCGTAACTGTGGCCTGACCAGCAATAACTCGTCGGTCATGGGACGACCCATGAGTTCTGCACAATTGCGATTACGGATTTATTACCGGGCGGCTTAATCGCCTATAGTTAGTGGCCAGTACCGATACCAAAGCGTTACCTGATCCGAAGCCGAGCCCTGCCAGCGGATCAGTCGCGGAACCATCTCCTGGCAGGGGCGGGGGAACCACTTTCGGCTGCTACTTCAGCAGCCTTGGGGTGAAGTCCGTCAGCGGCAAGCAGCTTCCACCGAAGGATCCCCTGGGATGCCCCTGTGCCTGGCTGCTTGCAACGGCGGACCGGGTCTTTGATCTCTCTGACCCGAATCCGACAGCTAACTTCGCAGGCTCTCCAGAGAGGAACCGTTCTTGACCACCCAGACCGCCAGGGGCCGTCGCCGCGCGACCGGTCCCGCTCCGGAGCCGCGTCCCGTCGTCGAGCATATGGCCGAACGCCCGCGCGACGCGCACCGCGATGAACGGCGTCGCCGGCGCAGTCCGTTCCGCCAGGTAACGGAGTTTGCCTCGGCCAGCGGGGTCGGCCAGAAGGCCGGTATTGCCCTGGCCGCAACCGGTCTGGTTCTTACGGTGACGGTCCCCGTCACGAGCCCGGTGATGGCCTCCAACACCGCCGGATCCGGCGCTCTGTCCGCTGCCGTGCAGCCCGATGTCACGGCCGCCGCGGCCGCAAAGGTCGACTTCAGCCGGACCGCCGTCACCACCAAGGGCGATCCGGATGGGAAGCTAAAGCAGCTGCTCAGCGCCCAGTCTGTGGGCAGTATCACTCGCGCGGCTTCGGCAGGCACCCTTGGCGCGCCGCTGGATCATCTGGTCACGGCTTCGCCCTTCGGCTACCGTGTCAGCCCGATCACCGGGGGCGCGGGGGAGTTCCACCGCGGCCAGGATTTCGCTGCCCAGTGCGGCACGGCGGTCCATGCGGCTGCCAGCGGCACTGTGACGTTCAACGGATGGCATCCCTTCGGCGGTGGAAACCGGGTGGTCATTGACCACGGCAACGGCCTGGAGACCACGTACAACCACCTGTCCTCGGCCTCGGTCAAGGTCGGCCAGAAGGTGTCGCGCGGTGACGTCATCGCGATGAGCGGGACCACCGGCGCCTCCACGGGCTGCCACCTCCACTTTGAAGTGATGGTCAACGGCGAAGTCGTTGACCCCCTCGGCTGGCTCTAAATAGACGATGGGCCGCTCTCAAGTGCTTGTGACACGCCGTGATCTGAATGTGACATTGGGCCCGGACTCCTGTAGGGTTTGAAGCACGCCAACTTTTCCGAAGTTGGCGCTCTTGAGTGGATTGCCTAGCTCTGCCACCGCTCAAGGTCCGTTCGCATTACATCGTCTGGCAGGGGCGGGGGAACCAATTTTGGCCTTCGAAAGAAGGCCTTGGGGTTAAGTCGCAAAGCTTCCCAGGAAGCAGCGCGGCCGGGTGACTCCCATCCGAATCCGACAGCTCACCTCGTAGGCATTGGGAGAGGCTACTTTCGTGTCTTCACGCCACAATTCTGCGCGCATGCGCACCGGCGAGGTTCTTTCGAGCCCGCTGGAATCCACATCACGTGCCGCCCTTGTCGGCGCCCGGATTGGATCACGTTCCGCAGGCTCAATCTCTACCGAGTCCGGACCGCATGCAGTTTCCGCTTTTGGCGCGTCTTCGCAGTACACCCTTCGCTAAGTAACCCATTTCGGGGCGATCCGGCGTACCCCCAAGATGCCGGAGCGTCCTCAAACCGTGCCCGAAAGCGCGCGGTCCAAGGATCACGAAAGAGAGAACTTAATGACTACTCGTGCAACCGTTGCACGGCACCGCGCCGAGGTCACCAAGACCAACTCGCTGGCTGTTATTGCCAAGGCTGTCGGCGACAACGCCGGCGGCATGGGCCGTCAGGCCGCGGTCATCGCCGCAGCCTCCGGTCTGGTTCTGACCAGCGGAATCGCAGCCAACGCTGCTGAGACCAATGTTCAGCGCGAATCCACCTCCGCTTCGGCCCTGGAAGTCCAGTCCGCTGCTCCGGCCACCATCTCGGCCGCGTCCACCATCGCGATCTCCTACGAGAAGCCCGCTGTGACCACGTCGCCGGCTCCGGTCGTCGAGGCTCCCAAGCCCGTCGTGAAGGTCCAGGACTCCACTGCCACCCGCGCCGGTGGCACCGCGCTGGGCGTCAGCGGCGGCGTCGCTGCCCAGGCTCCCGCCGGCATCGGAAGCGGCGCCGGCGCGACCATCGCTGCCGCTGCCTACGCACAGCTCGGCGTGGCGCAGGACTGCACCGCCCTCGCCACCAACGCCCTGGCCGCGGCCGGCATCCACTACCACGGCTGGCCGGCAGGCTACCTGTCCCTCGGCCGCACCGTCAGCGCTGCCGAGGCACGCCCGGGCGACCTCGCCTACTACCAGAACGGCGGCGTGGGCATGGCTCACATCGCGGTTTACGTCGGCAACGGCATGGCAGTCCACGGCGGCTGGAACGGCGGCACCACCGCGCTGTACAGCGTAAACGTCGGCTCCGGCCCGGTCTTCATCCGCGTCGGCGGCTAAGTAAGACCCGCAGCACCTTCGAAAGACCCCCGCCTGTTGGCGGGGGTCTTTTGCGTTGCCGTGCAGTGAACTTTCCGCGCTGAGGACATCACCGACGAAAAAATATTCGGTGATCCGGCACCCGAGTGTTTACTCTTGTGTAATCGATCCATAGCCCGACCATGCAGAGGGCAGCCGGCCCTCGTGCCGCTGGCGGGTGCGGCCGTGAAGAGGTATGCGGATGCGCACTCTCGTTCTGAATGCTGGATATGAACCCCTGGCGGTCATCACCTTCCGCCGGGCGCTCGTCCTTGTCCTCACCGGAAAGGCCAGCGTGGTGGCCGAAGGGGACGACCCCGTTGTCGGACCCCAGGACATTCTGGGCCGCCCGTCCGTGATCCTGCTCAACCGCTACATCCGGCCGAGATACAACACCATGACAACGGTGAGCCGTCGCGGTGTGCTCCGACGCGATGCCCACCGCTGCGCCTACTGCGGCAAGGCTGCCCACACCATCGACCACGTCCAGCCAAAATCCCGGGGCGGGGCCGATTCCTGGGAGAACCTGGTGGCGGCGTGCCTGCGGTGCAACAACGCCAAGAGCGACCACACGCCAGCGGAGATGGGCTGGAAGCTTGGGTTTGTTCCGGGCCCACCCAAGGGCGCCATCTGGCAGATCAAAGAACTCGAGAAGCCGACGCCGGCCTGGGATCCGTTCCTGCTGCCTGAATCAGCTGCCTGAACAGTTGTTCCCTGACCCAGCTCCCTGAACTGTGTTGCCCGTACTGCCGCCTGAACGTCTGAGGGGCCCGCCACGCCTCATTCGCCGGCAGCGGCCGCCGCGCTAGGCTGAACCGGTGGAATTCGATGCCATCATTCTCGCCGGGGGGCGGTCCTCCCGCCTGGGCGGCGTGCCCAAATCCGGGCTGATCTACGACGGCGCAACCCTCCTTGAGCGGTCACTGCGCGCCGCGGGCGCTGCGGGACGCATCGTCGTCGTCGGGCCCGACCCCGGCGACCTGCCCGAAGGCGTGCTGACCTGCAGGGAAGACCCGCCCTTCGCGGGGCCCGCCGCGGCCATCGCCGCGGGCCTGGCCGCGCTGGCCGCCCACCAGGCCGGCGGGGACCAAGCAGCCGCACCGTCACCGTTCACCCTGGTTCTTGCCTGTGACATGCCGCGCTCGGCCGAGGCGGTCCGCGCCCTGGCCGCAGCACTGGGCGAACCGCTGGCCGCCTCTGCCGCAGTCGCGCCGGAACGGGCGCCGGAACGGGCGCCAGAACGGGAAGGCAGCGACGGGGTCATGGCCGTCTCGACCGACGGCCGGAAGCAACCACTCGCAGGGTTTTATGGCACGGCCGTGCTACAACGTTGCGTCGCGGACGCCGCGGGCAGGAGCGGCCTGGAAAACGCGTCCGTCTTCGCCCTTCTTGCTAGGCTGGACGTGCGGGAAGTTCGCGTTCCCCCCGGTTCCACAGATGATGTTGACACCTGGGATGACGCGTCCGCATTGGGGGTATCCGGGAGGATTCCAGACCACGGTCCGGGCCCCGGTCTGGAACTCCGCAGCTGAACTCGACCATGGAGGCAAACGGTGAAGAGCCAGGATGAAACGCTTGAAGACTGGTGCCGTGCCCTGCTCCAGGCCCTGGAGCTGGAAGGCGTTGAGATTGACGTGAACGAGGTTCTCGCCTTGGCCGGGGTGGCCGCCCACTCCGTGGTGCGCCCGGCGGCGCCGCTGACCACATTCATTGCCGGCTTTGCCGCCGGTCTGGCCTCCGGCTCGGGGCAGGCCACGGATTCGGTGTCCATGGAGGCCGCGATGGCCGTGGCGCGCCGGCTCGCCAAAGACTACGCAGCCGCCGAAGCTTCCGGGGCATGACGGATACGGCCCCGGACGGCAGCGGACCCCTCGCCGCCGCAGGGGGTGATGCAGTCAGAGATGGCGGTGGAGATGCAGGCGGAAATGGAGTCAGAGATGGGGTCCGAGGCGGCCTCGAAGACGGCCCCATAGGCCCCGGCATCCAGACGGATCCAGACATCGCGGAGGGGTACACTGCCGGCCAGGACACGACGGACCAGAATGCAGGGGACCCGGACGCGGCGGATACTGGCCAGGACACAGTCGACGACGACGAGTCAGAGGAGCCGCACAGGCACCTGGCCCACACGTGGCAGGAGGCCCGGCAACTCGCGTTCGACTGTGCCGCTCCCATCCCGGCCGCCCCCGTCCCGCTCCGGCAGGCGCTGGGCCGGACCCTCGCCGCGGACGTCGTCGCCCTGCAGGACATGCCCCATTACGCCTCCTCTGCCATGGACGGCTGGGCGGTCAACGGCAGCGGTCCCTGGATCCTGGCCGAACCCATCCAGAGGCTGGCACCCCATCAGGCAAGCCCGATTGCCACCGGCGGCCTCATTCCGGCCGGGGCCAAGGCGGTGCTGCGCAGCGAAAGCGGCGTCATCGACGCCGACGAGGACGGCCTGCCCGTCCTGAAACTGGGCGGCTCCGCGAAACCCGGCGACCCTCGGAACGGGGACCACATCAGGAAAGCGGGGGAGGAAGCCGCCGCCGGAGACCTCCTGATTAGAGGTGGCACCGTCCTGAATCCCGCGCATCTGGCTCTCGCCGCGCTGGCCGGAAGCGACACCCTTCCGGTGCTCGGCAGGGCCGTGGTGCGGCTCGTCCTCACCGGCTCGGAGGTCGTGACGTCCGGGATGCCGGCTCCCGGTCAGGTTCGGGACACCTTCGGACCCCAACTGGCAGCCGTGGTGGGAGTGCTCGGCGGGATCTGCACCGAGGAAGTGAAAATCGGCGACACCTACGCCGAATGGCTCGCCGCGCTCGAGGATACAGATCCTGCCGCAGAGAGCCTGCCTGCCGACGTCGTCATCACCACCGGCGGCACGGGCCGCTCCGGAACGGACCACCTCCGGCGTTCGGTCGCCGAGCTCGGCGGACGCCTGCTGATCGACGGGGTGGCCATGCGCCCGGGCCACCCCGCCGTGCTGGCCGAACTGCCGGACGGCCGGTACATTCTCGGCCTACCGGGAAACCCGCTAGCGGCCATGATGGCACTGTCCACGATCGGAGCCCCGCTCCTCGCGGCCTTGGGGCACGGGCCCATCCCACCACTCAGCGAGGTGCCCTGCGGCTCGACGATTGACGCCGATCCGGGCCGGACGCGGCTCATGCCCTTCCGGCTGCTCTATGGGATGGCGTCGCCGGCGCAGCACACCGGCCCGGGCATGATGCGGGGCTTGGCCGCCGCCGACGGCGTGCTGGTTGTCCAGCCCCACGGCGTGCAGCTGGGGGAACTGGTCCCCGCCTTCGCACTCCCGTGGGGTGCGCCGCTGCCTGACCCTGCGCCCGCGCCCGCCGCGCAGAAGCCGGCGGCGAAGCGGACCGCCAGGAAGACCACGGCCAGCGACGGGCCGGTGGACTGGAGCGCCCTCCTGGGCTGAGCCCAGGTTGAACTCTGGTTGAGCTCTGGTGGAGCTCTGGCCCGCTGCGCTGGCTTCAGGATCAGGCACTTACAATGATGGAACCAGCCAAAGAATCACCACAACCGCACAACATGTTGCATAGGAGCACCGGATGGGCCGTGTCACGCAGCGCCGCAAGGTGCACAAGATCGTCCTCGACGGGTCCCCGCAGGCCCTCGAATTCCCGGTCCGGCACCGGGAAGACGTCCTCGCCGTCGAGGAACCGCTGGAAATCCGGCTCGGAAATATGTCTTTTTCCGTCACCATGCGGACGCCGGGCAATGACTTCGACCTCGTCGCAGGGTTCCTCGTCTCAGAAGGGATCATCTGGGCCCCCGAACAGCTGGTCTCGCTCAGGTTTTGCGCCGGCGAAGACGCCGACGGCATTCAAACCTTCAACGTCGTGGAGGCTCAACTCCGGCCCGACGTCGTCCGGCCTGAGACCGGACGAAACGTCTTTACCTCCAGTTCCTGCGGGATATGCGGGACGGACTCGATCGATGCCGTGCGCAAGTCCTCGCACTACAGCCCGGCACAGGATCCGTTGACAGTTCCGGTGGAAACGCTCGCGGCCCTCCCGGACACCCTCAGGTCCGCCCAGGAGGTCTTTGACGTCACCGGTGGCGTGCACGCCGCCGGACTCTTCAGGATTTCCGACGACGGCTCGGCCGAGCTGCTGTGCCTGCGCGAAGACGTCGGACGGCACAACGCGGTGGACAAGGTGGTGGGCTGGGCGCTCCGCGAAGGCCTGCTGCCGCTCCGGGGCACCGTGCTACAGGTGTCCGGCAGGGCATCGTTCGAGCTCGTCCAAAAGGCGGCCCTCGCCGGAATCCCGGTCCTTGCCGCCGTCAGTGCCCCCTCCAGCCTGGCCGTCGAGCTGGCCGACGCCAGCGGTATGACACTGGCCGGCTTCAGCCGCCGGACCAGCCTAAACGTCTACGCTGGCCAGCAGCGCGTCGCGGTTCCGGCCCCCGCGGCCGGCTGACGGCAACACTTGGCCAACAGGTTCCCCACGGCGTAAGTTTTATCCATCGATTGGAGCCAATCGGACCACCAGCGCTGAAGAGGATCACATTGCACGACGACCGCCGTCTTACGGAAGTCCGGCTGGACCGCTTTCTGCGTGACCGCATCGCCCCGGCCGTCTACCCGCGCAGCATCCCGTTGACCCTGAGCAGCTGGGACGCGCCGGACGAACCCGTGCCGGCGCTGGAGGCCCTGCGGCAGGAGTTCACGGCGCAGGAACACGGCGCGGCGTGGGGCCGGCCCTGGAGCACCAAGTGGCTCCGGCTCCGGGGTGAGGTGCCGGAGGGTTGGGGAACCACAGCTGGCACGTCGGTGGAAATCCTCGTTGACCTGGGTTTCAGGGGCGATCTCCCGGGCTTCCAGTGCGAAGGCATCGCCTGGCGGTCCGACGGGACCATCATCAAGGCCATTTCGCCACGGAACCAGTACATCCCGCTCAAGCTCCTGGGCTCGGGCATGGCGGTCGACTTCTACGTCGAAGCCGCGGCCAACCCCGACCTGTCCCAGAACTGGACCTTCGCCGCCACCCCCTACGGCGACAAAGCGACGTCGGGCAATGAACCGAAATACCGGCTCGGCCGGATCGCCATCGCCGAACGCAACCAGACCGTCTGGGAACTGCAGCAGGACATCCTCACCCTGGCCGGGCTGATGCACGAGCTGCCCATGGAGCTGCCCCGCCGCCACGAAATCCTGCGGGCGCTCGAACGCATGCTGGACATCATGGACCCCGACGACGTTGCCGGTACCGCAGCGGCCGGACGGACGGCCCTCACCGACGTTCTGTCCCGGCCGGCCTACGCCTCGGCGCACCAACTCGTGGCCACGGGCCATGCCCACATCGATTCGGCCTGGTTGTGGCCGGTACGGGAAACAATCCGCAAGTGCGCCCGGACGTTCTCCAACGTCGTCGCGCTGATGGACGAGCATCCCGATTTCATTTTTTCGTGTTCCTCGGCCCAACAGCTCGCGTGGATGAAAGAGTACTATCCGGAACTCTTCGGGCGCATCCGGGACAAGGTCCGCGCCGGACAGTTCGTTCCCGTCGGCGGGATGTGGGTCGAATCAGACTCCAACATGCCCGGCGGCGAGGCCATGGCACGGCAGTTCCTCGAGGGCAAGAGCTTTTTCCTGGCCGAATTCGGGGTGGAATGCGAGGAAGCGTGGCTCCCGGACACGTTCGGGTATTCCGCGGCGCTGCCGCAGATCATCAAGGCCGCGGGCAGCCGCTGGTTCCTGACGCAGAAGATCTCATGGAACCAGGTCAACAAGATGCCCCACCACACCTTCAACTGGGAGGGAATCGACGGCTCCCGTATCTTCACCCATTTCCCGCCGGTGGACACCTACAACTCCGATCTCGGTGCCCGGGACTTGGCGCACGCAGAACGGAACTACCGGGACCACGGCCGCGGAGGCACCTCGCTGGTTCCGTTCGGCTACGGCGACGGCGGCGGCGGGCCAACACGCGAGATGCTGGCCGCGGCACAGCGCACGGCGGACCTGGAGGGGGCCCCGAAAGTGCGGCTCGGCTCGGCAGCCAGCTTCTTTGGCCAGGCCCAGGCCGAGTATGAGCCCCTGCCGGTCTGGGTGGGGGAGATGTATCTGGAACTGCACCGCGGCACCTACACCAGCCAGGCCAGGACCAAGCTGGGAAACCGGCGCAGCGAGCACCTTCTCCGGGAGGCAGAACTCTGGTGCGCCACCGCGGCAGTGCGTGCCGGGCACAACTACCCGGCGGCGGAGCTCAAGCGCCTCTGGCAACTGGTCCTGCTGCAGCAGTTCCATGACATCCTGCCTGGAAGTTCCATCGCATGGGTCCACCAGGACGCCGAACGGAACTACGCCGCCGTCGAACGGGGTCTTGAAGCGATCATCGCCGACGCTGCGGCTGCGGCGCTCGGCTCCGGCAGCCGGGAGTTCCTCCTCAACGCTGCCCCGCAGGAGCGCCGGGGCGTGCCTGCCCTGGCCGTTGCGGAGCCGGTCCGGCCCGGGCAGCCGGTAGAGGTCACCGAAGCGGACGGCGGCTACATCCTGGACAACGGCATCATCCGGGCAGTGGTGGATGCCAACGGACTGCTGGCCTCGCTCACAGACCGCGCCACGGGACGCGAGGCGATTGCTCCCGGTGAGTTCGGCAACCTCCTGGAACTCCACCGGGACACACCGAATGAATGGGACGCGTGGGACATCGACGCCTTCTACCGCAGGAACGTTGTCCGACTGGTCGGGGCGCATTCGGTGACACTGGAGCGCGACCCCCGAGCGGAAAGCCCCGACGCCGTCGTGGTGGTGGAGCGGTTGGCAGGCTCCTCGCCTCTGACCCAACGGATAACACTCGCGGCGGGCGCCGACTCGCTCGCGATCACCACTGAGGTGGACTGGCAGGAGAGAGAAAAACTGCTCAAGCTGGGATTTGCCTTGGACGTCAAAGCAGACCGCTCGGCGGCAGAGACGCAGTTCGGGCACGTGTTCCGCCCCACCCATGTCAACACGTCCTGGGAAGCTGCGAAATTCGAGATCTGCGCCCACCGCTGGATCCACGTCGCCGAGCCCGGCTACGGGGTGGCCATCTCCAACGCTTCCAGCTACGGCCACGACGTCACCCGCAACGTCCGGGAGGACGACGGCGGGACCACCACCACAGTGCGGCTTTCGCTCCTGCGGGCCCCGCAGTTCCCGGATCCGTCCGCGGACCAGGGCAGGCACGAGCTTCGCGTCACGATCCGCCCGGGCGCCACCATCGCGGACGCCGTCGAGGAGGGCTACCGCACCAATCTGGCCCCGCGGGTGGTGCAGGGGGCCCACGGTGTGGAGCCGCTGGTAACCGTGGTCAACCGGGCCCTCGTGGTTGAAGCGGTCAAACTCGCTGAAGACGGCTCCGGCGACGTGATTGTCCGGGTGTACGAATCCTTGGGAGAGCGCTCAACAGGTCTCCTGAAGGCTAATTTCCCGGTCCGCGGGCTGCACGCCGTGGACCTGTTGGAACGGCCCGTCGACGCCCCGGGCGTGACGGCAGGCCCCGACTCCGCCGAGCTCACGCTGCGGCCGTTCCAGCTGGTCACGCTTCGGTTTGTCCGCTGACGGCTTGGGGCCGACTGTCCCGACCTCCCGCAGGGACAAGCCCGCCGGGACAACACCCGCCGGGACAACACCCGAGGGTAAAACCTGAAACTCCCTTAAACAGGCTGAGTGGGAGCGGTCCTTGCGGACCGCTACCACTCATCCCCCCAATGGCGCTTGGACGGCTGCCTCTGCCTCGCACGGCTGACTTCCGTACACGAAGCGATTGCCGCTTTCACACATTCATGATTCTTTCACGGTCTAATGATTTTGTGAATGCCTATCGCTGGTTCTTGCGTAATGTTGCGCCATTGTTGCCAGTTTTCTTGGCGGCGAGCCCGGAAGCCCAGAACAGACCGAGGCCCAGGACATAGCCCACGACGGCCAAATAGTTGACGGTCTGCTGCGCGAGGAGCCAGGTTTCGGGGCCGAAGGAGGCGGGGAGGCTCAAAGTGGTGGCGATGGCGCCGAGGCATGTCAGGAGGGCTGCGGCACGCACCAGCCGCGGCAACTGGCTCCTGGTGGTGGCTAGCAATGCCGGCAGCAGTGCGAGGGAAACGAAGGCAGGATAAGTGCGCCCTGCCGCGGCATAGAACGGCGCCAGGACGGCGTTGCGTCCACCGTTGTCCGTGATGCCGAGCATGCCGGCCGAGGACCCGCGGGTGTCCATGAGGAAGAAGGTCAGGGCCACGGCGGCAGCACTGACCGCCAGGGCCCAGCGTCCGGGCGGCCCCGCGATGAGGTGGTAGCCGCGCTCGTCTGTCAGTCCCTGCGCCACGCGCAAACCGACCAGCAGGACGGCGGCGAACACGAGGAAACGCAAGATCAGGTGGGTGAGGTTCCATCCGCCCAGCGCCGCGTCGATCGCCACGTAGGGGCCGGGCACCGAGAGCAGGCTGCACAGGGTGGCGAGAAACAGTATCCAGAAAACGGTCCTGTTGCGCCCCCGGATCGCATCCGGGAGGCGGAGCAGGAGCACCACGGTACAGATGATCAGCGTGCCCCACTGGAGGGTTGCAATCATTCCGTGTTCTCCCACATCGCTTGCCTGCTCAGCCCCAAGATGGTCAGGTCATGCCAGCTTGCTTCTTAGTCGCCCGCTTAGCAAGCGTCTTGGCCAACCAGATCAGGGACAGTCCCAGGACGATGCACAGGACGGCCGAGTAGTTCAGGACGAACCGCATGAATCCGAGGGACGGGGGAATGACCGGAGAGAGCAGGCTCAGGGTGATGGCCACGGTGCCCAGCGCGAGCAATGCCGCGCTGGACCGGACGAGGACCGGGAGGCGGCTGCGCAGGGTCCGCACCATGGCCGGAAATAGGGCCACGGTGATGAACGCCGGGTAGAGTCGCCCGGCGGCCCCGTAATACTCCACCAGGGCGGCATTGCGGTCACTCTTGGCGGCCAGGGCCACCAGCCCGGCCGAGGAGCCGGCAGTGTCCATCATGAAGAAGACGGCCGCCACCGCGGCCGAGGCACCCGCGGCTACTACGATTCCAATAGGGCCGGTGATGAGCCGCAGGGCGTCGTCGGCGCTGAAGCCCCGGGCCAGCCGGAATCCCAGGAAGAAGATGCCGGCGAAAATGATGAAGCGCAGCACCAGGTTGGCGATGTTCAGGCCTCCCAGGACGTGGTCCACGGCCTCATACGGGGCATCGATGCTGAGCAGGATTGCCAAGGTCATTAGCGCAAAGATGGCGAACAGGGACCGGTTTTCGCCTCGGAGGACGCTGGGCACGCGGGCGAGCGTGGCGGCGCTGCAGACCCCCAGCGTGGTCCACTGCAGCGTCGTGATCATCCGAGGTTCTCCCAAATTTTTTCTGTTTGTGCTTGCTCCTGCTCGTGGCGCCGCAGCGCTTTGCCGAGCGCCTGAAGCCGCTCCCCGGCCAGGACACTAAGTTCTCCATCGGAGAGGGCATCCAACGCGGCCTGCTTGGCCCCTGGCGTCCAGCCGGCCTCAGCCTCTGTTATCAAGCCCGTGGCGACGAGCCCGCCCGTGAAGCCTACGCCCGCCGCTCGGGCGGTCGCGACCGCCAGCTCGGGGGAGAGCCTGTTGGCTGTGAGCTGGGCCGAGTAATTTTGCGGTGCGACGCCGGTGGCAGCCGAAACCCGGTGACGCAACTCACCGTCGTCAATCGCGTCCACCCAGTTCCGGACGGAAGTGGCGTGCGGGGCGGGTGTCAACGCCGGGGTCATGGAGCTGCCGTGGTCGCCGTAGCCTCCGTAGGCGGGGGAGGAACGGGAAATGACTCCGCGCAAGAGGTCCATGGTGGCAACCTGGCTGACGAGTTCGGCCGGGGTGGGTTGCTGCGGCGCGGCGGTGAGGTCCGCATAGTGGTCGAAGGAGCCGAGTTCCACCAGCGGACTCAAATCCAGGGCCCGGCTGATGCTGACCAGGGTGGATTCGGCCACTTTCCCGCGCACTAGCTGCTGGGCAAGGGTGGTGCGCTTGATCCCGGAGATCCTACAGATATCGGCTGTGCTCGCCGATGGGGCAACCCGATGAAGCCAGAGTTGGAACGCCTTTGCGGGTAGTGGCATCTAGGGCTTCCTGCGGAGTCGATGGGCAGTATGGCTACTGGCATGCGGTGGGGCAGCGGAGATTGAGGCGGGGCGTGGAAGCGGTGCGGCGGTGTGGGCTGTGATTTTACGTGAGGTCCTAATTCAACTATGCTAAATGGTCGAACCCGCTGGTCCGTACACCCCCCAAGTCCGGACCGGCGGGTTCTTCTATGCCCGGCTGGTTTTCGGCCGCCGGGACGGGCGGGTTCTGCCCGTCGGGGCGGTCCGTTTGGGCCGCAGTGAGAGGATTAACTAATGACTGCAACCCTTGTTGCCAAGGACCTTTCCGGTGGTCACGATCACCGCACACTCTTCTCAAAGCTGTCCCTGACCGTAGCACCCGGAGACGTCGTCGGCGTCGTGGGCGCCAACGGTGCCGGTAAGTCCACCCTGCTGCGCCTGCTGGCCGGCGTCGACGATCCGCAGGAAGGCACCGTGAGCCTGGCACCCTCCGACGCCTTCGTGGGCTGGCTGCCGCAGGAACACGAACGGATCGCCGGCGAAACCGTCGGCGAATATATCGCCCGGCGCACAGGCTGCGCGCAGGCCACCCTGGAGATGGAGTCCACCGCAGAGGCGCTGGGCTCCGGCGCGCCCGGCTCCGATGACGCCTACTCGCTGGCCTTCGACCGCTGGATGGCCTCCGGCGCCGCCGACCTGGAGGACCGCATCCCGTCCGTCCTGGCGGACCTTGGCCTTGAGGTGGGGCCCGACGCCGGAATGACCGGACTCTCCGGCGGCCAGGCGGCCCGCGTGGCGCTCGCCGCCCTGCTGCTGAGCCGGTTCGACATCGTGCTCCTGGACGAACCCACCAATGACCTGGACCTGAACGGCCTGGCCAAGCTGGAGGCCTTCGTGCAGGGCCTCCGCGGCGGCGCCGTCCTGGTCTCGCATGACCGCGAGTTCCTGGCACGCTGCGTCACCACCATCGTGGAACTGGACCTCGCCCAGAACTCGGTGGCGGTCTACGACGGCGGCTACGAGGCTTACCTGGAGGAACGCGCCGTGGCCCGCCGGCACGCCCGGGAACGCTTCGAGGAATACGCCAACACCAAGGCCGACCTCGTTTCCCGGGCCCGCACACAGCGCGAATGGAGCTCCCAGGGCGTGCGGAATGCCATGAAGAAAAACCCGGACAATGACAAGATCCGGCGCGCCGCCAGCACCGAGTCCTCCGAGAAGCAGGGCCAGAAGGTCCGGCAGATGGAGTCCCGCATCGCGCGGCTTGAAGAAGTTGAAGAGCCGCGCAAGGAATGGCAGCTGCAGTTCAGCATCGGGGCGGCCCCCCGCTCCAGCGCCGTCGTGGCCACCCTGCGCGACGCCGTCGCACAGCAGGGCGGCTTCACCCTGGGCCCGGTGAACCTGCAGCTGAACGCGGGGGAGCGGATCGGGATCACCGGCCCCAACGGCGCCGGCAAATCCACCCTGCTCCGGCTCCTGCTCGGCGTCCAGCAGCCCGACTCCGGTGACGCCTCCATGGGTGCGTCCGTGGCCGTCGGCGAGATCGACCAGGCGCGTGGCCTGCTGGCCGGCGAGCTATTGCTGTCAGACGCCGTCGAAGCCGTGCTGACCGAGCAGACCCCGGCGGAGGTGCGCACCCTGCTGGCCAAGTTCGGCCTCAAAGCCGATCACACCGGCCGGTCCGTCGATTCCCTCTCACCGGGGGAACGGACCCGGGCAGCCCTGGCGCTGCTGCAGGCCCGCGGCGTGAACCTGCTGGTGCTGGACGAACCCACCAACCACCTCGACCTGCCGGCCATTGAACAGCTCGAGGAAGCCCTCGACAGTTACGACGGCGCACTGCTGCTGGTCACCCACGACCGCCGGCTGCTGGAAAACGTCCGCCTCGACGCGCGCTGGAACGTCACGAACGGCGTCGTCACCGAACTGCACTCCGATGCCCCGAAAGGCAACACCAAATGAGCATGGACCGGGTCGCCTGGAGTTCCCTCTACAACATCACCCGCGCCTCCAGCGGGTCCAAGCCGTTCTCCAAGGAGACGCTGAAGCGCGTCTTCAGTTTTGCCCGCCCCCACCGCGGCAAACTGATCGCATTCGTGCTGCTGTCCATCGTGATGGCGTTCCTGGCTGTCGCCACCCCGGTCCTCGCCGGGCAGGTGGTTGACGAGATCATCGCCCACGCGGATACCGGAACGGTGATCTGGCTTGCTGTCCTGATCGCCATCGTCGCCGTGGCAGAGGCGGGGCTGGGCCTCGTGACGCGCTGGCTGTCCTCCACGATCGGCGAAGGCGTGATCGTGGACCTGCGTACCAAGGTCTTCGACCACGTCCAGAAGATGCCGATCGCGTTCTTCACCAGAACGCGGACTGGGGCCCTGGTCAGCCGGCTGAACAACGATGTCATTGGTGCGCAGTCGGCCTTCGCCGGCACGCTCTCCGGCGTGGTCAGCAATGTCGTGGCCCTGGCGCTGACCCTTGCGGTGATGCTGAACAAGTCGTGGCTGGTGACAGTGCTCGCCATGATCCTGCTGCCGATCTTCCTGATCCCGGCCCGCCGCATGGGCTCCAAACTGGCCGATCTGCGGCGCGAAGCCGCCGAACACAACGCCACCATGGGCACCCAGATGACCGAGCGCTTCTCCGCGCCCGGCGCCACCCTGGTCAAGCTCTTCGGCCGCCCAGACGAGGAATCTCGAGAGTTCGCCCTCCGGGCCGGCCGGGTCCGGGACATCGGCGTCCGCACCGCCATGCTGCAGTTCACCTTTGTCACGGCGTTGACGCTGGTCTCGGCCCTGGCCCTGGCCCTGGTCTACGGACTGGGTGGCTCGCTGGCACTCTCCGGGCAACTGGCCGCGGGCGACGTCGTGGTGCTCGCGCTGCTGCTCACCCGCCTGTACGCGCCGCTTACGGCACTGTCGAGCGCACGGGTGGAAGTCATGAGCGCCCTGGTCAGCTTCGAGCGCGTCTTTGAGATCCTGGACCTCAAGCCGCTCATCCAGCAGAAGCCGGACGCCGTGGCTTCCCCGCCGGGTCCGCTCTCGGTGGAGTTCGACGATGTCCGTTTCGCCTACCCCTCGGCAGAGAAGGTCTCGCTGGCCTCCCTGGAGGATGTGCTGACCCTGGACACCCGAGGCGGCGAGGAAGTGCTGCACGGCATCAGCTTCCGGGTGGAGCCCGGGCAGACGGTGGCCCTGGTCGGCTCCTCGGGAGCGGGCAAGTCCACCATCGCGCAGCTCCTTTCGCGCCTGTACGACGTCGACTCCGGCGCCATCCGCTTCGGCGGCACCACGCCCGGCACCGACGTGGACGTCCGCGACCTCACGTTCGACTCGATGCGCGCCACGCTCGGCATGGTGACGCAGGACGGGCATCTGTTCCACGAGAGCATCGCCTCCAACCTGCGCCTGGCCCGGCCGGAGGCCACCGAGGAGCAGATGTGGGATGCGCTGCGGCGTGCCCGGCTCGAAGACATGATCCGTTCCCTGCCCGATGGCCTGGACACCGTGGTGGGGGAGCGCGGCTACCGGCTCTCGGGCGGCGAGCGGCAACGCCTGACGATCGCCCGGCTGCTCATCGCGCAGCCTCGGGTGGTCATCCTGGACGAGGCCACCGCCGCGCTGGACTCCACCAACGAGGCCGCCGTCCAGGAGGCGCTGGGCGCCGCGCTGGAAGGCCGCACAGCCGTCGTGATCGCGCACAGGCTCTCGACGATCCGCGCAGCCGACGCGATCCTCGTAGTGGAGGACGGATCGATCGTGGAGCGCGGTACGCACCGGGAGCTCCTCGCCGCCGGGGGCCGCTATGCGGAGCTGTACCGGACACAGTTCTCCGAGGCCACTGCTGTCGCCGAGGAGGCTGTGCCCGGGTAACTGGGCTGGGGTGCTTGGAGGCCGGCGCCCGGGGGCCGTTTTGGGGACCCGTGCGGTGCCGGGCCTAGCCCGCTGACGGTTTGGCGGACAGGGCAGGCAGCACATGGTCGGTCAGCAGTGGTGCGAGGTCGCCGGGCAGCTCGGCGGCGAGGTCCAGCCAGCGGATCTCGGCGATTTCGGCCGACGGCCGGGCGCTCCACACCCCGGGAGCGGTGAAGACGGTGGCCTCAATCTGGGTGGCCGCCTCGTTGGCGGCGTCCGCCAGCCAGCAGCCCAGCAGGTCCAGCCGGTCCGGGGCGAGCACGATCCCGACTTCTTCCTGGAGCTCACGGGCCGCAGCCTGGGCCGCCGTTTCGCCCGGCTCGGGTTTGCCGCCGGGATGCATGAACTTGTCCGTGCCCCGTTTGCGCACGGTCAGGAGCCGTCCGGAGCGATCAAAGACGCAGACGGCCGAAACGACGATGCGCGGGTTCACTCCGCGCCCCTTGCGTCCTGAGCTGCATCGAGTGCTGCACCGTGCGATGCGTCGGGTGCCGGGCCTGGTCCTGCTTCCAGCCGTTGCAGGACGGACTCCAGCAGCTGGTCCTTGGCGGGCCCGGTGACGTCCCAGCGGTAGCCGCATTCGTCTGGCCCGACGAACTTGTACGTCACGCGGTACGTGTCAGGGTCGCACCAGTGCATGTCATGGTTGGCCTGCCCGGCGAAGCCCATGCGGTGGAAAGGGCGGCCGTCAGGGAAAAACACCTCCAGCACATCGGGCGTGTCGGCCGGCTGCAACAGATATTCCCGGCTCGCCGGGCCGGTGAACGGCGCACGGCCCAAGGATGCCCCGTCCAAGGGTTCCCACTGCACGGTGCCCTCTTCACGCCACAACAGGCCGCCGTCGTCGAGGGCAGTGAAGCGGACGACGCCGGTGAAGGTTCCGCTTATCCCGGTGCTGCGGTCCAGCAGGGTGCGGGCGACGGACCAGGAGCCGCGCAGGTAGGCGCGGAGGTCAAAGCCCGGGCCCGTGTCCGGGGTTTCGTCCGGGGCAGGAATGTTCAAGTGCCCTCGATTGGAATCGAACCAACGACACCGGCTTTAGGAGAGCCGTGCTCTATCCACTGAGCTACGAGGGCGGGCATCCGCGTGCGGGCGGCCAGGGGCCGGTCCGGTCGGACACGGATATAAGCATACAAGGTGAGCGCGCGTACTACGCTCTTGGCATGACTGCAGGAACCACCGAGCTTTCCGCCGGAGCCCTCTACTACCCGGATGTGGCCGCGACACGGTTTTACGTCGGTGCCTTGGCGAAGCTGAGCGTGCTGCAGTATTTCGTGGCGGAGGCGGCCGTGATCGGCGCCTGGGCGGGAGAGGAACCATACAGCCGCCGCACCGGCTACATCAGCGACCTCGGGGCCCTGGCGTGCGGGGATTTCGGCGGCCGGGACGTCTGCTCGCCGGCGCATCTGCTGGTGAACGCGTCCTTTGTGATTCAAGGCCTCGGCATGGTGGTCGGTGCCCTGCTGCTCGGCTCGGCGCTGATGTGCTGTGCTGCGCGGCCCGGCGTGCCCATCCGGCGCGGCCGGGGGCCGGGCCGGGCGCGCTGGGGCGCCGGGGTGGTGGCAGCGGCCGCTGCCCGGATGCTGACCGGCACCGCCGGGGCAGGAACGATCATCGTGGGCCTGGTGCCAGAAGACACGGGATCGGCTTGGCATGTGGCCGGCGCCCTGATGTACTTCGCGGCCGGGGCCCTGGCGCTCCTGGTCCTCGGCTGGCTTTGGCTGCGGCAGACGCCACTCGGGTGGTTCATCCTGGCCTGCGGCGCCGTGTCACTGGCGGCACTCATTGCGGGCGGGCTGACGGGCATGCACGTGCCGGAACCAGGCACCCTGGAGCGGCTCATGGGATACCCCATAACGCTTGGCATCGCAGCGGCCGGCCTCGTCATCGCCCAGCGGGTCCAGCACGAACGCACAGTGCGCAAGCTTGCTCGGGCCCAGGCCCGCTGAGGCGGGCCCCCGCCGATCCGGGGTCTGACGCGCGTCAGCGGGCCCACAAGGGGCCCTGACGCGCGTCAGCGGGCCTGCTGACGCAGGCCCSCCGACGATAGCCGGATGGAGCCGGGCCTCTAGGGAGCCGGCGCAGCAGTCGCCGTCGCCTTGGCCATGATCTTCATGAGTTCCTCGTCCCGCAGCTTGGACCACGGCGACTCCGGCGATCCCTGCAGCGCAGCCTCGGGACTGTCGGTTTGGGTCCACCATTTTGCTTCGAAGACCCGGCCTTCGAACAGCACCCGGTCGCCCTTGCGGTAGACCTTGGCCGGCTGCCACGCCGGGGCCGTGCCGGCCGGGGCCGTCAGCTGCGGCGTCGGCCTGTCTGCGGCCAGGACCGGACCAATGATGCGCCAGGGGGTCGCGGTGCCTTGCAGGACGGGATCATCCGGGGTGTCAGCGCGGGTCCACCATTTGGCCTCGTACACGTTTGAATGCCACACGATCCGCTCGCCAGCGGCGTAGGCGGTGTTTTCTGACCACACCGGATACGGGCTGGTGGAGGGGTTGTCGCTGACAGCCGGGACCGGGGTCTGGGCAGCCGCAGCGGCCGGGGACGCTGACGGGCTGGCCATGACGCCCGCGCCGAGGATCGTGGCGAAGGATGAGCTTCCCTGGTCCACGCCGCTGCAGCCATCTGAGACCTTCGTGACGTCGGGGAAATTCTGGCTGCAGGTGCGGTCACGGTTCAGGGACCACATGGAAAGCCTGCCGATTCCGTGGGCGCTTGTGTACGCGCTGAGCTCCTGCGCGTCTTTGAGTGTGAAAATCTCGCCGGCGATGTCGTTCTGGCCGATCATCGGCGTCAGGCCGACCTTGCGCCATACGGTTTCGCTGCCGAGTTCGCTGCCGGCCGCCTGGTACAAACCGGTCAGCTGCCGGTGGGTGGCTTCCGCGGCGGACGCCGCGTTCTCAAACATGGACCGGCCCGGCAACTTGCTCCCGCCGTAGTCCATGGTCATGGCGTTCACTCCGGCGAGGTCGACGCCTGCGGCAATCATCCGTTTCACGGCGTCTGTGCCCGCCGTCGTGAGGCCGTTGGGATCAGCCGGCAGGGTCAGCCAGACGCTCAGGGACTTGCCGTCGCGCTGGCGGTCCTTCTGCAGCGCGGCGACGGCGGTGGACCGCCGTTCTATGGCTGCCGCGTTGGAAAGGGCCTCGCCTTCCACGTCCAGATCGATGCTGCTGACGTTGTAGCGGTCGACGACGGTGCCGTAGGCCGCCTTCAGCTTGGCAGGATCTGTGCAGCTCACGGCAAGTTCCTGGTTGGTCAGGCCGCCAAAGGATACGGCCACGGTGCCGCCGAGTTGCTGCAGGCGTGCCACGCGCCGGTCCAAGTCCAGCGCGGACGCGGCGTCGGAGGGTGAGTAGGCGGCGCCCCAGGAAGGCGCGCACGGATCCTTGGGGTCGGCGACAACGAAGGACAGTACGACGTTTTGGGCTTCCTTGGAGACCGGGGCCTCGAAGGCGTACCGCGGGGTGGCTGTGACGTCCACATATCCGGAGAAAACGGACGGGATGGCCTCGGCTGCCCTTACATCCTGGAAGTTGCCCCACGCGGCCACGCCGCTGGCGGCGGCAGCAACCACGGCGCCAATGAGCACGCCCAGCCGGACTGCCGATAGTTTGCGGCCTGGGAATCGTTCGGACACAGGGCCCCCCTCGTGCGTCTTTAGTTGGACAGCCGGGCACGCGCCCGCTGCCGGTATAAGCCTGTGTAATTTCCGGGGTGTCTGATGTCCGGCAAGCGTCTGACCTTGCATTATCATAAGGGCACTCACCGGAACATTCCGGTGCGGCGTGCGGGTTTTGCCGTAGGCGCGCGCCAATCTGCCGACTTTGCAGTCTTATGGGGACTAATGCCAGATCAGCTTGTCTTGCCGCGCGTAGAAGCGGAAAGCGTTATCACCGAACAAAAGGGTGCGGTCCGGCGCCGTCAATGGGGGGCCGAGCGGCGTTCCGAGCCGCTGTCCATTGTTCATCCGAGACCGTCCCGGCGCAAAATAATCCTTGGCCGACTGGGAATTCTCACCACGCTGGCGGCCTGGATAACTTACGTCATTTCGACAATTCTGAAAGAACTCGCTGACAACCCCAATGCAGGTTTCAGGTTTCAGTTTGAGACGGTTTCCTATCTTGTCGTCGTAACATTCCTGACATTTTCTGCCCTCATGTATCTCCTGGCCCGGCAGGGGGCCCTTTATCGGTTCCGCGACCACAGCAGGGTGCCGCGCGGCGAGCTGGACCGGCACTTCGCCGACTATTCCGAGGGCATCACGGTGTTGGTGCCCTCGTACGCGGAAGAACCCCAGGTGGTGCGCGCCACGCTCTGGTCCGCGGCCCTGCAAGAGTTCCCGGATCTCAAGGTGGTCCTGCTCCTCGATGATCCGCCGCACCCCTCGGACCTCGGCGACGCGGCCCGGCTGGACAAAACCCGTGCGCTGACCGCGGAGATCGCCGCCGAGCTCAGCGTCCCGGCCGCCCGCTTCAACGCCGCCCTGGCCGATTTCCGGCGCCGGGGTAAGCCGGCCGGACCCGGCCAGGCTGCCGAGGTGGCTCTGCTGATCGCCGAATATGAGGCAGCCGCCGCATGGCTTGAATCGATGGCGGCCGGCGAAACAGTCGAGGACCACGTCGACGAATTCTTTGTCGACCTCGTACTGATGGGCCTGGCCCGCGAGCTGAGGCTCGTGCTCCTGGGACTGAACGGCGCACTGGCCCAGCAGACCTCGCCGCCGCGCTCGCGGATCGAAGAGTTGTACCTGCGGCTGACCTGGATCTTCAACGTCTCCACCGAAACGTTCGAACGCAAGAAGTACGCCAGCCTGTCACACGAGGCGAACAAGGCCATGAACCTCAACGCCTACATTTCGCTGATGGGCCACACCTGGCACAAGGAAACCACCGCCGACGGCGTGGTCCTGCGCAAGGTGGCGGACGGCGTCGTTCCTGCCACGGACGCCGAGATGATGGAGGTCCGTGACACGACCTATCTGTTGACGCTCGACGCCGATTCGCTGCTTCTGCGGGACTACTGCCTCCGGCTGGTCTACTTCCTGGAATCGGCCGGGAACGAGCGCGTCGCGGTGACCCAGACGCCGTACTCTTCCTTCCGTGGCGCCCCCACCCGCATCGAGCGGGTCGCCGGAGCCACGACTGACCTCCAGCACATCCTCCACCAGGGCATGAGCTATTACGGTGCGACCTTCTGGGTGGGCGCCAACGCCGTCATCCGCAAGCGCTCCCTGGAGGACATCGTCGAGGTGGAGACCACTGGCGGCTTCGAGATCCGGACCTACATCCAGGACCGGACCGTCATTGAAGACACCGAGTCCAGCATCGACCTCGGCCAGCACGGCTGGACCCTGGTGAACTATCCGGAACGGCTCAGCTACAGCGCCACGCCCCCGGACTTCGGCTCGCTCGTGGTCCAGCGCCGGCGCTGGGCAAATGGCGGCCTGCTGATCCTGCCCAAGCTGTGGGTCCAGCTCCGGCAGCACAGGTCCGAGCGCCGCGCGATCCTGTTCCGGGAGGTGCTGCTCCGGGTGAACTACATGGCGTCCATCGCCTGGGCAAGCTTCGGCCTCGTCTTCCTCCTGGCCTACCCCTATGACAGCCGGCTGCTGAGCCCGATCGTGTTCCTCGCGGCCCTGCCGTACTTCCTCGCCATGGGCAGCGACCTGCGCGATTGCGGGCACCGCTTCAGCGACATCCTCCGGATCTACGGCTTCAACCTGGTGCTGCTGCCGGTCAACCTGGCGGGCGTGCTGAAGTCGCTGCAGCAGGCAGTCACCGGTGACAAGATTCCCTTCGCCCGCACCCCCAAGGTCAAGGACCGCACAGCGGCCCCGGCAATCTACGTCCTCACGCCGTATGCGATTGTCGCCTTCTCATTGCTGACCGTCTGGCGCGACGCGCAAGTAGGGAACTGGGGCAACGTGGCCTTCGCCACCGTCAACGCCGTCCTGGCCGCGGGCGCGATCCGGGCCTACATCGGAGTCTTCAACTCCGCGGTGGATATCTTCCTCGGGATGGTTAACTGGCTGTATGTCAGCCCCCGGCCCAAGAAAGTGCAGGAGAGCCCCGTGATTGCCAAGACTGCAGAGGAAGTCGACTGGGAAACGATTCTCTATCACGGCGACCGACGGCTGAACCGTGACCTCCGGGGCTCCGCGGACCGCCGACGTCGGATTGCGGTCCGATGACGCTCGAGGCCCTGGCCGGGCCGGACGAACGGCTGCCGGAGGGGGCGCTGGCTGATGAGCAGTTGCCTGAGGCGGCGTCGCCTGAGGCGGCGTCGCCCGACGAGGCAGCCGGCGCCGCGGTCGGCGCCGTCGCCGGCACCATCCCGGGTCCGGCGGCCGTTGCAGCGGCCCGGGCGATCGACGGGGCCTTCGTGGATGGCCTTGCCAGCCGTGCCATCGGCGTGCGGATGCTCGACGGCGGAATCATCGAGGTCCTGCTGCCCGCCAACCAAGAGATCGAGGGTCCCGAGGCGCGCATCGCCGGTGAAACCGTCCGTTCCCTCGCCGCGGGACGGCGGATGCCGGTGCTCTTGGTGATCACCGGCGTCGTCGGCGTCAATATGGAGGCGCGGCAGGTTTACAGCGGTTCCATAGCGGCAACGGCGTTCGCGCTGGTAGGCGAGAGCCCGGTGGACCGGGTCATTGCCCACTACCTCCTGCGATCCAGAAGCGAGACGATCCCCGCGCAGTTCTTCACCTCAGAGTCCGCGGCCGTCGAATGGCTAAGGCAGCATGTCCGTGAAGAATGAGGCGCCGGACCCCAGGCTGCACGCCCTCGTGGAAGGCATCGTGCGGATCGCCGGGGGCGATCTGAGCACCAGGATCCCGCATTCCGGAGCGCGTGACGACGTGGCCGCGGTCATTGCCGGCATTAACTTGATGGCCGATGACCTGCAGACCATCTACCAGGAGCTGGAGGACCGGGTCGAAAGCCGCACGGCCATGCTGCGGGCCGCGCAGGTGGAACTCGAACGCATGGCGCTCACTGACCCCCTGACCCAACTCGCCAACCGGACTGCACTGAACTCGGTCCTGAGCCATGCCCTGGCGGAGTCCTCGCGCGGCGAGATGCCGCCGGCACTGCTGATTCTCGATCTCGATTCCTTCAAGGGCATTAACGACACTCTGGGGCACAGTGCCGGCGACGACGTCCTGCGGGTCATCGCGCGCCGCCTCCAGAACGCCGTCCGCGAGACGGATACCGTGGCGCGCCTCGGCGGCGACGAATTCGCCGTCATGCTGCCGAAGTCCAATCTGGTCCGGGCACGGAGAGTGGCGAACAGGATCCTCACGGCGCTCAGTGAGAGCCTCGACGTCGGTGACCTGAAAATCACCTGCGGAACGAGCATCGGCCTGCGGATCGCGGAACCCGGCCAGTCCGTTGACGATCTGGTCATGGAGGCCGACACGGCGATGTACGCGGCCAAGGCACAGCCGCACAGCAGCATCAAAGTGTTCGAACCCGCCCTGCTGTACGCCCGCCGGCTGCAGAGCGTCATGATTACGGAAATGCGCGAAGCCATCCTGCAGGACCAGCTGACCCTGCACTACCAGCCGGTGGTGGACCTCGCCTCGGGCCGGATCGAGGGCGTCGAGGCGCTGGTCCGGTGGAACCATCCGGAACGTGGTCTTCTCATGCCGGATCAGTTTATTCCCCTGGCCGAGGAAACCGGCATGATCGTTGACCTGGGCCACTGGGTGCTGCGCAATGCAGTGCGTCAATTACGGCAATGGCAGCAGGAACAGCAGGTGGACAGCACGTTCAACGTCCGCGTCAACATTTCCACCACCGAACTTCAAAATCTCGAACTGATCGAACATGTGCGCGACATCCTCAGGGAGACTGGCGTGGATGCATCAAACCTGATCGTGGAACTGACGGAGTCGATGGCCGTCAACGGCGGGGACGTGGACCAGTATTCGCTCAACGGCCTGCGGCGCCTCGGGGTCCAGCTCGAGATCGATGACTTCGGCACCGGCTATTCCTCCATCAGCTACCTGCGCAAGCTGCCGGTGAACGTGGTCAAGATCGACCGGAGCCTGATCAGCGGCCTGGGCGACGACGAGGAGCAGCGGGACTTCGTGGCCGCGGTGCTGCATCTGATCCACGCCTGCGGACTCAAGGCGCTGGCCGAGGGCATCGAGACGGCGGAGCAGGCCGACGTGCTCCGGGAGATGGGCTGCGGCAGCGGCCAGGGCTACTATTTCGGCCGGCCGGCCCCGGCGGCGGAGATTATGGCGTTGATTGGCGGGGGTAAATAGCGTTTGTGGCTCCGGGCCTGATGGTTGTTGCGCGATGCAGGCCGAAGGTTAAACAACGACGGCGGGTGTCGGAATCAGTTCCGACACCCGCCGCCTGTCAATGCAGTCTCCGTTACTTCTTGATGGAGTCCGGCCACCAGCCGATAGCGGCGACCGTGCTCTGTCCGGAGGTGTCAGCTGCAGCAGAAATCGCTGCGGAGGCAGACAGACCAGCGGCGGCCAACGCACCGGCGACGAGGAGTGTTGCAAGGGTCTTCTTCATTAGGACTCCTGATACGTAAGAGGCTGATGTGACTCATGTGACATGTGGTGCAGATTTAGTATAGGGCTAAACGACACGCCGTTGTATAACGTTTCGTTCCGCAATGAATGGTTTCGTGTTATTCGCGCGAAGCTGCGGAAGTCCTGAGTCAATATTGCGCAGGTCTTGCTTGCGCGGTTTGTTCGTTTCCGCTCCCGCGGCAACGGATAATTGAGACATGCAACAAAGCTCCGTTTCTCCCTCGTACGCCGCTGCAGAGCTGCAGGCGCGCGAACACCGGTCCAGCCACGACTTCCGCGAGGCAGCGAACGCCGCACGGGCGGCGGCAGACATTGCCAGTGCCGAGGGTGATTCGTCTTCGTGGTGGCACATGACGTTGTTCCGGGCCGAGAGCCTCATTGCCGCCGGAGACATTGAAGCCTGTGCGGAACTTGCCGGCACGTTGATCGCGGAACCCCAGGACGGCAACCGGCAGCTCCAGGCTCAGGTGCACATCCTCCTGGCCCTGACCCGCCGGGGCATGGGTCTGCTCGAAGAGGCCGCCGACGAGGCCAGAATCGCGGCGGATCTCATGAAAGGCGAGGACGACGTCGAGATCGCAGTCAAGGCCCGGCAGGCGCTCATTGCGGCCCTCGCCGACAGCGGAAGGCTTGACGAAGCGTGGGCGGAAAGCCTCATCATGGCCGACGTCATTTCGGGTGAAGTCGATGATCAGTTGGTGGGCAAAGCGTACTGGGTCATCGGTAATGTCGCGTTTCTTTGCAGCAAAATCGCCGAGGGGCTGCATTATCACGAGCTCGCGGCCGGCACTTTTTCACCGGCTCGAAACCTCAATGTTTGGGCCAAATTCAACAAGGCCTCCGCGGCCATGCGCCTCGCCGCCGACGTTGCGGATTCGGACACGCTGCGCTGTATTGAACGTGCGGAACTCGCCACCGACGTCATTGGCGGCACCGAAGAAGATCACATATTGCTCAAGCTGAACCGCGGCCACTGGAATTTCCTGGCGGGGGATCAGAAATCGGCGGTTGATACTCTTGATGAGATTTTCCCGGTCCCCGAAAAGACGTCGCCGCAAATACTGGGCGAGGCATATCTGCTTCTGGGCCGCTCCCACGCCGCCTTAGGAAACTCGGTCGAGGCTCGAAACTATCTGCTGGAGGCCGCCGATCAGTTTGAAAAGGCAGGCGCTCCGCAGCGTGCTGAGCAGGCCCTTGAATTCCTAAACGACGTGCCCTGACCCTCCGCTGACGTGGACACGCACTCTGCTGGCCGTGAGGACTGGGCAAGCCCCTCGCACAGACGGGTGGACCTGCCCTAACCAGGGCTTAAAGCTGGACATGCTCTCCGCTGGCGATGAGGACTATGCATGTCTCAGGCACGGGTGGGTGGACGTGCCCAGTCTGGGGCTGGGGTGGACATGCCCTCCTTTGGCGGTGAGGACTGGACATAACAGCAGAATGTCCACGGGGCGGGCCTAGCATGGACATGCCCCGTGTTCTAGGCCGAGTGCGAGGGATGAGTCCAGGGGCCGCGACTAAGGCTGGACATGTCCCATGTTCTAGGCCCGAGCGCGAGGGAAGACTTCAGCGGCCGTGGCTAAGGCTGGACATGCCCCGTGGCAGGTGAAGCAGCGGCAGCTTTGCGGCCCAGGAATACGGCCGCGCCGCCGGCGACGAGGCTCAGCGCCAGGAGTGCCCAGCCGGCCACGGTGAGCATGGATGCCAGCGCGACCTGACCGCCGTCGAGGGTTCCGGCGGACATCATTGCATCGATCACGGTGTTGCCCCACAGCCTGACCGCCGCGAAGATCAGCGGCAACGCCCACAGCGCCCAGCGCAGGGATTTCCGGGCCACGTTGGTTCCGATCAGCAGCAGCCAGGTGAAGCCAAAGATCAGCGGGAAGAGCATGCCGGCCGTCTTGTGGACGTAGTTCAGTTGGCCCTTGGCGTCGGCGTCCATGGCCGCGCGCAACTGCTCCACGAAGCCCTGGTCGAAGCCGCCGATCAACGAATCCGGCATGGGCTGCCCGCCCGACAATTGCGTGAGCTGGTTGAGCGTGAGCAGGTGGAGATACCAGAACAGGAACAGGCTGGCCACGACGCCGGCGATCACAATCAGATTGCTGTTGCTCTGTGCCTTCTGCGGTGTCCGGGCGGTGCTCGGATTGATCACTGGGGGGAGGTGGTGCTGGGGGACCGCCGCGTTAGCGCCGTGCTTTTTGATCCGCTGCGCGGGTGTCTTGGCCATGGCTCCATTATCGCCCGTCCTGCACAGCCGCCCTGCACAAGCTCTCTGACGCCTCCCGGCACCGCATTCGTGCATCGGCTGTTCAGTGCCAGCGGGCGCCGATAGTCTGGGACGCGTGACCGAACTAGGAAAACACCGGCTTGGCCGGCATAGCACCGCAGATCTCGACCCGTCGCTGGACGACTACCAACTGGCCGAGGCCCTGGTCCGTGAGGCCGGCACCCTCGCGCTGTTGATGCGGCAGGCGGGGCTTGAGGGCAAGCAGAAGACGTCGGTCTCGGACGTCGTCACGGCCGCCGACCACGCCGCCGAGTCGTACGTGCTCGAACAACTTCGGCGCTGCCGGCCCGATGACTCTGTCCTGGGCGAAGAGGGCGCCTCCGTGGCGGGCAGCAGCGGCCGGACCTGGGTCATTGATCCGGTCGACGGGACTTTCAACTTCCTGCATGGGTCCACATACTGGTGCTCGGCCATTGCCCTGAAGGATTCCTCCGGTGCAGGGCTCGGCGCCATCTTCCAGCCGGAGGAGGACAAACTCTGGCTCGGCGGGACGTCCCGGGCGGCAACGCTCAACGGCGAAAAACTTGTCTCGTTCCTCCCCGGCGCATCCGGAGGCGCGGGGCGTTCTGACACGCCGCTGTCAGAACTCGGCGCGGCAACGTACATCCACCCGACCTGGCTTGCCGATCCAATGTGTGCCGTGCCCTGGCACGCAGCCGCGACGTCGGCAGCGGCGCTTCGCATGTTCGGGTCCGGCTCCTGCGATCTCGGCCGGGTCGCGGACGGTGAACTCGGGTGCTGGTTCCAGCACAGCTGCCCTGAGTGGGACTGGCTGCCCGGAAAGGCGATCGTAGAGGCGGCCGGGGGCGCCACCGACGTCGTTCGCGTCAACGGACTCAACTGGTTCATCGCGGGAGGCACGACGGCGGTGCGGCAGGTGCGTGCCGCGCTCAGTTCCGGGGCCGTGAGCTAGGCGTCCCGCCAGCTGGACCTGGCCGGAGGGCATGCTCATTCTTTGCTGCCATCTTTGTGGGACATGCTCATTCTTTGCTGCTGGGGCTGGGCATAAGGGGACTATGTCCACTGGGCGCGGGCGGCGGAGGGCATGCGCGTCGCGCCGGCTTGTGTCCGGGGGACATGCTCATTCGTCAGCGAGGTTCCATGGAATATGCTCATTCTTTGCCGCCAGGGCGGGAAGTCTCCGTGGGGGATGCTCGTTCTTCGCGGCTAGCGCTGAGCATATGGAGACTATGTCCACTGGGCGCGGGCAAGGGAGCGCATGCTCGCTCCGCCGCACACCCTCCATAGGACAAGCTCACTCTCTAGCGGAGTCTCCGTGGGAACTAGTGAACTGTCCGTGGGACATGCTCATTCTTAGAGGCCAGAGCTGTGCTTAAGGGGATTATGTCCACTCGGCGCGGGCTGCGGAGGGCATGCCCACTCCCTAGCTAAGTGTCCGGGGGACAGGCTCATTCCTAGCGGCCAGCGCTGGGCATACGGGGATTATGTCCTCTGGGCGCGGGCAGGGGAGGGCATGTCCACAGGGGCGGACGCGGCCGTCAGTGGCACCGCCTAGACTTGTTAACACCATGGATATGTTGTTTGACCCTTACGCCGACGGACCCTTCCAAGCTGCCTCCAGAACGGCGGCGGCCACAAAATCGTCCCTCGGAACAGGTGCGGCCGCGGTGGGTTCCGCTCCCGGCTGGGGCGCAAACAGCGCAGGCAACGGCCCGAGCAGCGATCGCCACGAGGGCGGCCACGAGGGGGACCGTCCGCGGCTCCCGAGCGCCAGCGAACTCCTGGAGGGGCTGAACCCCCAGCAGGAAGAAGCGGTCAAGCATGCCGGCAGTGCCCTGCTGATCGTGGCCGGTGCGGGCTCGGGCAAAACCCGCGTGCTCAGTAACCGGATCGCGTACCTTATCGCCACCCGTCGGGCGCACCACGGCGAGATCCTGGCCATCACCTTCACCAACAAGGCCGCGGCCGAAATGCGGGAACGGATCGAGGCACTGGTCGGCGGCCGGGCCAAGACCATGTGGATCTCCACCTTCCACTCCTCCTGCGTCCGGATCCTGCGCCGCGAGGCCAAGAATGTCGGGCTGAACTCCAACTTCTCGATCTACGACTCCGCGGACTCACTGCGCCTGATCACGCTGGTGGCCAAGAACCTGGATCTGGACCCCAAGCGCTTCGCACCCAAGGCCATCCAGCACAAGATTTCCGCGCTCAAGAACGAGCTGATCGACGCCGACAGCTACTCCTCCAGCGCCAACCACAACGATCCCTTCGAGCAGGCCGTCGCCGAGGTCTTCAAGGGGTATACCCAGCGCCTGCGCCAGGCCAACGCGATGGACTTCGATGACCTGATCGCCGAGACGGTCTACATGTTCCGGGCCTTCCCCGCGCTCGCCGACTCCTACCGGCGCCGCTTCCGGCACGTCCTCGTCGACGAATACCAGGACACCAACCACGCCCAGTACGCCCTGGTGCGCGAGATCGTCGGCGAGGGCCCCGACGCCGCCGAGCTCACCGTCGTCGGCGATTCCGACCAGTCCATCTACGCGTTCCGCGGCGCGGACATCCGCAACATCGTGGAGTTCGAGAAGGACTACCCGGACGCCCGCACCATCAAGCTCGAACAGAACTATCGCTCCACCCAGACCATCCTCAGCGCCGCCAACTCGGTGATCTCCCGCAATCCCAACCGGCCGGAGAAGCGGCTCTGGACGGCCGAGGGCGACGGCGAGAAGATCGTCGGCTACGTCGGCGAGAATGAACACGACGAGGCCCAGTTCATCGCGAAGGAGATCGACCGGCTCCAGGACGAGGGCAACCTGCGCCCCGGCGACGTCGCCATTTTCTACCGCACCAACGCCCAGTCCCGCTCGATCGAGGACGTCCTGGTCCGGGTGGGCCTGCCGTACAAGGTGGTCGGCGGCACCCGCTTCTACGAGCGCAAGGAGATCAAGGACGCCCTCGCCTACCTCCGGGTGCTGGTCAACCCGGACGACGACGTCAACCTCCGCCGCATCCTCAACGAACCCAAGCGCGGGATCGGTGACCGTGCCGAAGGGGCGGTGGCCTCCCTCGCGCAGCGGGACCGGATTTCCTTCATGGCCGCCGCGCGCCGCGCCGACGAGGCCCCCGGCATGGCGACACGCTCGGTCAACGCCGTGCTGGGCTTCGTGAAACTCCTCGATGACCTCGCCGAGGTGGCCTCCGGCTCCGGCGCTTCCGCGGCGCTGGAAGCCGTACTGGAACAGACCGGCTACCTCGCCGGGCTGCGTTCCAGCACCGACCCGCAGGACGAATCGCGGGTGGAGAACCTTGCCGAGCTGGTTGCCGTGGTCCGGGAATACGAACGCGACAACCCCGAAGGCTCGCTTGGAGCCTTCCTGGAGCAGGTATCGCTCGTGGCGGACGCGGACCAGATCCCGGACGCGCCCGGGGCCGACATCGATGCCGCCGTCGCCGAGGCCAAGCGGCTCGGCGTCGTCACACTGATGACCCTGCACACTGCCAAGGGCCTGGAATTCCCGGTCGTGTTCCTCACCGGCATGGAGCACGGACTGTTCCCGCACCAGCGCTCCGCCACCGATCCCAAGGAACTGGCCGAGGAACGCCGGCTGGCTTATGTGGGCCTGACCCGGGCCCGGAAGCGGCTGTACCTGACCCGCTCCGAGGTGCGCAGCATGTGGGGCCAGAGCCAGTACAACCCCGCGAGCCAGTTCATCGAGGAGATCCCGGCCGAGCTCGTCGAATGGAAGCGCGAAGGCGCCAGCCGCCAGAGCGGGGGCTGGGGGAGCGGCGCCGGGATCGGCTCCAGCCGGTACGGCGGATCGTTCTGGGGTGCCGGGACCGCCCGCGGCGCCGGTGCCGGCCCGTCCGCGGGCTTCAACGCCGAGGTACCCGCCGCGGTGGCCAAGAACAGGGTCCAGCCGCAGAAGGAAGTCGTCGCCGTCAGCGTGGGGGACAAGGTCAACCACACGGCCTTCGGCAACGGCACCGTGCTGGCGGTTGAGGGCGCAGGGGACAAGACGGTCGCCAAGGTGAAGTTCGACGTCGGCGAGAAGCGGCTGCTGTTGCGCTACGCGCCGCTGACCAAGCTGGACGCCTAGCTGGCCGCGCAGCTCGCCGCATAGGGGAGCTGGGAGCGGACCCGGGAGACGGGGCCGCGCCGGTACGCTACGCCGCCGGCGCCGCCTGCTTGCGCGTTCGTTACGAAAGCGCATCTGCAGCGGCCCCCTCGGCCTCCTGCACGCCGTCGGACACCCCAAAAACCGCGTAATCTAGCGGTTTTTCTACGCTCCATAGAATAGTGTCCTTACTCACATAACCGGTACTCTGGAACGGGCTGGTCCGATCGAAGGACTAGAGTTCCCAGAGGAGCATTGCGCCGTGTGGCTCGTTTCCAAGCTTGTCGCAGGGTGCGTTTATTCCGCAGCCCGGTAACCGCGAGTACGTGGGGTCCGGCTGTACAGAAACTACTTCGACGTAGAAGGACACTAAACCGTGGACCTGTTTGAATATCAGGCGCGCGATATGTTCGAGGCGCACGGTGTACCCGTGCTTGCTGGCATCGTGGCGCACACCCCTGAAGAAGCAAAGGCAGCTGCCGAGAAAATCGGCGGCGTAACTGTCGTAAAGGCGCAGGTCAAGGCCGGAGGCCGCGGCAAGGCCGGCGGCGTCAAGGTCGCGAAGACCGCTGACGACGCGTTTGAACACTCCACCAACATCCTCGGGATGGACATCAAGGGCCACACCGTTCACCGTGTGATGATCGCCCAGGGTGCAGACATCGCCGAGGAATACTACTTCTCGGTTCTCCTGGATCGGGCAAACCGCAACTACCTGGCCATGTGCTCGGTTGAAGGCGGCATGGAAATCGAGCAGCTCGCCGTTGAGCGCCCCGAGGCCCTTGCCAAGATCGCGATCGACCCGGCCGTAGGCATCGACCAGGCCAAGGCCGACGAAATCGTCGCCGCTGCGGGCTTCGCCGAGGAACTGCGCGGCAAGGTCGCCAGCGTAATCCTGAAGCTCTGGGACGTTTTCAAGAAGGAAGACGCCACCCTCGTGGAGGTCAACCCGCTGGTCCTGACCGGCGCCGGTGACATCGTTGCCCTCGACGGCAAGGTCTCCCTCGACGAGAACGCCGACTTCCGTCACCCCAAGCACGCTCACCTTGAAGACAAGGACGCGGCTGACCCCCTCGAGGCCAAGGCCAAGGCGCAGGACCTCAACTACGTCAAGCTGGACGGCGAAGTCGGCATCATCGGTAACGGTGCCGGCCTGGTCATGTCCACCCTCGACGTCGTTGCTTACGCCGGCGAGCACCACGGCAACGTCAAGCCCGCCAACTTCCTGGACATCGGCGGTGGAGCTTCTGCCGAGGTCATGGCAGCAGGCCTCGACGTCATCCTGGGCGACCCGCAGGTCAAGTCCGTCTTCGTCAACGTCTTCGGCGGCATTACCGCCTGTGACGCCGTCGCCAAGGGCATCGTCGGTGCACTGGCCGAGCTGGGCCACTCCGCGAACAAGCCGCTGGTAGTCCGCCTCGACGGCAACAACGTTGAGGAAGGCCGCCGCATCCTGGCCGAGGCCAACCACCCGCTGGTTACTCTGGCCGCCACCATGGACGAGGGCGCCGACAAGGCTGCCGAGCTCGCCAACGCAGCGAAGTAGAGGGACTCGACTATGTCTATTTATCTGAACAAGGACTCCAAGGTCATCGTCCAGGGCATCACCGGGGGCGAAGGCACCAAGCACACCGCACTGATGCTCAAGGCCGGCACCAACGTTGTTGGCGGCGTCAACGCCCGTAAGGCCGGCACCACGGTCCTGCACGGCGACGCCGAGATCACCGTTTTCGGCACCGTCAAGGAAGCCATGGCGGAAACCGGCGCTGACGTTTCCATCGTCTTCGTGCCGCCGGCATTCACCAAGGACGCCGTCGTTGAAGCCATCGAGGCCGGCATCGGCCTCGTCGTGGTCATCACCGAAGGCGTGCCGGTCCAGGACTCCGCCGAGTTCTGGGCACTGGCCCAGTCCAAGGTCGACGCCAACGGCAAGCAGGTCACCCGGATCATCGGACCGAACTGCCCCGGCATCATCACCCCGGGTGAGGCCCTCGTCGGCATCACGCCTGCGAACATCACGGGCAAGGGCCCCATCGGCCTCGTCTCCAAGTCCGGCACCCTGACTTACCAGATGATGTACGAACTGCGCGACCTCGGCTTCTCCACCGCCATCGGCATCGGCGGCGACCCCGTCATCGGCACCACCCACATCGATGCCCTCGAAGCCTTCGAAGCTGACCCGGAGACCAAGGCGATCGTCATGATCGGCGAAATCGGTGGCGACGCCGAAGAGCGTGCCGCCGACTACATCAAGGCGCACGTCACGAAGCCGGTTGTTGGCTACGTGGCTGGCTTCACCGCTCCGGAAGGCAAGACCATGGGCCACGCAGGCGCCATCGTTTCGGGTTCCGCGGGCACCGCGCAGGCCAAGAAGGAAGCCCTCGAGGCTGCCGGCGTCAAGGTCGGCAAGACGCCGTCCGAGACCGCCAAGCTCCTGCGCGAGGTCTTCGCGACCCTCTAGGTCCCAGCACCACAGAAATACAGCACCACAGCAAAACAGCAACGCGGGGTCACTTGCGGCCCATTCCACTCGGTGGCATGGGCGTGAAGTGACCCCGCGTTGCTTCTTTAAGTACGACGGCTCTAGTACGACGGCGGCAGGCCACCTTCCAGGCAAAGGTGGCCTGCCGCCGTCGTACTTTTTGGCTCTTTGAGTCCGGACCCGCGCGGTCCTAAACCTTCGCACCGCTGAGTAGCTCATCCAGCCGCTCGTAGCCCTCGGTCATGCCGCCCTCCATGCCGGACTGCGCCATGCCGTCGCGTGCCTCCTGCGTGGGGTAGACGGAATGGCCACGGATGCGGCTCCGTCCATTGCCGAGGTCCTCGAAGGTCAGGTACTCGATGCTCACCACGTCGGGGTAGCCATCGAATTCGAAGGTCTGGATGGCGAACTCGTTCTCGCGGACTGTGTGGAAGACTCCGTTGAAGCCGTAGGAGGTGCCGTCCGGGTCGAGGTGGGTGTAGCGGTAGCTGCCGCCGGTGCGGAAATCGTAGTGGTCGATGTCCATCTTCAGCCGCCGCGGACCGAGCCACTGGGCCACGAGCTCCGGGTCCTTGTGCGCCCGGAAGACCTCGGAAACGGGGAACTCGAATTCCCGCTGGTAATCGATGAAGGGCAGACCCTCGGGGACTGTCAGTGTCAGTGCGTTGCTCATGATGTGTCCTTTGCCTGTGTGCCGCCACGGGCGGCGCGGTTTTCAAGCACGGCGTCAAGGCTGCGAAATTGCCCTTCGCGGACCAGCCGGTACTGGTCGATCCAGGCGGTGAGCGCCTCCAGCCGTGCGGGGTTCAGATGCACGGGCCGGCGCTGGGCGTCACGGGTGCGCGTGACGAGCTGCGCCTGCTCGAGGACCTGGATGTGTTTCGAGACCGCCTGTTTGGTGATCGCGAAAGGCTCCGCCAGTTCGTTGACGGTGGCCGGGCCCCGGCTGAGCCGGGCAATGATGCGGCGGCGGACCGGATCGGCGAGGGCCAGGAAGGCCGCGTCGAGCTCGCCGTCGTCGCGTGTTTCCACTCGGTGTCCCACCTCCTCGTCCCATGGTCCGCCCAGCAGGATCTCTGCCCGGCCGGGTGCTGATCAACTCCTGCATAATCAACGATCTAGTTGATCAACCTCTAGGTTGTTAACGCTACTCCTGGCCGTTCGCCCGCGCAATACCCCAACGCGGGGTCACTTAGCGCCCATCCCGGGCTCCGCAATGGGCGCTAAGTGACCCCGCGTTGCTGTATGCCGGCGGGGACACCCTTGCCTGACTCTGCATTAGTTTGTTAGTATGTCAGGACAAACTACCGAAGGAGATGCGAGTGCCTCTCGTGCGAATCGACGTCAATCAGGGCCGCAGCGCGGAGCAGCTCCGCGGCCTCAGCCAGGGAATCCATGCCGCGATCGTGGCTGAATTTGGCATTCCGGAGCGGGACTACTTCCACGTGCTGACGGAACATCCCGCGGGGCAGATTGTCGCCCAGGATGCCGGGCTTGGCTTTGAGCGGACGCCGGATGTGGTGATGATCCAGATCTTCACCCAGGCCGGGCGCAGTCAGGCCACCAAGCAGTCCCTGTTTGCCGCCATTGCGGACCGGCTGGCCGCCGCGGGGGTCGCCGGCGGGGACGTTTTCATCGGTTATGTCGAGAACACTGCGGGGGACTGGTCGTTTGGTTTTGGGCAGGCGCAGTATGTCACCGGCGAACTTGGGGTCCCCGGCAGGTAGCCGCAGCGGCGCTTCTTGCGCCGTCACCACACCCGCGCGGCGGGGCCCATCGGACCCTCCGTGTCATGTTGTAAATATGTCAGTACAAACCTTTGACAGTACATGGATTCTAGGGCAAAGTAGTGGTTGTGGCCAGGCTCACGCCGGCCCCTAAGCACCGAAGCTCAGGCTGCGCAAAGGTACCGAGTTCACACCAGAAAGGTCCACGATCACCGTGACCCACGAACTGCTCACGATCGGGCGAATCAGTGTTGATATCTACCCGAACGACATCGGGGTGGATCTGGAGGATGTCACGTCCTTCGGAAAGTATCTTGGCGGATCCCCGTCCAACGTAGCGGTGGCCGCTGCCCGCCACGGCCGGCGCGCCGCCGTCATCACCCGCACCGGCGACGACGCCTTCGGCAAATATCTGCACCGCGAACTGCGCAAGTTCAATGTGGACGACTCCTTCGTCACGGCGGTCAAGGAATGGCCCACCGCGGTCACGTTCTGCGCGATCAAGCCGCCGGAAGACTTCCCGCTCTACTTCTACGGACGCTTCCCCACGGCACCGGACCTGCAGATCAAGGCCGAGGAGCTGGACCTGGACGCGATTAAGGACGCCGGAATCTTCTGGTCCACCGTCACCGGCCTGTGCCAGGAGCCCAGCCGTACCGCCCACCTCGCGGCCCACGAGGCGCGGCCCCGCACCAAGCTGAAGCCCGGCCAGTTCACCATCCTGGACCTCGATTACCGGCCGATGTTCTGGGCCTCCGAGGAAGAAGCGCGGGAGCAGGTCGCCAAGATCCTGCCGCATGTCACCGTCGCGATTGGCAACGACAAGGAATGCGCCGTCGCCGTCGGCGAGGGCACCCCGGACGAACAGGCGGACCGGCTGCTCGCGGCCGGCGTCGAAATTGCCGTCGTGAAGCTGGGCACGGAAGGGGTCATGGCCAAGACCCGCACCGAGCGGGTGGTCTCCGCCCCGGTGCCGGTGGAAACCGTCAACGGCCTCGGCGCCGGCGACTCCTTCGGCGGCGCCTTCTGCCACGGACTGCTCTCCGGCTGGCCGCTGGCCCAGGTCCTTGATTTTGCCAACGCCGCCGGCGCCCTTGTCGCCTCCCGCCTGTCCTGCGCCGATGCGATGCCGACTCCCGAGGAAGTCACCGGACTGCTCGCCGAGCGCGGCCGCCTGGTGCCGGGCACCTACGCCACCGAAGGAGCAGCACTGTGAGTGTCAATCCAGCCGCCGCCACCCTCTCGGTGAGCGATGATCCCCGCCGGTACGAGCACCTGAGCATCATCCGTCTCGAAGACCCGGAAGCGATCGCCCGTGCCGCCAAGGCCCGGCGCCGCCACCCCGGCGTCAGGGCACGCAGGCAGAACTTCATCGTCGCCGCCGACCATCCCGCCCGCGGAGCACTCGCGGTTGGCAGCGATCCCGTGGCCATGGCGGACCGCCGCCAGCTCCTGGACCGCCTGCAGATCGCCCTGGCCAACCCGGACGTGGATGGTGTTCTGGCTTCGCCGGACATCATGGACGATCTGCTCCTGCTCGGCGCGCTCGAGGGCAAGCTGCTCTTCGGCTCGATGAACCGTGGCGGCCTTGCCGGGCTGGTGAACGAATTCGATGACCGCTTTACCGGCCACACCGCGGCCGCGCTCAAGGCCCTGGGCGCTGACGGCGGCAAGATGCTCACCCGCATCTGCCTCGGTGACCCGGACACGGTGGCCACCCTGGAAGCGACCGCGAGGGCCATCGACTCCCTCGCCGAACGCAAGCTGATCGCCATGGTGGAACCGTTCCTCTCCGTCCGCGAGAACGGCAAGGCCCGCAACGACCTCTCCACCAACGCCGTCATCAAATCGGTGGCCATCGCCGAAGGCCTCGGCGCGACCAGCGCCTACACCTGGATGAAGCTGCCTGTGGTGGCCGAGATGGAACGTGTCATGGCGTCCACCACCATGCCCACGGTGCTCCTTGGCGGCGACCCGGAGGGCAGCCAGGACGACGTGTTCTCCAGCTGGCAGGCAGCACTCGCGTTGCCCGGAGTCCAGGGCCTCACCGTCGGCCGGACCCTGCTCTATCCGCAGGACGGCGACGTCGCCGGAGCCGTGGCAACCGCTGCCTCACTGCTGCACCAGACCAAATCCACCCGCACCGAATCCAGCCGCACCACAACCACGCACGCCGAGTCAGGCCGCACCGAGTCCGCCCGCACCGAAGAAGTATCGGAGTAACTTCCCATGGGAACCAGCACTGCCTCAGGAACACGCAGAATGACAGTCGCCCAGGCCGTCGTCGAATACCTGTCCAAGCAGTACACCGTCGATTCGGTTGGCGGCCAGGACTTCCGGGAACGCCTGATTCCCGGCACGTTCGGCATCTTTGGCCACGGCAACGTTGCCGGCGTCGGCCAGGCGCTAAAGCAGTACCAGCAGCTCGATCCGGCCATCATGCCGTACTACCAGGGCCGCAACGAACAGGCCCAGTCCCACCAGGCGGTCGGCTTCGCCCGGCACACCCGGCGCCGCCAGACGTTCGCGATCAGCACCTCGATCGGCCCGGGGTCCTCGAACCTGCTCACCGGCGCGGCGCTGGCAACCACCAACCGGCTGCCGGTCCTGCTGCTGCCGAGCGACACATTCGCCACCCGCGCCGCCGACCCCGTGCTGCAGCAGCTCGAACAGCCCTACGCCTACGACATCACCGTCAACGACGCCTTCCGGCCGCTGTCGAAGTTCTTCGACCGCGTCTCGAGGCCCGAGCAACTGTTCTCCGCGTTCCACCACGGACTCCGCGTCCTCACCGACCCGGCCGAGACAGGCGCGGTCACGATCTCGCTGCCGCAGGACGTCCAGGCCGAAGCCTTCGACGTGCCCGAGGAGTTCCTTGCCGAACGCGAATGGCGGATTCGCCGCCCGGAGGCCGACGACGAGGACATCCGCCGCGCCGCCGACGCGATCCGGGCCGCCAAGCGCCCGCTGATCATCGCCGGCGGCGGCGTGCTCTACGCCTACGCCAACGAGGAACTCGCCAAGTTCGCCGAGCTGACCGGCATCCCGGTGGGCAACACCCAGGCCGGCGTCGGCGTCCTGCCTTGGGACCACAAGTTCTCCCTCGGCGCGATCGGCTCCACCGGCACGACGGCGGCGAACGCCTTCGCCGCCGAAGCGGACCTGATCATCGGCATCGGCACCCGCTACGAGGACTTCACCACCGCGTCCCGGACGGCGTTCCAGAACCCGAGAGTGTTGTTCATCAACATCAACGTCGCCGCGATCGACGCCTACAAGCACGGCACCTCGCTGCCGATCGTCGCGGATGCCCGCAAGGCCCTGGTGAAGCTGAACCAGGCCCTCGGCGGCTACCGCATCGGCGCGGACCTCGAGCAGCAGATCGCGAACGAGAAGAAGCGCTGGGACGCCACGGTGGACGAAGCCTTCGACACCCGCTTCACGCCGCTGCCGGCGCAGAACGAGATCATCGGCGCCACAAACCGGGCCATGGACGCCCAGGACGTCGTCATCTGTGCCGCCGGCTCGCTCCCCGGGGACCTGCACAAGATGTGGCGCGTCCGGGACCCGTTCGGCTACCACGTCGAATACGCCTACTCCTGCATGGGCTACGAGATCCCGGGCGGCCTCGGCGTCAAGCGCGCGGCCCTGGCCGAAGCCGCCAAGGGCGGGGCGCAGCGCGACGTCGTGGTCATGGTGGGCGACGGCTCCTACCTGATGATGCACACCGAACTCGTCACCGCCGTCGCCGAGCGGATCAAGCTGATCGTGGTCCTGATCCAGAACCACGGCTACGCCTCGATCGGCTCGCTCTCCGAATCCCTCGGCTCCCAGCGCTTCGGCACCCAGTACCGGGCCCTGGACGAGGAGCACCACAGCTTCGACGACGGCGACCGGCTTCCGGTGGACCTGGCCCTGAACGCCGAAAGCCTCGGCGTGAAGGTGATCCGGATCGAACCGGGGGAGAAGGTCATCGCGGAGCTCGAGCAGGCTATCCGCGACGCCAAGGCTGCCCCCGAACGCGGCGGCCCCATCGTCATCCACGTCGAATCCGACCCGCTGCTGGATGCCCCCAGCTCCGAGTCGTGGTGGGACGTTCCGGTCTCCCAGGTCTCCGAGCTCGACTCCACGAAACAGGCCTTCCAGACCTACACCGACCACAAGGCCCGCCAGCGCAAGCTGCTCGGCTGAACCCCCTCGAACTTCAATCACTCAAGGAAGAGTCCCATGACTGCCACCACTGACCAGACCACCCAGACCCAGAGCACCAAAACCATCCAGCACTTCATCAACGGCGCGGAAACCGCCGGCGTGGGCACCCGCACCCAGCCCGTCTACAACCCCGCCACCGGCGCTGTCTCGGGCGAGCTGCGGCTGGCCAACCGCGAGGATCTGGACGCGACCGTCGCCGCCGCCCGCGCCGCCGCCGATTCCTGGGGCGACATCTCCCTGGCCAAGCGCACCGCCGTGCTGTTCAAGTTCCGTGAGCTCGTCGCCTCCCACGTGGACGAACTCGCCGAACTGATCACCGCCGAGCACGGCAAGGTCCTCTCCGACGCCAAGGGCGAGATCGGCCGCGGCCTGGAGGTCATCGAGTTCGCCTGCGGCATCCCGCAGCTGCTCAAGGGCGACTACTCGGACCAGGTCTCCACCGGCATCGACGTCTTCTCCTTCCGCGAGCCGCTCGGCGTCGTCGCCGGCATCACCCCGTTCAACTTCCCGGTCATGGTGCCCCTGTGGATGGCCCCGATGGCGATCGCCACCGGCAACGCCTTCATCCTCAAGCCCTCCGAACGCGACCCCTCCGCCTCCATGCTGCTCGCCAAGCTGTGGAAGGACGCGGGCCTGCCCGACGGCGTCTTCCAGGTCCTGCACGGCGACAAGGGAACCGTCGACGGCCTGCTGACCCACCCGGACGTGGACGGCATCTCCTTCGTCGGCTCCACCCCGATCGCCCGCTACGTGCACGAGACCGCCACCGCCCACGGCAAGCGCGTCCAGGCCCTGGGAGGGGCGAAGAACCACGCGATCATCCTGCCCGACGCCGATCTCGACAACGCCGCCGACCACCTCGCCGCCGCGGCCTTCGGCTCCGCCGGCGAGCGCTGCATGGCCATCTCCGTCGCCGTCGCCGTCGGCGAAGCTGCAGACCTGCTGGTCAAGAAGGTCGAAGAGCGCGCCCTGGCCGTCAAGGTCAAGAACGGCACCGAACCGGACGCGGACATGGGACCCGTCATCACCCCGGCGTCCAAGGAACGGATCGTGAAGATCGTCACCGAAGCCGAAACCGCCGGTGCCGCCATGGTGGTGGACGGCCGCGACCTCGTGGTCCCCGGCCACGAGGACGGCTTCTGGGTCGGCCCCACGGTCCTTGACCATGTCAAGACCGAAATGACCGCCTACACCGAGGAAATCTTCGGACCCGTCCTGGTCGTGGTCCGGGTGGAGGACCTCGATGCCGGCATCGCGCTGATCAACTCCAACCCTTACGGCAACGGCACCGCGATCTTCACCTCTTCCGGCGCCGCGGCCCGGAAGTTCCAGCGCTCCGTCACCGTGGGCATGATCGGCATCAACGTCCCGCTGCCGGTGCCCGTGGCCTACCACTCCTTCGGCGGCTGGAAGGCCTCGCTGTTCGGCGACAAGCACATCTACGGCCCCGAAGGCGTCTCCTTCTACACCCGAGGCAAGGTGGTCACCTCCCGCTGGCCCGAACCGACCCACGCCTCCGGCGCCTCCTACAACTTCCCGTCCAACTGACTGCGCAACTGACGCCTCGACCAACCACGATCGACTGCTCCGTAACCGTCGTTTTGAGCGTCCAAAACGGCACCTGTGGAGCAACCGATGAGAAGGAATCGACATGACTGAGAACAAGCTGATCATCGGCACCGCGCCGGACTCCTGGGGTGTCTGGTTCCCGGATGACCCCCAGCAGACACCGTGGGAGCGGTTCCTCGACGAGGTGGCCGAATCCGGCTACAAATGGATCGAACTGGGCCCCTACGGCTACCTCCCCACCGATCCGGCACGCCTCGCCGAAGAGCTCAAACAGCGCGACCTCAAGATCTCGGCCGGCACCGTTTTCACCGCCTTCCACCGCGGCCTGGATCAGTGGGACACAGCGTGGGAACCGGCCCGCAAGGTCGCCGAACTCACCGCCGCGATGGGCGGGGAACACATGGTGGTCATCCCGGCGATGTGGCGCGACGACGTCACCGGGGAAGCCGTGGAAAGCAGGACACTCAGCGACAAGGCCTGGAGCGACCTCTTCGCCGGCCACAACCGGCTGGGCAAGACGCTCCTGGAGGACTTTGGCCTGAAGCAACAGTTCCACTCGCACGCCGATTCCCACGTCGGCGCGCAGAAGGACATTGAAACCCTTCTCGCCGCCACGGACGCCAAGTACCTCAACCTCTGCCTGGATACCGGCCACGCCGAATACTGCGGAGCCTCCAGTCTCGACCTGATCAAGAACTACCCGGACCGGATCGGCTACCTGCACCTGAAGCAGATCAACCCGGACATCCTCAAAAAGGTCAACGCGGAAAACATGACCTGGGCCGCCGCCAACCTGGCCGGCGTCATGACCGAACCGCCGAACGGCCTGCCGGACCTGCGCGCCGTCATCGAAGCCGTGGAGGCGCTGAACCGGCCGATCTTTGGCATTGTGGAACAGGACATGTACCCCGTGGCCTTCGACGTCCCGATGCCGATCGCCAAGCGCACCCGCAATTACCTGCTCTCCTGCGGCTCCCGCACGGCCGTCAACTAGAACCGAAGGAAACCACCATGACAAAGATCCTCCGCGTGGCCGTCATCGGCGCCGGCCGTATGGGCGCAGACCACATCCAGCGGCTCAACACCCGCATCCACGGCGCTGAAGTCGCCGCCGTCGTCGACGTCGACCTCGCCCGGGCGCAGGCCGCCATCGAAGGCATTCCCGGCGCCGTCGCCCTCGCAGATGCCGGGGAAGCCCTCAACAACGGCGACGTCAACGCCGTACTGATCGCCACCCCCGGTTTCCTGCACGAGGACATCCTGCTCAAGGCAATCGCCCAGGACATCCCGATCCTGTGCGAGAAGCCGCTCACCCCGGATGCCGAGTCCTCCTGGAAGATGGTCGAGGCAGAGCAGAAGCTGGGCCACAAGCGCATCCAGGTCGGCTTCATGCGCCGCTTCGACGCCGAATACGCCGCCCTGGGCAAGATCATCCGCGACTCCGAACTCGGCGAGCTGCTCATGCTGCACCACCAGCACCGGAACCCCACCACCCCGGCGGGCTTCACCAACGAGATGCTGATCAACGACTCCGTGGTGCACGAATTCGACGCCATCCGCTACTTCACCGGCGAGGAAATCACGTCCGTCCAGGTCCGCCTCGGCAAGGCCACGCGGAACGCGCCGGCCGGGCAGCACGACCCGCAGCACGTGCTGATCGAGACCGAGTCCGGCGTCCTGGCCGACGTCGAGATCTACGTCAACGCGAAGTTCGGCTACGAGGTGGCCACCCAGGCCTCCTTCGAGGACGGCATCGTCAGCATCGGCGGAGACAAAGGCCCCTACACCCGCAGCAACGGCCGCTGGGGCGGCGAGGTCACCCCCGGCTTCGAGGAGCGCTTCGGTGCAGCGTACGACGTCGAGATCCAGTCCTGGGTGGACGCCGCCCTGCGCGATGAGATCGGCGGCCCCACCGCCTGGGACGGCTACGCCACGGCCGCATGCTGCGAGGCAGGCGTCGAGGCGCAGAAGAACGGCGAAAAGGTCGCCGTGAAGCTCAACGCCAAGCCCGCGCTCTACCGCTAGGAACCCTGCCGGCCGGCCGCCTTCTCCTGCAAAGAACGAAGCGCCGGCCGGCTGCACGCCCGCCAGATCCACCATGGAGTGCTTAACGTGAAAATCGCCCTTGACCCCACCCCGTTCCACCACAGCCACGGACTCCTGGAGTTTCCGCGCGTGGTGGCCGACCTCGGCTACAAGTACATGCAGCTGACCCCGCACGCCGATTTCATCCCGTTCTACAACCATCCGAAGGCCGACGACGAGCTCGTGGGCCAGCTCAAGGCGGCCTGCAACGACGCGGACATAGAAATCGCCTCGGTGCTGCCGGTGCTGCGCTGGTCGGGGCCGGATGAGGACGCACGGGAGGCCGCCGTCCGCTACTGGAAGCGCGCCATCCAGATCACGGTGGACCTGGGCGTGAGCACCATGAACACCGAGTTCAGCGGCCGGCCGGAAAAGGCCGAGGAATCCGAGCGGGCCTTCTACCGCTCCATGGAGGAACTGCTCCCCATCATCGAGCGGGAGGGGATCGACCTGCTGATCGACCCGCACCCGGACGACTTCGTCGAGGAGGGCCTGGCAGCGATCCGGGTGATCCGCGGGCTGAACTCGAAGAATGTGGGCCTGGTCTACGTGGCCTCGCACAGCTTCCACATGAAGAACGCACCGCTGGAGATCATGCGGGCCGCCGGCGACAAGCTGCGCCTGGTCCACGTCGCCGACACCATGGACCACCACGCCTCACACGGGCTCCGGTACATCACCAACCCGCCCGGGAACCCCGTCCGGGTGCACCAGCACCTGAAGATCGGCGACGGCGACGTCAACTGGGACGAGTTCTTCGGCGGCCTGCAGGAGATCGGCTTCCTGGACCGTGACGACACGGTGATGGTGTCCAGCGTCTTCGCCGAGGACGACAACGCCGCCGAAGTTTCCCGGTACCAGCTGGAGACCATGAAGCAGCGCGTCGCCAAGGCGAGCCGTTGACGTTTCCGATCGAACGGTAGAAAGCCCCGCCCCGGCACTACCCAACTGTGACTGGCAACAGGGGCCGTTATGAGGACTCATAACGGCCCCTGCTGCCAGCTGGTTGGGCGCCGCTGGGCGGGGCTTTTCTGCGTTTCGCGCGCTAGACCATGGTGGCGCTGCTGCGTTCTCGCGCTAGACCGGGGCGTGCAGGCGGGGGAGGGCGTCAACCAGCGGCGCCAGTTCCGGCACCTCCTGGGCCTCGGCCAGCGCCCGCTCCAGCGTGGCGTCGTGGACCGGCCTGCTCTGCTCGAGCAGCGTGATGCCGCTGGGGGTGAGCTCGGTGTAAATTCCGCGGCGGTCATCCGCGCACAGGATCCGAGTCAGGAGGCCGCGGTCTTCGAGCCGGTTGACCAGGCGCGTGGTGGCGCTCGCGCTCAACGCGGTGGCGCGGGCCAGCTGCTGCATCCGCATGTGCCAGCCGTCCTGCCGGCTCAGCGCGTCCAGCACGGTGTACTCCACCACGGAGAGCTGCGCCTCGCCCTGCAGGGACCGCTCCAGCTCGGACTCGATCAGCCCGTGCAGGGCCGCCAGGGTCCGCCAGCCTTGCGCCCGGACCTCGACGGCGTCGTCCTTGATGCCCATCAGGTGTTTCCCTTCAACTCGCGTGCCCGGCGGGGGTGCTGCCGGACACATCAAATAATAGTTGCTTGCGCGCTATATCTGCTTGTGCAACAATAAATAACGCGTCTGCAACTACTAGCCTACGCGCCATATCTCTTTCCGTACAGCTTTGTAAGGAGCACCTCCATGCCTGTTGGCCTGATAGCCCTCGCCCTCGGCGGGTTCGGCATCGGACTCACCGAGTTCGTCATCATGGGCCTGCTGCCGCAAGTGGCCGCAGACTTCCACGTCACCGAGGCCACCGCGGGCTGGCTCATCTCCGGCTATGCGCTCGCCGTCGTGGTCGGGGCGCTGGGCCTCACGGCGGCGGTGACGCGCTTCGAACGCAAGCCGGTGCTGGCCGTGCTGATGGTGCTCTTCATCGCGGGCAACCTCGTCTCGGCGCTCGCGCCCGATTATTCGATGATGATGACCGGCCGCATCATTGCCGCGCTCTCGCACGGCGCGTTCTTCGGCATCGGCGCGGTGGTGGCCGCCAGCATGGTGGCGCCCACCAAGAAGGCCGGCGCGATTGCCATCATGTTCACCGGCCTGACCGCCGCGAACGTGCTCGGTGTCCCGTTCGGCACCATGCTGGGCCAGGCCGCGGGCTGGCGCTCCACGTTCTGGGCGATCACGGTTATTGGCGTCCTGGCACTGGCCGGCATTCTCGCCCTGGTGCCGAAAACGGGAGCAGGCGAGACCGCAGCTGGTTCTGCCCCTGGTTCGGCCGCAAATTCGGGCGGCCTGCGCGGCGAGCTCCGGGCCTTCCGGTCCGGCCAGGTCTGGCTCTCCATCCTTGTCACCATCCTCGGCTACGGCGGCATGTTCGGCGCCTTCACCTACATTGCCTTCACCCTTACCGAGGTCACAGGCTTCTCCGCCACCATGGTCCCGTGGCTGCTGATCCTCTTCGGCCTCGGGCTCTTCATCGGCAACACCGTGGGCGGCAAGGCGGCCGACAAGAATGTGGACCGCACCCTCGTGGTAGTGCTCGCCATCCTGGTGGTGGTGCTCGTGGTCTTCGCCCTGACCGCCGGCAACCAGCCGGTGACCATCGCCTCCATGGTGTTGCTGGGCGGGTTCGGCTTCGCCACGGTTCCGGGGTTGCAGATGCGCGTCATGAAGTACGCCAGCAGCGCCCCCACCCTGGCCTCCGGCGCCAACATCGGCGCCTTCAACGTCGGCAATGCCCTGGGTGCCTGGATGGGCGGCGTCACCATCACCGCCGGCCTCGGCTACACCTCCCCCATCTGGGCCGGCGCCGGAATCACCCTGCTGGGCCTGGCGGTGATGGCGTTCGCGGCAGCCGCTGCAAAGAAGCACGACGCCGACCTGCCGGGAACCGGCGGATCAACTGTTCCCGCCGTTCCCGCCGTTGCCGGGGCGGAAACCAGCACAGACCTTCCCGTCACCGAGGCGGCAGCCGTTGCCCGCTGACCGGCCGACTACAACAACAACACCAGGAGACATCATGAACTCAATCCCGAATATCGTCCTCAACAACGGGGTGCGGATGCCACGGTTGGGCTTCGGCGTCTTTCAAATTCCCGATGCCGAGACCACCGAGGCCGTAGCCGCGGCGCTCGCGGCCGGCTACCGGAGCATCGACACGGCTGCCATCTACGGAAACGAAACCGGAACTGGCCGCGCGCTCGCCGAATCCGGCATCGCCCGGGAGGACCTTTTCATCACGTCCAAGCTCTGGATCGACGACCTCGGCTACGAGCCGGCCCTTGCCGCCTTCGACGCGAGCCTGGCCAAGCTGGGTCTCGACTACCTGGATCTTTACCTGATCCACTGGCCCGCGCCGGCGTCGGACCGGTATGCCGACTCCTGGCTGGCCCTTGAGAAACTCCTTGCCGACGGCCGGGTCAGGGCCATCGGCGTCTCCAATTTCGAGCCGGGGCACCTGCAGCGGCTCATCGACCTGGGCGGAACGGTGCCGGCCATCAACCAGGTGGAGCTGCACCCGGCCCTGCAGCAGCACGACGTGACGGTGTTCAACGCGGCGCAGGGCATTGCGACGGAGGCCTGGAGCCCGTTGGCCCAGGGTGCCCTGCTGGCAGATCCGGCCATCAGGGAGATCGCTGCCCGGCACGGCAGAACCCCGGCGCAAATCATTCTGCGCTGGCACCTGCAGCAGGGAAGGATCGTCATCCCGAAGTCAGTGACACCGGCCAGGATCCGGGAAAACCTGGAGGTGTTCGACTTTGACTTGACCGAGGCCGAACTGGCCGCCGTGAATGTCCTTGACCGGAACGGGCGCACCGGACCAGACCCGGCCACGTTTAACGGCTAACCGTCCGTGCTATCCGGGCCTGTGCGGACCTGCGACAGCCGGCCCAGCGGGCGCAGCGGTAGCCGGCCTAGCGAACTCGCGGCCTAGCGGCCAAACGGCAGCCGCGGGTCCGGGTTCTGGCCCTCCCAGGTCTGGCGGATCCAGCCATGGTGCGGATCATCGCTGATGAGCCACGCCCGGACCGGGCCCGGACCGGCCATGACGTTGAGGTAATACAGGTCGTAGCCGGGGGCGGCCATGGCAGGCCCGTGCCAGCCGTACGGCACCAGGACCACGTCGCCGGTCCGGACCTCGGCCGCAACGTCGATGGGCCGGTCGTCGGAGGCGTAGACGCGCTGGTAGCCGATGGCGTCGTCGGCGCCCGGGCGCTGCGGTGCTCCGGGCGTCACACGGGTTTCGAAGTAGTAGATCTCCTCAAGATTGGTCTCGCCGTCCTTCTCCTCGTCGTGCTTGTGCGGGGGATAGGAGGACCAGTTTCCGGCCGGGGTGAGGACCTCGCAGACGATGAAACGGTCCGCCTCCAGCGCGGCGGGGGTGCCGAAGTTGTGGACCTGGCGGGAGCAGTTGCCCGCTCCGCGCAGTTCCACCGGCGTCTCGGCGGCGGTGATGAGGCGGGTCGGGTAGGAGGCTTTGGCCGGCGCGGTGGCCACCGCCACCCGTCCGCCGTCGGGCGAAGTGATGGCTACTGCCTTGCCGGCTCCGGTGTAGAGCACATCGCTGGGGCCGCTGAAGACGCTGTCCCGGCCGGCCAGAGCGTAGTCCTGCCCGTCCACGGTGGCCACGAAGGAGCCGCCCAGCGGGATCACGATGCGTTCCTCCGCCGCGGCGTCCAGTCCGACAGCGCCGCCGGCCGCCAGCGTGGCGACCTTCAGCCCGGTGTGTGCCCAGCCGTCCACCTCCAGTCCCGAATCTGACGTCCCGATCGAAATGTCCCACTTGCCTTCGGCTGCGGTGCCGAGCGGATAGACCCAGGTGGCCATGGAAGTTGCCCTTTCGTTGTCGCGCCGGAGGAGGGCGCGTGTGTGTGCGGGGTTGGAACCGGTGGCGTTCGGAGCTGGCGCCTGACTCGACGCCCTACCGGTCGGCGCCGACCGTTGAGCTCTTATCTCTGAACTCTTACCTTTGGACCAGTGTCATTTCGAAGCTGTAGGAATCCGCCCGGTAGACGTGGTGGCCGGTTTCCACATTGCGCCCGGTGTCGTCCACGGCGGTCCGCTCCATGGTGACCAGGGCGGAGCCGGGCGTGGTCTCAAGCAGCGGCGCCTGGTAGTCGTTGGCGATCATGGCGCCGATCCGCTGCGAGGCCAGGCGGAAGTTCACGCCGCCGTTGCGCAGGATGGCGTAGAGGCCCTGCGCGCCCAGGCTTGCCTCATCGATGGCGGTGATGTCGTCCCGCACCCAGTTCTCCATCAGGGCCAGCGGCTTGCCGCCCACTTTCCGGAGCCTGGTGAAGTGGTAGACCTTGGCGCCGGCCGGAAGGTGCAGCGCCGTCCGGGTCACGGCGTCCGCCTCCTCGTGCGAGAAGCTGAGCACGTCGGTGGTGGGCTTGCTGCCGTTGTTGGTCAGGTCGTCGTAGAGGCTGGAGAGTTCCAGAGGGCGGCGGACCTGGCTGGAGACCACCTGGGTGCCGACTCCGCGCTTGCGGACCAGGAGGCCGGAGCGGACCAGCTCATCCATGGCTTTGCGCATGGTGGGCCGGGAAAGGTTCAGCTGGGCGGCCAGGTCGATCTCATTTTCCAGCCGGCTGCCGGGCTCCAGCAGCCCCGTGTGTATCGCAGCCTCGATGCCCTGCACCACCTGGTGGTACAGGGGCACCGGGGAAGAACGGTCGATCCGCAGATTTAGTTGATTCGCCACCGGGCGTGCTCCCTTGTGCTCCGCGGCGGCCGAAGGGCCAGCCGGTCTGCGTATGTCAGGCTATGTTCGCTTGATAGGACATACTGCCTTTTTCTGATAGTAGCAGGGCCGCCGCGGGGAGCCAAGGACCGCCCTGAGGGGCCAGAAGGGTAGAGGCTGGGCGGGCACTACGGGAACGCTCTGGTTCGCAAATTTGGCCATCTCTTCACGTTGCGTTACGTCAAAACATCCTAATGTCAGGACAAACTATTGACAACTGTGATTGGAGTCACCATGATCGGTGGTAGATGGCTCACAGACCGACGCGATGAAGCGGCCGGCGTGGCCCGGAATCGAAGGAGATTGATCGTGACCAAGTTCTCGTGGCGGAAAGCGACCCTCGTGGCGGCCGTTGTACCCATGCTGGCCCTGAGCGCGTGTTCCAGCACCGGCGGCAAGCCCGCTGACACAGGAAATGCAGCCGGTGGCGGCCAGGTTGCCTCGACGCCACGGATTAAGATCGCCTTAATTACCCACGCCGCAGCGGGCGACACGTTCTGGGACATTGTTCGCAAGGGCGCCGAGGAGGCATCGGCCAAGGACAACGTTGAGCTTCTCTACACGTCCGATCCGGAAGCCGGGCGCCAGGCCCAACTCATCCAGCAGGCTGTCGACCAGAAAGTCGACGGCATCGCGGTCACGCTCGCCAAGCCCGAAGCCCTCAAAGACGCCCTGAAGAAGGCCACCGACGCCGGAATCCCGATTGTGAGCCTCAACGCCGGCGAGGATGTCTCTGCGCAGCTGGGGGCGTTCACGCACTTCGGCTCGAACGAAAAGCTCGCCGGTGAGGCGGTCGGCACCCGGCTCGCGGCGGAGAACTTCAAGCACCCGGTCTGCGTGATTCAGGAGCAGGGCCACGTCGGACTTGAAGCCCGGTGCGCCGGCGTCAAGGCGAAGGTGCCCGGAACGGAGATCCTTTACGTCGACGGCAAGGACATGACCTCCGTTCAGTCCACCGCCACTGCCAAGCTCCAGGCGTCCAAGGACGCCGACGTCATCATCGGCCTCGGCGCACCCATCACCCTGACTCTCCTCAAGTCGGTCGCTGACGCCGGCAGCTCTGCCAAGGTTGCCAGTTTCGACCTGAACGCAGAACTCGCCCAGAAGATCGTGGATGGTGCAGTTCTGTTCACCGTGGATCAGCAGCCGTGGCTGCAAGGCTACGGCGCTATTGACGCGCTGTGGCAGAAAAAGCGCGGCGGCTTCAGCATCGGCGGCGGCCAGCCTGTCCTGACCGGTCCCGCGATCGTCGACAAATCAAATGCGGCCGATGTCCTGAAGTTCGCCCAGCAGGGTATCCGCTAAAAGCCCGCTGGCCGGGCCGGTGTATGCCGGCCCGGCAGCAAGGAGAATTCTCATGACCGTCACCCAGACCAAGACAGAGTCAGCGGCGCCCGATGAGCGCGTCGCCAAGCGCAGTCCGTTCCAGAAACTTCTCGGACGTCCCGAGGTCGGTGCCCTGGTGGGCGCGATCGTCCTCTTCATCTTCTTCGCGTTGGTGTCCCCGACGTTTACCCAGCCCGGTGCCCTGGCCACCATCCTGTACGGTTCCTCCACGATCGGGATCATGGCGGTGGGGGTGTCCTTGCTGATGATCGGCGGGGAGTTCGACCTTTCCACCGGCGTCGCGGTGATCACCTCGGCGCTGACGGCGTCGCTGTTCAGCTGGAACTTCAGCACGAACGTCTGGGTCGGCGTCGGCCTGGCCCTGGTGGTCTCCCTGTCCATCGGCTTCATCAACGGCTGGATCCTGATCAAGACCAAGCTGCCGTCCTTCATCGTCACCCTGGCCACGTTCCTGATGCTGACCGGCCTGAACCTGGGCCTGACCCGGCTGATCGGCGGCTCGGTCTCCTCACCCTCGATCGCCAACATGGACGGCTTCGACTCGGCCCGGGCGGTCTTCGCGTCCTCCGTGAACATCGGCGGGGTCGAGGTCAAAATCACGGTGTTCATCTGGTTCGCGCTGGTCGCGGTGGCCACCTGGGTGCTGATGCGGACCCGGGTGGGGAACTGGATCTTCGCCGTCGGCGGGGACGCGAACGCGGCCCGCGCCGTGGGCGTGCCGGTCAAGGCCACCAAGATCGGGTTGTTCATGGCCGTGGGCTTCTGCGCCTGGATCCTGGGCATGCACAACCTCTTCGCCTTCGACACCGTGCAGTCCGGCGAGGGCGTGGGCAACGAGTTCCTCTACATCATCGCCGCGGTGATCGGCGGCTGCCTCCTCACCGGCGGCTACGGCTCGGCAATCGGCGGCGCGATCGGCGCGTTCATCTTCGGTATGGCCAACAAGGGCATCGTCTACGCGCAGTGGAACCCGGACTGGTTCAAGTTCTTCCTGGGCCTGATGCTGCTGCTGGCCACCATCGTCAACCTCATCGTCAAGCGCCGCGCGGAACTCAAGTAAGGGCCGGAGAGAACCATGAATGCCAAAGAGATCGACCAGCAGACCCTGCTGCAGAACGAACAGGACCCCCTCACCCACACCCCCGTGCACCTGCTCTCCCTCGACGGGGTCGCCAAGCACTACGGCAATATCATCGCCCTGTCCGACGTCACGATGGCCGTGGACAACGGCCGCGTCACGTGCGTGCTGGGCGATAACGGCGCCGGCAAATCCACGCTGATCAAGATCATCGCCGGTCTGCATCAGCACGACGCCGGGGTGCTGAAGGTGATGGGCGAGGACCGGAAATTCGCCTCGCCCCGGGACGCCCTGGACGTCGGGATCGCCACCGTCTACCAGGACCTCGCGGTGGTGCCGCTGATGCCGATCTGGCGGAACTTCTTCCTCGGCTCCGAACTGACCTCCGGCTTTGGCCCGTTCAAGAGCATGGATGTCGAGAAGATGAAGGACATCACGCTCAAGGAACTCGCCGCGATGGGCATCGACCTGCGCGATGTGGAGCAGCCCATCGGCCAGCTCTCCGGCGGTGAACGCCAGTGCGTCGCGATCGCCCGGGCCGTGTACTTCGGCGCGAAGGTCCTGATCCTGGACGAGCCCACCGCGGCCCTGGGCGTGAAGCAGTCCGGCGTGGTGCTGCGCTACATCCTGCAGGCCCGCGACCGCGGCCTCGGCGTCATCTTCATCACCCACAACCCGCACCACGCCTTCCCCGTCGGGGACCGCTTCCTGCTGCTCAAACGCGGCAAATCGATCGGCTACTACGACAAGAAAGACATCACCCTCGACGAACTCACCGCCCAAATGGCCGGCGGCGCCGAACTCGCCGAACTCGCCCACGAACTCGAACAACTCGGCGGCCACGGCGACATCGTCAAGGAAGTCCAGGGCGACGTCGCCGACGTGTCCCAGACGACCGGCAAGACCTACGAATAACTGCCGTCCCAAACCTGAAAGGACAAGCCTTTGGCTTACCTCAACCGCAACGCGTCCGACGCCGCCCAGCCAGTGCGGATCGGGCTCATCGGCTCCGGCTGGATGGGCGCCTTCCACGCCGAGAGCATCGCCCGCCGTGTCCCCGGCGCCGTCCTTGCCGCCATCGCCGATCCCAACCTTGAATCCGCCGGGGCGCTGGCAGGTGCCCTGGGCGCCGCGAAGGTGACCGCCGACGCCGCCGATCTCCTGGCCGACCCGGAGATTGACGCCGTCGTCATCGCCAGCCCGGCGCGTTTCCACTCCTCCCTGATCGGCCAGGCCGCAGCCGCCGGGAAGCACGTCTTCTGCGAGAAGCCCTCAGGGCTGGGACTCGAGGAGCTCGACGCGGCCCTGGCCGCCGTCGACGCTGCCGGGGTGCACTTCCAGATCGGCTTCAACCGCCGGTACGCCGCGGACTTCCAAGCAGCCAAGAAGGACCTTGCCGCCGGAATCGCGGGGGAGCCGCAACTGCTGCGTTCCCTGACCCGGGACCCGGGCACCGGAAGCATAGGCCACGCCGCAAGGATCCCGGCGTGGACCATCTTCCTGGAGACCCTGATCCACGACTTCGACACCCTGAACTGGTTCAACGAGGGCGCCGAGCCCGTCGAGGTGTACGCCGTCGCTGACGCGCTCGTGGAACCGGACCTGCGCGAGAAGGGGTTCCTGGACACCGCCGTCGTGACCATCCGCTACAGCAACGGCGCGATCGCCGTCGCCGAGGCAAACTTCAGCGCGCTGTACGGCTACGACATCCGCGGGGAGGTCTTCGGCTCCAAGGGCATGGTCCAGGCCGGCCGCGCCACCGAAACCACCGCCCGCCGGTTCACCGCCGAGGGGATGTCTGCCGACACGCCACGGCTGAACGTCGAGCTCTTCCGGCAGGCCTACACTGACGAGCTCGTGGACTTCGCGGACGCCGTGCGCGCCCAGCGGGACGGCCGGCGTGACGGAACAGAGTCCGAATCGAAGACTGAGCCGGCGCCGAAGCCCTTCAGCCTCACCCCGGGAGCCTCTGACGCCCGGCGCGCGCTGGCCATGGCGCTGGCCTGCATCGAGTCGGTCAAGCAGGGCACGCCGGTGGCTGTCAACGAGAAGGCGGTCCTCTGATGCGGCTCGCCGTTTGCGCTGAAATGGTCTTCACCGACCTGCCGTTCACGGAGCGTGTGCGCCGGCTCCACGACGCCGGCTTCGACGTCGAACTCTGGGACTCGCGGTCCAAAGACATCGGCGCGCTCAAGGCCACCGGCGCGGTGTTTTCCTCCATGACCGGATACACCTCCGGCAGCCTGGTGGATCCGGATACGGCGGACGACGTGGTCCGGACTGCCGAGTCCCTGATTCCAACCGCCCGGGAGCTTGGCGTCAGCCGGCTGGTGGTCCACCCGGCGGAACTCGTCGACGGCCGCGCGGCCAGGCCGGTCTACCGGTCCAGCGGCCACATGTGGGCCACCGGCGCCCGGACCCTGGAACGGCTCGGGCAGCTCGGTGAAAAGTACGGCGTGACGTTCTGCCTCGAAAACCTCAACACCATCCGGGACCACCCCGGCATCCCGCTGGCCCGTGCCAAGGACACGCTGGCGCTCGTGCAGGCCGCCGGGCACCCTAACGCCAGGCTCATGCTGGATCTGTACCACGCCCAGATGGGGGAAGGGAACCTGGTGGAGCTCGTCCGGAGCGCCCTGCCGTACCTTGGCGAAATCCAGGTGGCCGACGTTCCCGGCCGCTGTGAACCCGGCACCGGGGAAATCAACTACGCGGCCGTCGCCAGGGCGCTCGTGGACGCAGGCTATGAAGGAACCGTGGGCATGGAAGCGTGGGCCAGTGGCGACAGTTATGCGGCCCTGGAGGCCTTCCGTTCAGCGTTCACCGTGACCGCAAAGGCAGCCGCACGAAGGACGTCGTGCTCGGACTCGTCGGGGTCGGGCGAATCGGCGTCATGCACGCCAACAACATCGCCGCCCTCAACGAGGTCCTGAACCCGCAGGGCATCAACGTCCGGCTCCGGCTCACCGACGTCGCCGAAGAGCATGCCCGGACGGTGGCCTCCGGTCTCGGCGCCGAATTCCTGCCGTCGGCCCAGGCTCTCCTTGGCTCCGGGCCGGACGGCCTCGTCATCGCCACCGGAACGGGAACCCACCCCGAGCTCATCAAGGCGGGTGTGGACGCCGGGATCCCGGTCTTTTGCGAGAAGCCCGTGGCCCTGAACGTGGCCGATGCCCTGCCAGTGCTCGACTACATCCGGGACCGGCAGGGCGTGGTGCAGATCGGGCATCAGCGCCGGTTCGACGCCGGCTATCTGGAGGCCCGCCGCGCCTACCAGGCCGGTGAGCTGGGCTGGATCCATTCCCTGCGCGCGGTCACCTGCGACATGACGCCGCCACCGGTCGAGTTCCTGGCCAGTTCAGGCGGGCTGTTCCGGGACTGCTCGGTCCACGATTTCGACATCCTGCGCTGGCTGACGGGCCGCGAAATCGTCGAGGTCTACGCCAAGGGCTCCAACAACGGGGATCCGGCCATTGGCGAGGCTGGCGATGTGGACACGGCCCTCGCGCTGGTGACGTTCGACGACGGCACCGTTGGAACGGTGTCTGCCACCCGCTACAACGGGGCGGGCCACGACGTCCGGCTGGAAATCCAGGGCTCCCGGAGTTCGCTGATGGTGGGTCTGGACGACAAGGCCGCTCTCGCCTCCGCCGAAGCGGGGATCGCGTTCCCCACCGGGAAACCGCACCTGACCTTTGCCGAGCGGTTCGAGCCGGCGTACCGGTCCGAGATGGCTGCCTTCGTCGAGCTGATCCTTGGCCGTCGGGAGAACCCCTGCACCCCGGAAGACGCCGTGGCGGCGTCCCGGGTGGCTGATGCCGCGCAGGAGTCGCTGGCCACCGGTGTCCCGGTCCGCGTGGCCCTGAGCGTCGCCCGGTGAGCGCCGCCCGGTGAGCGCCGCCCCCGGTGAGCTGCTGCGGCCGACCGCCAGCTGACCGGAGCCTCGGGATCGCATGCCCGGGATCAAGCGCAGTGAAACGGAAACCCCGGGGCCCCAGGCCCCGGGGTTTCCCGTTATCTGCCCTCAATCCCGGGTGCGGCACACGTCCACGAACGCCCGGAACGGCTCGAGCCGTTCCCCGGCCGGGAGCTCCAGTGCCTCGGGGTGCCACTGGACCGAGGCCACCCAGCGCTCCGGATCCTCCAGCGCCTCGACCGTCCCGTCCTCGGCCACCGCCGTCACCTGCAACTTTCCTGCCACCCGGGCCACGGCCTGATGGTGGCCGGAGGCGATCTTCACGCTCACGGCACCGGACCCGCCCCCGTACAGGGCGGCCACCTTGGAGCCGGCCTCGACCACTACCTCGTGCCAGGCCCACGGGCCGCACCCGTGCACCGGCGCGGGCTCGTGGTGCACCACTGCCCCCGGCGCCATGTCCTGGATCAGCGTCCCGCCGTAGAGCACGTTGAGCAGCTGATGCCCGCGGCAAATGCCGAGCACGGGCAGCCCGGCGTCGATCGCAAGACGTGCCACGGCGAGATCCAACGCGTCCTGGGCCTGGTTGACGTCGTAGCAGAGATCGGTTTGTGCCTCGCCGTAGAGGCCGGGGTCGAGGTCGCCGCCGCCGGGAAGAACGACGCCGTCAAGGGACGCCAGCGCCGCGGCGAGGCCGCCGTCGTCGGGCCCCGCAGCGGTGAGCAGCACCGGTTCGCCGCCGCCTTCACGCAGCAGCTCCACGATGCACTCGAACAATCCGTTGGCTTCCGCCACGCGCGGGTCGGGATCGGCGGAGCTGCTGAGGCGGACGGGAACGCCGATGCGCGGCCGGCCGCCGGAGAGGTTGCGGGAAGTCTGCATGCCTCATTCTGCAACATGATCCCGGACTAGGATTGCCAGATGAACGCCCGCTATCTCGTGTCCCGCAGCCGGTACATCGCCGCTGCCCCCGGTACCATCTTCGACGTACTCGCCACGCCGGCCCTGCACAGCGTGACTGACGGCTCGGGCACCGTGAAGGGCGCCCAGCCGCGCGGACCCAGGCGGCTGTACCTCGGTGCCAGGTTCGGCATGGAAATGAACATGCGGGTGAACTACAAGATCCTCAATAGGGTCTGCGAATTCGAGGAAGGCCGCCGGATCGCGTGGCGGCACTTCTACGGCCATGTGTGGCGCTACCTGCTCGAACCGTCCACGGGCCCGGACGGCACTGCCGGCACGCTGGTCACCGAACAGTGGGATGCGCGGCGTGTCCGCGGCAAGAGCATGCTCCGGCTGGCCGGTTATCTGCGCCGCCATCCGGCCAACCTGGAACAGACGTTGGCCAAGCTGGACGCCTACATGGCCGCGCACCCGGACTTGGGTAATGTGGAGGGCAGCACGAAACGCGACTGAAGGTGGGAACTGGGATGGGCCGCAGGACTCTGGTCGACGATCTCGTCGACGGCCTGCTAAACGACATCCTTGACGGAAAGCTCCAGCCCCACAGCACGATTCCGCCGGAAGCAGATATCGCCAAGGCTTACGGCGTCAGCCGGCTGACCGTGCGCGAAGCCCTCAAGGCGCTCCGCGCACAAAACATCCTCTATGTGAAGGCCGGCAGGGGAACCTTCGTCAACCCCACGGACAACTGGACCGGCCTGGACGCGATCTTCAAGGCCGCTTCCCACGGCAACGCGGCCGATCAGGTCTCGGTGGGCCTGATCGAGATGCGGCGCATGGTGGAGACCGGGGCCGCCGCGCTGGCCGCCAAACGCTACACACCGGAGCACGCCGAGCGGATGCGCGAGTGCATCGAGGACATGAAGCGCTTCCACGAGTCAGGCGACCTGGACCGCTTCGTCGAAGCGGACATTGGCTTCCACGACGCCGTCCTGAGGGCCTCCGGCAACCCGTTCGTCCGTGCCCTGTTCGGCCAGCTGGGCCAGCTTTTGTACATCACCCGCCGCGAGACGTCGGCTGTCGGTGTGATCCAGCAGCATGCCATCGATTACCACCAGCGGGTCATGGACAGCATCCTCAGCGGCGACGCCGAGCGCTCGCGGCAGGCGATGGATGAGCACATGGACCAGACCAATGCGGACTACGAACGGTACGTGCGGGGCGCCAAGTCCTGACGTCCGCCCCCGGGCCATTGACGTAACCCGAATCACATTCTAAGATCGTGCCTAGTCCTTGAATCAGATGTCTGACATCTGACTCAACAAGATTCCTGCAGCACGCGCTTCCAGGCGGGCAGGATGACCACCCCCATTCAAGCCATTTTCTGACCCGGCACAGCCGCAGGGCAGGAAAACACGTAAGAAGGTCGATGATGACTTCATTAGCCCCCAAGTCCTTCGGACTCGGCGAACTGGGCGACCGTACGCTGCGCAAGGTCCGCCGCCGCGTCATGCCCTTGATTGTCCTGCTCTACTTCGTTGCCTATTTGGACCGCAACAACGTCGGATTCGCCAAGCTCACCATGAGCGAGGACATCGGCCTGAACTCCGCCGCTTACGGTCTGGGCGCCGGCATCTTCTTCCTCGGTTACGCCCTCCTCGAGGTTCCCAGCAACGCGGGCATGTACCGGTTCGGGGCCAGGAAGTGGCTGGCCCGCATCCTGATCACGTGGGGCATCTTCGCCACCGCCATGTGCCTGGTGAACGGTGAAAGTACCTACTTCATCGTCCGGTTCCTGCTCGGTGCCGCCGAGGCCGGCTTCTTCCCTGCGATCCTGTTCTACCTGACGCTGTGGTTCCCCGCCGCGCAGCGCGTCACCGTGCTGGGCATCTTCATCCTCGCCCAGCCTGTCTCCAATGCGCTCGGCGCCCCGGTCTCCGGGCTCCTCCTGCAGATGGACGGCGTCATGGGCCTCCAGGGCTGGCAGTGGCTCTACATCATCGAAGGCATCCCGGCGATCGCGCTGGGCCTTCTGACGCCCATCCTCATGACGGACCGCCCGCGGGACGCCAAATGGCTCGACGCCGACGAGCGCAACTGGCTCACCGCCACCATGGACGCCGAACTGGCCGCCAAGTCACAGTCGGGCAAGCACAACTTCCTGGCCGGCCTCAAGGACAAGCGCACCCTGGTCTACTCGGCCCTGTACTTCGGCCTGGTGTGCGGGATCTACGGCCTGGGTCTGTGGATGCCCACCATCGTCGCGGCCCTGGGCAATTTCTCCACCGCCGAGGTCGGCTTCATCGTCTTCATCCCCTATGCCGTGGCCGCCGTATTCGTCTACTTCTGGAGCAAGCGCGCGGACCGGACGGGCAAGCGGGCCTGGCACTCCGCGGTCAGCATGGTGCTCGCAGGCGTGGGACTCCTCGCCGCCGGCTACCTGCTCCCGGTCAACCCAATCCTTGCGATGATCGGCCTGACAGTCTCGGCCATGGGGATCTACGGGGCCATCGCCCCCTTCCTCTCGATGCCCTCCGCCGCCCTGACCGGTGCGGCCGCCGCCTCCGGTCTGGCCTTGGTGAACTCCCTCGGAAACCTCGGCGGCTTCATCTCCCCGTACGCCGTCGGCCTCCTCAAGGACGCCACCGGCAGCAACCAGAGCGGGCTGCTGTTCCTGTCCCTGTGCCTGTTCCTCACCGCCGTGGCCACCTACCTCTACGCCCGCAGGCGCCCGGAGGGCGACGCCGCCCTTGACCCCGCGGTCGCAGCGGCTGCCGCCGTCGTCGCCCCGGCCAAAGCACTCTGATCCCCAAGATCCCGAACTCCCCGAAAAGGAACCTCCTTCATGACTTCAATTACCCCCTTCCCCACTGAACGCACCGTGGTCCTGACCGGTGCCGCGTCAGCCCGCGGCATTGGCCGCGCCGCCGCCGACCGTCTGGCCAGCGAGGGCTGGTCCATCGTCATCCTGGACATCAATGCCGAGGATGCTGCCGCAGCTGCCGCCGAGATCGGTTCCAACCGCGCGGTCAAGGCCATCGGCGTCGGCGCCGACGTCTCGGACGCCGCTTCGGTGGACCGGGCCATCACCGAGGTCGAGGGCGCGCTGCCCCCGATCGTGGCCCTGGCCAACCTGGCCGGTATCAGTTCCCCGACGACGTTCATGGAAACCACAGTCGAGGAATGGGACAAGGTCTTCGCCATCAACATGCGCGGATCCTTCATCGTCTCCCAGCGGGTGCTAAAGGGCATGATCGAGCGCAAGCTTGGCCGGATCGTGAGCATCTCCTCGATTTCGGCCCAGCGGGGTGGCGGCACCTACTCCAAGGTCGCGTACAGCGCTTCCAAGGCCGGGATCATCGGATTCACCCGTGCCCTGGCCCGCGAGGTGGGCGAATTCGGCGTCACCGTCAACGCCATCGCCCCCGGCCCCATCGACACCGACATCATGGGCGGCACGCTGAGCGAGGACCGCAAGGCTCAGATGTCCGAGGGCATCATGATGGGACGCGTCGGCAGCCGCGAGGAAGTGGCGGCCCTGATCGCCTTCCTGCTCGGCCCGGACGCCGGTTACATCACCGCGGCCACGTATGACATCAACGGCGGCCTCCAGGTCTCCTGACCTGCCCGCACCCAACCTGCACGCACCCCCGTTGCGGTATCACTTTGGGGTCCTAAAATCCCTGAATGGCCGCCCAGAGTGATAGCGCAACGGGTGTCAGGAGCGCAACGGGGGTCAGAGATCCTTGCGGCACTGGGCGTGGCCGAGCTGGTAGAGCCCGTTCAGGTCGCCGTCGGCAAGCCCGTCCGGGGCCCCGATCTCCGGGTACATCAGCTGGGCCGGGTCATCCACATGCTCCAGGCCCATCACGTGGCCGAGTTCGTGCAGGATCACGGCCGTGGCATAGGCCGCACCCTCGGGCCGGTCCAGGTCTTCCGCGATTTGCGGGGCGTCCAGTTCCAGGCTGCCGGTCACAAAGCTCTTGGGACCGTCGCCAAAACTGAAGTGCGTGCTGCCGCCGGTGCCGATCACCGGGCCTTTAAGCTGCGGGGCATGCTCCGGCGTGGTCCAGGCGATCAGTAGCGGCGCCCACCGGTCCCCGTAAAGATTCTTCTGGTAGGGCGCGCGGGTTGGCGAGGGCGCCTCGGATGTAGGGCCGCCATTGATGAACTTGATCCCGGTGGCCTCCGAGATCGTCCGGATGGAGTCTTCCACGAGCCGCTCGGCGCCCTGCGGGGCCAGGGCGGCATTGATGACGTAGTGCAGCGGCCGGCATGGCGAATACCCCACCGGAGTGCCGTCGCCGTTCGTCGCGAGGAACTTGTAGGAGGTGCTGGCGGTCTCCGGTTTCCGGGGCGTGCCGAGGGGTTTGTCCTGCTCCTCGAGCCCGGGCGGGGGAGTGTCCGTCCGGTCCCCATCGGCCGGCAGGGCAGGCTGGCCGGATGCCTGGCCGGACCGTGGTGCCACCGGCTGGGCACGGCCTGCGTTGTCCCCTGCTTCGTGTCCCGTTCCGCGGGGGACCTCGAAGAGGCCGGTGAATCGAGGGTCGCCGTAGACGAGCCCTGCCGTGAGGAAGGCCCCGCCGGCGATCACCGCGGCGGCGGTAAGGTTCCTGGCAACCCGCAGCGCCGTGGCGCCCCGGCTGTGTCGCGGCCCCCGGTCCCGAAATTCAGGACCTTCCACTAGCCAACCACGGCGCCAAAGGCCATGCCCAGCAAGTACGTCACGCCGGCTGCGCCCATGCCGATGGCCAGTTGGCGCAGGCCGCGGGTGGCGGGCGAGGTGCCCGAGAGCAGGCCCACGACGCCGCCGGTGAGCAGCAGCGCCAAACCGACCAGGGAAGCCGAAACCACCAGTGCGGCGATTCCCGTCATCCCCAGCAGGAAGGGAATGATGGGGATGATGGCGCCGGACGCGAAGAAGCAGAAGCTCGACGCCGCCGCGCCCCACGCGGTGCCGACAGCCTCGTGCTGGTCCCCGTTTTCGGGCAGTTCCGGGCGCAGCGATAGGCTCGGATCGCAGTCGCAGTCCAGCAGGCCCATCCGCTCCGCGACGCGGTGCTCGGCGGCCTCCCGGGACATGCCGCGCGCCAGGTAAACGAGCAAGAGCTCGTTGTGCTCGATATCCAGCAGCGGCGCCGCCGCCAACGTGATCTGGGTGGGACGCGTCGCGGCGAGGAGCTCCCGCTGCGACCGCACGGAAATGAACTCGCCTGCCCCCATGGACAGTGCGCCGGCCAGCAGCCCGGCCACTCCGCTCAGGAGCACCACCTGGCTCCCCACGCCCGAGGCCGCCATGCCCATGACGAGGGACAGGTTGCTGACCAGCCCGTCGTTGGCGCCGAAGACGGCAGCCCGGAACGTTCCCGCCAGCCGGTTGCGGCCCCGGGTGGCCAGTCCGCGGACCACTTCCTCATGGATCTGCTCGTCGGCGACCATGGCCGGGGTAGCGAACGTTTCAGTGGCGTAGGGGGAGCGGCTCTCCGCCCGCTGGGCCAGGGCCAAGACGAAGACCGAGCCAAAATGCCGGGCCAGGAAGCCCAGGAACCGGCTCCGCAGTGAGGCATGCCGGTCCTTGCCAGCGTGCTCGCCCAGCAACTGGATCCAGTGCGCCTCATGGCGTCCCTCGGCCTCGGCCAGGGCCAGCAGGATGGCGCGCTCCTCGCCGGAACGGTTCTGCGCCAGGTCCCGGTAGACGGCCGCCTCGGCACGCTCATCGGCGAGATACTGGCGCCAGCGCTTGATGTCCGCGGCGCTCGGATCTGCGCTCGGATCTGGGCTGGAAGCTGGGCTTGGTGCGGTGACGGGAGTTGCGCCGGAGGCAGGGGAGGCGTGCGGCGGGGCGGGACGCGGGTCCGTGCTGCGGGCCGAAGCGGCTTGTGTCGGGTGTTGCTGCGAAGAATCGTTGCATTCCGATTCGGTGTGCTGAGACACGAAAAACTCCTGGGTTTGGTCGGGCGTGGTCCGGCCCCATTGCGACTCCAGAGTACCCCGTAATTCCGCGCTTTTCCGGCTGGCAATCCTCAGTGGAAAGTTTAGGGAGGCCGCAACTGGCCTGCCGCGGCGGGGCCCTCTGTCGCTGCTTTCCGCCAGCAATTGTGAGCCCTTGACCGTCCGTTTTCGCGGTGGTCGAATGAAACCCAGGGCGGGTTCCCCGGGGCCTTGCCACCACCGACGCCGCATGGAGGTTGCATCATGGATAGCACCGCATCACACCCCATCCAGCCGGCCAGGGAGTCACTCGAGTCCGATCCCGCCTACGACTATGCCGAGGACGCGCCCGTCAGTGATGCCGCGGAGACCGAGGACGAGGAGCTTCTCCAGGAGGCTGATCGGCTCATTCCGCTGGACGCGGAGGACTTCCTGGGCGACGAGAAACCGGTGGTGCCTCTGGAGGGGGAAGAATTCCTGGAACCCGAAGAGAACGAGTGAATCCCGCGGACTCTTAGGTGCCTTAAAGGCCGACGGCGGCGCCCCCGGAAGGGGAGCGCCGCCGTCGACCGTTAACTCGCCGTCAGGACCCAGTGGGTCAGGACTATAGGCGTCAGGAACCTAGTGCGACGGAACCGAAATGTGTTCGCTCTCGGATGCCTCGCCGGCAACTCGCCGCTGCCAGTTCTTCATGACGGCGGAATCCGTCGGCTTAGTCAGCAGGGACACGACGATGTAGACGACAGCGGATGCCGCGAGGCCGTAGTAGATCGGCTCGTTGGCGTAGATGCCGTCCAGCGGTACTTCGGCGTTGATTTCCAGCACGATCATTGTGCCGAGCGTGATGACCGTACCGACCGCCATGGACGCGGCGGCGGCCACGCCGGTGCCGCGCTTCCAGACCAGGCCGCCGAGGATGGCCACGAGCAGGCCGCCGACCAGGATGTCGTAGGCAATGGTCAGGGCGGCGACGACGTCCTTGGTGATGATGGCGATGACGATAGCCACGATGCCGAGTCCCAGGACCCACATGCGGTTGGCGCGGACGTCGTGCTCCGGGTTGTCCGTGTCGTCGGTGTTGATGGTCTTGCCGAACCAGCCGGCGACGAACGGGACCACATCGGCGCGGGCCACGGTGGCGGCCGCGATCAAGGCGCCGGAGGCGGTGGACATCATGGCGGCGACGGCGGCGGCGAGCACGAGGCCGCCGATGCCGATGGGCAGCAGGTGGGTGGCGACCTCGGCGTAGACAACGTCCTTGCCGAGGGCCTTGACGTCGATGTTCGGCAGCGCAACCCGGGCGCCGAGGCCGATCAGGGCGCCGGCAGCGCCGTAGAGGATGCAGTAGACGCCGGCGGTGGCGCCGCCCCAGCGGGCAACAGTTGGGGTCTTGGCGGTGAAGACGCGTTGCCAGATGTCCTGGCCGATCAGCAGGCCGAGGGTGTAGACGACAAAGTAGGTGATGATCGTCTGGACGCCGATGCCGTCAATCTGGAAGAAGCTGGCGTCAACACGGGCACGGATGCCGTCGAGGCCGCCGGCGGCGTTGAGCGTGAACGGCAGCATCAGCACGAAGATGCCGACGGTCTTGATGACGAACTGGACCTGGTCGGCCAGGGTGATGGACCACATGCCGCCGATGGTCGAGTAGACCAATACGATTGCCCCGCCGACGGCGATGGCGAGGGCACGGTCCCAGCCGAAGAGCACCACGAAGATGGTGGCGTAGGCGCTGGTGGAGGTGGCGCAGAGCATCAGCGTGTAGGCGAGCATCACGATGCCGGAGGTCTGCGTGGACTTACTGCCGTAGCGCAGGGTCAGCATCTGGGACACGGTGTAGATCTTCAGCTTTTGAATGGTGGGGGCGAAGAGCAGGCTCAGCAGCAGGACGCCGGCGCCGATTGCCACGACGAGCCACATGCCGGAGATGCCGAACTTGTAGCCCAGGCCCACCCCGCCGACAGTGGAGGCGCCGCCCAGGACGACGGCGGCCATGGTGCCGGTGTAGAGGAACGGGCCGAGGCGTCGGCCGGCGACGAGGAAGTCGCTATTGTTCTTGGTGCGGGACTTGCCCCACCATCCGAACGCCAGCATGGCGGCCAGGTACACCACCACGATTGCGATGTTGACGAAACTTGCGTCCATTAAGGGCTCCTTGGAGCTGGTTGGCAGCGGATGCGCATTGCCGGGCCTCAACAGTGTGTTCGGCAAGGCTGCTGCTGCGTGAAGTGGTTGGTGGAGGATGTCCGTCGGAACCTCCGGTATTGCCCAATAGGCAACACATGTTGCCAAAAAGAGTATGTTGTGACCCCGGTAACAGTCAAGGCGCAGCGCGTGCTGCCGCCGCATCCGCGTCACGAAGGCCCGCTCCCGCTAGGATTGCTCCAATGATGGGGCCAAGCGGCCGGCCGTGAAAGGTTCCTAAATGAAGGCTCTACCAGTTGAACCGAGCAATGTTCCCGTTGCCATCGGTTCGCGGATCCGCGCCGCCAGGCAGTCCCAGCGGCTCACCATTGAACAGGTCGCAGACGCCACCGGGCTCACCAAGGGATTCCTGAGCCGGGTTGAACGGGACCTCACATCGCCCTCGGTCGCTTCCTTGGTGACGCTGTGCCAGGTCCTGTCCATCTCGATCGGCGACCTCTTTGCCGCACCCGAAACGCACCTCACGAAGCAGAACGAGGGCCCCCGCATTTCCCTCGGCGGTGAGGGAATCGTCGAGCGGCTGCTGACCGCTCGCTCCGAGCGCCGCGTCCAGATCATCCAGGCTGTGATTGAGCCGCGCGGGCGCGGCGAGTCCGAACTCTATGCCGTGGACTGCGACGTCGACGTCCTGCACGTGGTCAAGGGAAGCATCCGGCTGATCCTCACCAATGAGGAATTCGAGCTCAGCACCGGGGACACTGTGACGTTCCCCGGCCGGGAACCCCACACCTGGGTCAACCCCACCGACGACGCCGTCGAGGTTCTGTGGGTGCTGGTCCCTGCCGCCAGCCGCTGAGGTCATAGGCGGGCCTGGCTGCGTTCCGGTGCCGGGTGCCGCCGCACTCCTTCCCGGTTGCTAAGCCGACGGGGGCCGCGGGCCAGCGCCCAGTCCCGGAATCTAGCGGGTGGTCCGCGGCCGGCCCGGAGGCAAGTGGGCAGGAAAGTCACGGTCTGCGCGGGGTCCGGCTCAGCACGGCTCGAATTTCAGCGATGACACGCTCCGGCTCAAACCAGATGTGCTCCGGCATGTACCTCAGCACGGCAAACCCGTTGACCGTGGAGGCGTTGTTTCGCCCCAGGTCCCGGCGCATGGCCTCGCGGTCGGAATGGAATGCGTAGCCGTCCACTTCCACGATGAGGAATCCCTCAATCAGGAAGTCGACCCGGCCGATTCCCGGGAGCTGGACTTGGGTGTCGAAGCCGATTCCGTTTGCCTTGAAGAGATGCTGGGCATCTACCTCCACGATTGACTCGGCGCGTAAATCCACCTGCCGCAGGGCCTGGAGTACCAGACCTGACCGGTCGCCGATGAGCTGGGCCTTCAGCAATTCGAGGGGAACGCCATGTAAGCGCATGGCTGATGTCGCCAGGGCTGTTGATGCGGGCGGCCTCAAGCACGACAGGGCATGCAGCGCAACGTCCCCGACCGCGGCCACTGGCAGCTGGGCAGGGCCATCGAACCTGATGGTCCGGTGCCTGATGAAGCCGGTTCCGTGGCCGTGGTTGCAGGCCAGATGATGCTGGGCCGGAAGGTCTCTAAGCCACAGGCCGTAGTGCGCGGCCGCACTGGCACAGGTGACCCGGGCATTGTGCCGAATGGCCGCAGCAAGCTCCGGCTGGCACTCGGCGAGCATGAACACTCCTCGCCTGGGTTGGCGTGCCCCCGCCCTCGTCAGCCCGACGATGTCCGTCCGGGAGTATCCCGCGGCCAAAAACTGGCTGGTCCGGGCGACTCCGCCGAGCTGTGCAAGGTAGTTGATGGGGTCCATGTCGCCAGTCCACAGGGCCGGCCTGAACCATGGAAGACGGCAATGGGGCTATGTGGGCATGGGGTCAAGCGGACAGGGGGCTCTGCTGGCAATTCGGCGGTTGCGAATTCACCGGCGGGCGCTGCCTGCCTTCCTTCCCGGTTGCCCGGCGCGCGCGCAGCTCCGCGGCCGGGAAAAGCTCTGGATCCCGGGGCGGGGCCAGGGACGGGTGTGGAGCAACCGGGAAGGAGCGCCGACCGGCCACCTGGGGTTCTGGTGAGACTTACGTCACATGCCGGAAATCTGCCGGAAACGGCAATTTAATGCCCGGGGCCTCCATGTAACGTGCCGGCAAGAATCGGAATGCCTTCCCGAAACACGTCGTGGGTAGCGTCATCTGCGGGGGGACGCACAACAGTCCCAAAACGTCACATGGTCTCGCCGAATCGGCGCCTCGTAGCGCCGGCACTCGAGGAAGGCTCCCGCTATGAAGTTCTCTGTGCTTGCAGTAGGAATGGCAGTAGATCCGCAGGTCCTTGACCCCGGATCGACCGCGTGGATGCTCACGGCGTCCGCGCTGGTCCTCCTGATGACCCCCGGGCTTGCGTTCTTCTACGGCGGGCTCGTCAGAATGAAGTCCGTCCTCAACATCATGATGATGAGCTTCGGCGCCATGGGCGTGGTGGCCGTCGTCTGGGCCCTGTGGGGTTACGGACTGGCCTTCGGCCCGGATGCGTTGGGCGGATTCGTCGGGGATCCCTTCACTAATTTCGGCCTGAGCGGGCTGACCACCAGCATCGGCACCAAGGCCGCAGGCCTGCCGGACATGATCTTCGTCGGCTTCCAGGCCACGTTCGCCATCATCACCGTCGCGCTCATCAGCGGGGCGGTGGCCGAACGCGTCAGGTTCGGACCCTGGCTGCTCTTTGCCGCCCTCTGGGTCACACTCGTCTACGCGCCGATCGCGCACTGGGTCTGGGGCGGCGGCCTCTTTGGACCCACCGGCATCATCGGCAGCAAGATCTCTGCCCTGGACTTCGCCGGCGGCACGGTGGTCCACATGAACGCCGGCATAGCCGGACTCATGCTGGCGGTGGTTCTGGGCAAGCGGCTGGGCTTCATGAAGGACCCCAACATCCGTCCGCACAACCTGCCGTTCGTCATGCTCGGCGCGGGACTGCTCTGGTTCGGCTGGTTCGGCTTCAACGCCGGCTCGGAACTGGCCGCCGACGCCACGGCCGCCCTGGCCTGGACCAACACGCTGCTTGCCACCAGCGCCGCCCTGCTGGGCTGGCTGCTCGTCGAGCGGCTGCGCGACGGGCATGCCACCTCGCTCGGGGCCGCCTCGGGTGCCGTCGCGGGACTCGTGGCAGTCACCCCGGCCTGCGGCTTCATCGACCCCGTCGGAGCGATCCTGATCGGAGTGATCGCCGGAGTCGTCTGCGCGCTCGCCGTCGGGCTGAAATTCAAGATCGGACTCGACGACTCCCTGGACGTCGTGGCTGTGCACTTCGTTGGCGGCCTGTGGGGGACCCTGGCCCTGGGCTTCTTCGCGCTGCCGTCCGCCAAGACCGGCGGCGGCCTTTTCTACGGCGGCGGCCTGGCGCAGTTCTGGCCACAGATCCTTACCGCGCTGATTGTCACGGCATGGAGCGCCGTCATGACCACCCTGATTGGCTTCGCGATCCACAAGAGCATCGGCATGCGCGTTTCCGAGGCCAACGAGCTCTCCGGCATCGACGTGACGGAACACGCCGAAACGGCGTACGAACTCCTCATGGTCGGCGGCAGCTTCCGCCCCGGTGACCCGCATGCCAGGACAGATGCTGCCCATGCCCAGGCCGAAGGTCAGGCCCAGACCCCAGCCCACGCCCAGGCCGAAGGTGAGGCCGCGCGCGGCAAGGTGTCGTCATGAAGCTCGTGACGGCCATTGTGCGGCCGGAGCGGGTTGACGCCGTCAGCGCGGCCCTGGAGCGGTCCGGAGTCAACGGCCTGACTGTGAGCCAGGCCAGCGGCTACGGCCGGCAGCGGGGCCACATCGAGGTGTACCGGGGTGCCGAGTACAGCTCCGACCTGCTGCCAAAAGTGCGGCTGGAAGTCCTCGTCAATGAGGACGCCCTCGGCGCCGTCATGGCAGCCATTGAAGAGGGCGGACGCACGGGCCACTTCGGCGACGGCAAGATCTGGATCATTGACGTGCGCGACGCCGTCCGCGTGCGGACGGGGGAGCGGGGCGCCTCGGCCATCGCGTGAGGCCGCTGGTAACGCCATTGGTAAACAAATGATGCGCAATGCGAAACTTCGAGTGTATGATGGCTGTCACAACCGTCGGTCAATCCTCGAAGGAGAGGCTTCTTTTGGAAGAGCTGCGCATCGAGGCCAATGGCAACCTTGGCCCCATCGATTCATCCCGCGTCCCACGCTACGCCGGGGCTGCCACATATGCCCGCCTGCCGCGCCTGGACCAGGTGGCCAAGGCTGACGTCACGGTGGTCGGCGTGCCGTTCGACTCCGGCGTCTCCTACCGCCCCGGCGCCCGCTTCGGGTCCAACCACATCCGCGAGGCCAGCCGTCTGTTGCGCCCGTACAACCCGGCCTGGGACGTCAGCCCCTTCGAGAACATCCAAGTTGCCGACGCCGGTGACATGGCGGTCAACCCGTTCAACATCAACGATGCCATCGAAACCATCCAGCAGAACGCCCTGGACCTGACGGCGTCCGGCAGCAAGCTGCTGACCCTCGGCGGCGACCACACCATCGCCCTGCCGCTGCTGCGCGCCGCTGCCGAGCGCGCCGGCGGCCCCATCGCCATGCTGCACTTCGATGCCCACCTGGACACGTGGGATACCTACTTTGGTGCCGAATACACCCACGGCACCCCGTTCCGCCGCGCCGTCGAGGAAGGCATCCTGGACACCGAGGCCATCAGCCACATCGGCACCCGCGGCCCGCTTTATGGCAAGAAGGACCTCGACGACGACCACCGCTTCGGCTTCGGCATTGTCACGTCCTCGGATGTCTACTACCAGGGCGTCCTGGAGACAGTGGCCAAGGTCCGGGACCGGATCGGGAACCGCCCGCTCTACATTTCGGTGGACATCGACGTCCTTGACCCCGCGCACGCGCCCGGCACCGGCACGCCGGAAGCGGGCGGCCTCACCAGCCGCGAACTGCTGGAAATCATCCGCGGGTTCCGCGGCATGAACCTGGTCGGCGCCGACGTCGTCGAGGTCGCCCCGGCCTACGACCACGCCGAGATCACCGGCGTGGCGGCAAGCCACGTCGCCTACGAACTCGTGACCCTGATGGCGGACCTCGCCGTCGAAGGGGACCGCTTCGGCGCACCGAACGGCTACGCTGCCCAGGCCCTCGGCCAGGAATCCCGCCGCCCCGCCGGCTTCGGCTCCTCTGTGACTTCGCGATGACCGGCGTGCGCAACGGCGGAGACCTCGTCGTCGAGACCCTTGAGGCGCTCGGCGCCAAGACCGTCTTCGGCATCCCGGGCCAGCATGCCCTGGGCCTGTTCGATGCCATGGGCCGCGGAAACCTGCACTTCGTCTCCTCCCGGGTCGAGAACAACTCGGCCTTCGCCGCGGACGGCTACTCCCGCGCCACCGGCGAGGTCGGCGTGCTGTTCCTCTCCACTGGTCCCGGCGCGCTGACGTCCCTGGCCGGGCTGCAGGAGGCCTACGCCACCGGCGTGCCCATGGTCGTTGTCGCGAGCCAGATCCCGCTCGATGGCCTCGGCGCCCGCCGCAAGGGCATGCTGCACCAGCTCGATGACCAGAAGGCCTCGGCCGCGAACGTCACCAAGTCCCAACGGCTGATCCAGCACGCCTCCGGCATCCCCTCGGCCATCCAGGACGCCTGGACCGAGGCGATCTCCTCGCCGCAAGGCCCGGTTTGGCTGGAAATCCCGCAGAACGTGCTGCTGGACCCCATTATGGTGCCGCCGGTGGAGGACGCCCTCGCCGAAGCGGCCGACAACCCGCCCCGGGTGGAGCTGGTCCGGGAAGCCGTCAAATGGCTCTCGACGGCGGAACGTCCCGCCATCATCGCCGGCGGCGGCACCCGCCGCGGCCGGGCCGAGAAATCGCTGCTCTCGATTGCGGAGAAGCTGCGGGCACCGGTCATCTGCACACCCGGCGGCAACGGCGCGTTCCCCTGGAACCACGAGCTCTCGCTGCAGTCCTGGATCGAGGACCAGCACATGACGGACGTGTTGCAGGACGCCGACGTGCTGATCGTCATCGGCTCCTCCCTGGGCGAGGTCACCTCCAACTACTTCACCTTTGAACCGCGCGGACGGATCATCCAGATCGACGCCGAACCCCGGGTCCTGGAGTCCAACCGCCCCGGCCTGGGCATCCGGGCCGACGCCGGCCAGGCCCTCGCCGCCCTCGACGAGGCCCTGATCGAACCGCACGGCGAACGCGCCGACTGGCACGGCACCTCTCCCGAGGCCCTGGTCAAGGACACCTTGGCCAAGGTCACCGCCCGGCTCGAGTCCCAGGACCTCGGCAAGGAACTGAAGTTCATGGCCGACATCCGCGAGGCCGTTCCCGCGGCGATGCAGACGTTCTGGGACATGACCATCTCCGCCTACTGGGGCTGGAGCTGCTGGGACGCCCGCGAGGGCCAGTTCCACTCCGCGCAGGGCGCCGGCGGGCTGGGCTTCGGCTTCCCCGCGGCGATCGGCGGTGCCGTCGGGCTGGAAACCACCGGGACGCCCGGCGGTTCGGCCCGGGTGCTGGCCGTCTCCGGCGACGGCTCGGCCATGTACTCCATTTCCGAGCTCGCCACCGCCAAGCAGCACAACGTCCCGGTCACCTGGCTGATCGTGGACGACGGCGGCTACGGCATCCTGCGTGAATACATGGTGGGAGCCTTCGGCAAGGCCACGGCCACCGAGCTCGCCCGGCCCGACTTCGTCAAGCTGGCCGAGGCATTCGGCGTCCCGGCCGTCCGGGTGGCCCCCGAGGACGTCGGGGACGCCCTGAAAGCCGGCTTCGCCGCGGACGGCCCCAACGTCGTCGCCCCTCAYSRTGAGGGGCAGACCGGCCGGTCCGCGTTTGTCGTTAAGCCCCCTTTCGGCGCGCCACTTCGGGACCCGCATGGCACCCCCCACGGCACCTCTCACAACAGAGTTAGTTTCCCGAAGTAACCAATTTAAGATATAGTTGCCTTGGGCAAACAAAAGAGGGGTGTCCATCATGTCAGTTGAAACCAACGCTGCAGCCAAACTCGTCTACCAAATTTTCGACCTCCAGCGCGCCGTCCGCTGCGTAGCCGCCGCCAGCCTGCGCGGGCAGGACACCGGAGTGGCGCTTCAGGGCGTTCTTCGCTTTGTGGGGGAGGGCGAATCCCGGGCCACGCATCTTGCGGAACGGCTCGGCGTCAGCGCGCCGGTCCTCAGCCGGCACATCGCCGAGCTCGAGGAGCACGGCTATGTTGTCCGCCGGCCGGACCCCGAAGACGGCCGCGCACAGCTGATCGCCCTGTCCGCCACCGGCGCGGAGAAACTGCGCGTCATCGAGGACCAGCGGACGGCCGCCCTCCAGGGCTTGCTGCAGGACTGGAGCCAGGACGACGTCGAACTGACGGCGCGCACCCTCGAAAAACTTGCTGAGTCCCTCAGGACTTCAGCCCGGGCAACGACGGCCGGACCCACGAATACGACCGAAATTGTTGAGGAGTAGATATATGGCTAGCCACGCTGCCGCCACGGGGCCGGATACCGCGCCGTTGAACCCTGCGCCGCTGAACACAGCGCCGTCGGACCTGCCGCGGATGGCGCCCCGGGCATCCCACCCCGCCGCAGCACCTGCGGAGATGACCCACCGCCAGATCATGGAGGCCCTCACCGGGCTGCTGGCGGCGTTCTTCACCGCCATCCTGAGCAGCACGATCGTAGCCAACGCGCTGCCCACCATCATGTCCGAGCTCAAGGGGACCCAGACGGACTTCGCCTGGGTGATCACCGCCGCGCTCCTGGCCAACGCCGCCACCACGCCGATCTGGGGCAAGCTGGCGGACCTCTTCAACAAGAAGGTCCTTGTCCAGCTGAGCATCGTGATCTTCGTGGCCGGCTCCGTCATGGCCGGACTGTCAGAGACCATCCCGCTGCTGCTGACCGCCCGTGTCATCCAGGGCATCGCCATGGGCGGGCTCACCGCTCTGGCCCAGGCCATCATCGGCTCCATGATCCCGCCGCGTGACCGCGGAAAATACTCCGGCTACATGGGCGGCGTCATGGCCGTGGGCACTGCCGGCGGCCCGCTGCTCGGCGGCTTCATTGTCGACAGCCCGCTGGGGTGGCGCTGGACCTTCTTCGTCTGCGTCCCGCTCGCGGTGGTGGCGCTCATCCTGCTGCAGGTCACCCTGAAAATCCAGCACGTCAAGCGCCCGGCCAAGATCGACTGGCTCGGCTCCATCCTCTTGACCTCCGGCGTCAGCCTGCTGCTCATCTGGGTCTCCTTCGCCGGCAACCCGGACTACTACGACTGGTGGTCGTGGCAGTCCGTCGCCATGGTGGGCGGCGGCGTCGTGCTCCTGGGCCTGCTGGTGCTGGTGGAATCCAGGGTGGCGCAGCCCATCATCCCGCTCAACATCATCTCGGAGCGGACCACCGCCCTCGCGATCCTCGCCTCGGTGGCCGTTGGCGTGGGCATGTTCGGCTCCTCGACATTCCTCGGCCAGTACTTCCAGGTGGCACGCGGTGCGAGCCCCACCGAGGCCGGTCTGCTCACGCTGCCCATGATCGCAGGCAACCTGATCGGTTCGGTCGCCTCGGGAATGCTCATCAGCCGCACCGGCAAGTGGAAGCGGTATCTGGTGGCGGGAGCCATCCTGCTGATCGGTGGCCTCGGCCTGGCCGGCAGCATGGACCACACCACTGACCTGTGGCTGACGGGTATCTACACGGCCATCCTTGGCGTTGGTCTGGGCCTGCTGATGCAGAACCTCGTGCTCGCTGTCCAGAATACGGTCCAGGCCAAGGACATCGGCACTGCCAGCGCCTCCGTTGCCTTCTTCCGGTCCGTCGGCGGAGCAATCGGCGTCTCGGTCCTCGGCGCCGTGCTGGGCAACCGGGTCAAGGTGCTCGTGGTGGAGGGACTCGCATCCGCCGGAATCAAGGTTCCGGCCGGATCTGCCGGTGCAAGCATGGACCTCAAGGACATGCCGGCACCGATCCGCGACATCATGCGGGCTGCGTATGGCGACGCGATCGCTGAGGTCTTCCTGATCTCTGCGATCATCGGCCTCGTGGCGCTGGTTGCCATCCTGTTCATCAAGGAACGCCCGCTGCGCCGCACAGTCGATGTCCGTCCGGAGCCCGCCGAGCAAGCAGGGGACGCAGCCACCGATGCCGCTGTGGGCGTCTCCGGAGGAGCGGCGGTAACGGTTTTGGCGGGTACTTTGCGGAACGGCTCGGACGACGCCGTCGGGGCAGTTGCGTCCGACGGCGGCATCGTGGACCTGGACCGGGAATTCATCGAGGTACTCAGCCGGGAGCGCGCCGAATCCCGCTTCCCCGATGCCGCCCGCCGGGAAGCCGACCTTGGCTACCGGGCCGGCGCCGGCTCCGGCCAGGACTCCGCTCTCTCGGAGTCCGGTGCGGCGGAACTCAGTGCGGACCGGGCGGCCGATAGGGAGGGTGCCCGGCAGCGGGCCCGGACCCTGGTGGCCGAAAACCCGACCCAGGCCGCCGACGTCGTACCCGTCCTGCTGCAGACCCAGCAGCTGCTGGCGGAACAACAGCTCCAGCTGGCGGACGCCCTGCTCGCCGTGCATGAGCAGGCCGCCGAGCAGCGTGCGATCGCTGCGGAACAGGCCCGTGTTGCCGCAGAGCTCACGGTCCTGCGCCGCCAGCTTGCCAAGGAGCGCAAGATGCAACGCGCGGCGGCCGACTACATCGCCACCCACGGCCGGCACCGCACCGAGTAGCGCCGGCCGGCAGTACCGGACAGCCTGGCACCGCATTTGTGCGGTGCCAGGCTGTGTACTGCTGGTGCCGGATCCCAGAGGTCCCGCGGCCGCCTCAGGGCAGCAGCGGGGCCTCTGCGCAGCCGGGGGGCCTTCGTGCTGCTGGCCATCGTGCGACCTGCATTTGCGCGGCAGGGCCGCCGGAACGCTGCGGACAGAGGCTTAAGTACGTCGTTTGGATGATGTTCAGTGTCCCGTGTTCCACCCGGCCGGGGGATTTCGTAGAGTTGGGTGGCTAATGGCTGTCGGTCCCCTGGGATAGTCTCCAATCAGCTTTCCAATGAACTTTGATTTGTTCGGTTTTTGTTGGTCTTTGTTCGGTCTTCGTAAATTTCAGTCTTCGTAAGGACTCGTGGGCATGCTCGTCACTCTCATGCGGCGCTATTCCAAGCCGTATCTGCCATACATCGCGGCTGTGGTCATCTTTCAATTGGCTTCGACCATCGCGGCGTTGTACCTACCCAGCCTCAATGCCCAGATCATCGACGAGGGCGTCTCCCGCGGCGACACGGACTACATCTGGCGCACCGGCGGGGTCATGCTCGGCGTCTCCTTGATCCAGGTGGCCACCGCGATCGCCGGCGTCTACTTCGGCTCGAAGGCTGCGATGGCGTTCGGCCGTGACCTGCGCCGCGGCGTCTTCCGCAAGGTGAGCAGCTTCTCGGCGCGGGACGTCAACCTCTTCGGCGCCCCCACCCTGATCACCCGTGGCACCAACGACGTGCAGCAAGTCCAGATGCTCATGCTCATGGCCCTGAACTTCATGGTGGCCACGCCCATCATGTGCATCGGCGGGATCTTCATGGCCCTGCGCGAGGACCTCAACCTGTCCTGGCTCGTCTGGGTTTCCGTGCCCCTGCTCGTCGTAGTGGTGGGCTACCTTGTGGTCCGCCTGATGCCGCTCTTCCGTTCCATGCAGGAGAAGATCGACCGGCTCAACGGTGTCCTCCGCGAGCAGATCATCGGCATCCGCGTGGTCCGGGCCTTCGTGCGCGAACCCCACGAGGCCGAGCGCTTCGGGGCGGCCAACAAGGACCTCACCGACGTCTCGCTGAAGATCGGATCCTTGTTTGTGCTGATGTTCCCCGCCATCGGCATGATCCTGCACGTCTCAACGGCCGCCGTGCTGTGGTTCGGTGGCCAGCGCGTCGATGCCGGCGAAATGCAGGTCGGCTCACTGACCGCCTTCCTCCAGTATCTGTTGCAGATCCTCATGGCCGTCATGATGGGTACCTTCATGGCCATGATGATTCCCCGCGCCTCAGTCTGCGCCGACCGGATCGGCGAAGTGCTCGACGTCGAACCCTCAATCCACGAATCGCTCACACCGGTGGCGCCGGCCGCACGGTCCGGTCGCGTGGAATTCCGCAACGTGACCTTCGCCTACCCCGGCGCCGAGGCGCCCGTGCTGAGCGACATCAGCTTTACGGCAGAGCCCGGACAGACGGTGGCGATCATCGGCTCCACAGGCGCCGGCAAGTCGAGCCTGCTTGCCCTGCTGCCGCGGCTCTACGACGCCGAGTCGGGTGAGGTCCTGCTCGACGGCGTCCCCGTCACCCAGCTGGACCGGGCCCAGATCACCCAGCGCGTGGCCATGGTGCCGCAACGGCCCTACCTGTTCTCCGGAACCATTGAGCACAACCTGCGCTTCGGCAAGCCCGAGGCCACGGACACGGACCTGTGGGAGGCCCTCACGGTCGCCCAGGCCGCGGATTTCGTTCGCGAAAAGAAGGGCGGCCTGGCATCGCGGATCGCCCAGGGCGGCACCAACGTCTCGGGCGGCCAGCGGCAGCGGCTGTGCATCGCCCGCGCCCTCGTCACCGAGCCCAAGGTCTTCCTGTTTGACGACTCGTTCTCAGCCCTTGACGTCGCCACCGATGCCAGGCTCCGCCGCGCGCTCAAGGCCAAGACGGCCGATGCCACGGTGATCATCGTCGGCCAGCGTGTCTCCACCATCGCCGATGCGGACCAGATCCTGGTGCTGGACAACGGCAGGATCGTGGACCGCGGAACACATGAGGAACTATTGGAAAGCTCCAGCACCTATCAGGAAATCGTCGAATCCCAGCTGAGCGCGGAGGCAGTGGCATGAGCACCAACGAGAAAGTCTCCACCACTTCGGCCGCCGCAGCCGACACGACCGCAACCGACACCACCGCGGCCGGGACTGCCGGAACCGACCTGATGGACGACGACTTCATCGAGGAGGAGTACACGCCCGGCGAAGCCGACGGCGGCATGTTCGGCGGTGTGCCGGCCAAGAAGGCCCAGCACTTCTGGCCCTCAGCCAAACGGCTCATGGGGCTGCTGAAACCCGAGCGCGCCGGCATCATCGTCGTGCTCGCCATGGTGACGGTCGCCGTCGTCCTCAACGTCATTGCCCCGAGGATCCTGGGCCAGGCCATGGACGTGATCTTCGCGGGAGTGGTCGGCAAGCAGCTCCCGGCCGGTGCCACCAAGGAGCAGTTCATCGACGGACTGCGCTCCCAAGGCCAGAACAACTTCGCCGACATGCTGGCCAAGATGGACGTAGTCCCGGGCACGGGCATCGATTTCCAGAAGCTCGCGTTCCTCATCAGCGTGGTGCTGGTGATGTACTTCGTCGCCAACATCTTCCTGTGGCTCCAGGGCTATGTCCTGAACCTGCTTGTCATGCGCGTGGTCCGTAACCTGCGTGATGACACCGAGAAGAAACTCAACAAGCTCCCGCTGAACTACTTCGACACCCGCCAGCGCGGAGACATCCTCTCCCGCGTCACCAATGACGTCGACAACATCCAGCAGGCGCTCCAGCAGGCCTTCGCGCAGCTCGTGAACTCTGCCCTGACGGTGATCGGGATCGTGATCATGATGTTCATCGTGTCCTGGCAGCTGGCCCTGATCGCGCTTGTCGCCCTGCCGCTCTCCGGCGTGGCCGCCGGCATTATCGGCGCCCGCAGCCAGAAGCTCTTCGCCGCCCAGTGGAAGAACACCGGTGAGCTCAACGGCCAGATCGAGGAATCGTTCTCCGGCCACGACCTGGTCCGCGTGTTCGGCCGCGACGCCGACATGCTGGCCCGCTTCGACGAGCGCAACGAGGAACTGTACAAGGCCAGCTTCGGGGCCCAGTTCGTCTCCGGCATGATCATGCCGGTCATGCAGTTTGTTTCCTACCTCAGCTATGTGGGGATCGCCGTCGTCGGTGGGCTGCGCGTGGCATCCGGTGCCATGAGCCTGGGTGACGCCACAGCGTTCATCCAGTACTCGCGCGAGTTCACCCAGCCGCTGGGCCAGATGGCCGGCATGGCTAACATGCTGCAGTCCGGCGTCGCCTCAGCCGAGCGGGTCTTCGAATTCCTCGACGCCGACGAGCAGGACGCCGAGACCGCCACCGAGCACCTCCCGGCGAAGACCGACGGACACGTCGAATTCCAGCACGTCACCTTCAGCTACACGCCGGACAGGCCGCTGATCGAGGACCTGTCCTTCACGGCCGAACCCGGGCACACGGTGGCGATCGTGGGACCGACCGGCGCGGGCAAGACCACCTTGGTCAACCTCGTGATGCGCTTCTACGAACTCAATGCCGGCAGCATCACCTTGGACGGGGTGGACATCACCAGGCTGAGCCGTTCGGAGCTGCGCGCCAAGGTGGGCATGGTGCTCCAGGATGCCTGGTTGTTCGGCGGAACCATCTACGAGAACATCCGTTACGGCAAGCTGGACGCCACCGAGGACCAGATCATGGCCGCGGCCAAGGCCACCTTCGTGGACCGCTTCGTCCGCGCGCTGCCGGACGGTTACAACACGGTCATCGACGAAGAAGGCAACAACGTCAGCGCCGGCGAAAAGCAGCTGATCACCATTGCCCGGGCCTTCGTGGCGAACCCGTCGCTGCTGATCCTGGACGAGGCCACGAGTTCCGTGGATACCCGCACCGAAGCCCTGGTCCAGAAGGCCATGGCCGCATTGCGCACGGAGCGCACCAGCTTCGTCATCGCCCACCGCCTCTCCACCATCCGGGATGCGGACACCATCCTTGTCATGGAGGACGGGCAGATCGTTGAGCAGGGCCGGCACGCCCAGCTGCTGGCCATGGAGGGCGCGTACTACCGGCTGTACATGTCCCAATTCGCCGGCGAGGACGCGGACGCGGCTTTGCTGGATCCCGCGGAGGACTCGACGGCGGTGCACAGCTGAGCGCCGTCGGGCGCCCTGCCGGCGGCGGCGTCGCCGGGGAAGCCCCCACGGAGGAGGGGCCAGCCACGGAGCCACGGCGCCTCGAGGTGGAGGTGCCGATGCGCTGGAGCGACATGGATGCCTATGGGCATATCAACAACGTCCAGATTGTCCGGATCCTGGAGGAAGCACGGATCGCGGCGTTCGGGCCGCCCCGGGGCGCCGGGCTGCCCGGAACCGAACCCCTGGTGTCGCTCTTCAACGACATCCCGGAAGGGACGCTGGCGCTCGTGGTCGAGCACAAGATCAGGTACGTCAGGACGCTGGAATACCGGAATGTGCCGGCCGTCGTCCAGTTGTGGATCGGGGCGGTCAAGGGGGCCAGCTTCGACATCCACTACCTGGTGCAGGATCCTGTCACGCGGGAGGACTGCGTCCGGGCCACGAGCCACCTGGCCTTCGTCGATGAGGCAACCGGCCGGGTGCTGCGGCTGACGCCGGAGCAGAAGGAGCGGCTGGCCCCGTACACCCGCTCCCACCCGGTCCCATAGCCTCTACCACCGTGCCGGTGGGGCTCCTACAATGAACAACTCCGGACGCTCTAAGGAGGCGTGGTCGCTGTGAACATGGGCAAGAACATGCACAAGAGGCACACCCGCAAGAAGAATTGGAAAGAACTCTCGCCGATGGCAAGGTTCGGTACAATCGTGGCGGCCACCGTTCAGCTGACGCTGCTCATTGCTGCCCAGACGGACATCAATCGGAGGCCGGCCGAGGAGATCCGGGGCAACAAGGCGCTGTGGCGGTTTGCCACCTTTGTGAACTTCATTGGGCCGGCCACGTATTTCACCGTCGGTGTGAAGCACCGGGCTGGCGCGAAGTAGGGGCAGAAGTCCGCTTGCCTGCGGTCTACTGAACGGTAGCTTTGGGGCGGCGTTAAATGCGCGCGTTCAGTTTAAGCCTGTAAATTGAACGTATGACCCCAGCCAAGAAGCCTGCCCTGCACCGTGCCCTCGGCATCTCCAAGGAGATAGAAGACGCGGCGTGGTTTGTGCTGGGGCCCGGATTGCTGGGCAAAGCGTCCGCCCTGGACGGCCGCACCAAAACATGGTCAGTCCAGGCCGCCGCGGAGTTGCTGGAACGCCTTGAACGCGGCGTTCCCGATCCCAAGGCGCCGATGATGACCAACCTGCGCCAGAACCTGGAAGATGCCACCCGCGGGGCGAAGCAATTGGCCGTGGAGCTACTCTTCCTCCAGTCCCTGCCGCTGGCCCACGAGGTCAAGTCCCTGAAGGTCAAGCGGGCTCGCGTGGCCGAGGCGGCGTCCTGGCTGGAGCCTCCGCTGGAGCTCCCCGACGAGCTCTACGCGGGCATGACGGACCACGGCGTGATCCGGGACCGGACCGCGGAATTCAACTGGACCATCTGGGACCACCTGAAATGGCTCTGCCGCTTCGTGAAGCACGTCGCACAGCGGCCGGCCCACGTCGTCCAGACTGCGGTCAAGGATCCGCTGGCCTTCCACCGGCTGGTCGCCGGGACCCCGGATGACCAGCCGGCCATCCGCCGCAGCATCGAGTTCCTGGTCTGGCCCAGCTACTTCGAACCCGTGGTGGCCGACGTCGAACGGCAGGAAATCCGCGACGCCTTTGCATCCCTGGTGGGCGGGGCCAAGGGGGACAGCGACGAGGACATTTCGGCGGACATCCACAGGATCCGCCTGCACCTGGACCAGCAGGCCGGGCAGCGGATCGACTGGTACTCCCGCCAGCTGGTGAGCCAGTGGCGGAAGGTCGGCGACCCCGGCCGCCGCGCCTGGCTTTTGCGCACCCACCACGAGAACGCCGAGCTGCTGGGGGAGTGGCGCGACGAGGAAGCGGTGACGCTCGACGTCGAACACCTCCGCCTGCTGGACCCCGGCGTTTCGGCCGGGCTGGTCCAGAACGCGGTGGACGAGGACTACAAGCACCTCGGTTACGTGGAGCGCGAGGACACCAAGACCGCCGTCTTCGCCTTCCTGACCGTCATGAAGCCGGGTGACCTCGCGCTGTACCAGAGTTCGGGCAAGGTCCGGATCGGTGTGGTCCTCGGCGAACCGGAGCATGGAAAGGACAATCGCCAGCTCCGCCGCAAGGTCCGCTGGTTCGATGAGGAGCACGACGCCACCGGGCTACCCCGCCACGTGCAGCGGCAGCTGACCACGTCCGGCAACATCGTGGACATCACCCGGGTGATCCAGGCGCTCGAGGCGCTCCTGCCGGCAGAAGCGGAAGCCGAGGACGGAGACGGCGCCGAGCCGGCTGCCGCCGTCGAACCTGCCTATGAGGGTTTCCGGCCGCTGACGCCGGAGTTCGCCGCGTCCCTGCACATGGACCTGGACCCGCTGCAGGAAATCGCCGAACTCCTCGAGGAGAACCGGCAGCTGGTGCTCTACGGTCCGCCGGGAACGGGCAAGACGTACCTGGCCAAGCACCTCGCCGCCGAGCTCGCCGGCGACACGACGGACGAGCGGGTCAAGCTGGTCCAGTTCCACCCGTCGTACGCCTACGAGGACTTCTTCGAGGGTTTCCGTCCGGACAAGACGGACGAGGGCCAGGTGTCCTTCAAGCTCGTGGCAGGCCCGCTGCGCCGGCTCGCCGAGGAAGCTGCCAAGCCGGGAAACGAGAGCAAGCCGTACTTCCTGATCATCGACGAGATGAACCGGGCAAACCTCGCCAAGGTGTTCGGCGAGCTGTACTTCCTGCTCGAATACCGCGATGACCGCATCTACCTCCAATACAGCCCCAACGAGCCGTTCACCCTGCCGGACAACCTTTACATCATCGGTACCATGAACACCGCGGACCGTTCCATCGCGATGATGGACGCGGCCATCCGGCGGCGGTTCTCCTTCATCGAGCTGCATCCGAAGACCGAACCTGTGAAGGGCTCGCTGCTGCGTTTCCTCCAGGCCCGCGACCTGGACACGACCCCGGCCTTGCTGCTTGACGCCTTGAACGACGCCATCGACGAGTGGGACCGCGACCTCATGATCGGGCCCTCCTACTTCATGAAAAAGTCTGCCCAGACGCCCAAGGGACTGCGCAGAATCTGGAAGTACGAGCTGATGCCGCTGCTGGAGGAGCACTATCACGGCCAGCTCAACCGCGCCCAGCTCGAGGAACGGTTCGGACTGGAGCAACTCCTGGGCCGCCTGGCGCATGCCTAGGCTGGCCGGGGACGCGGTAGCGCTGGACCGTAGTCCGTCGGAGAGGGCCTCCTCGAACCACGGTTCGGCTGGGCGCACTCCCTCGGACAGGGGTTCGGCCAAGTCGGGTTCGGCCAAGGTGAGTTCGGCAGGGCGGGGTCTTTCCGGACGCGGCGGCGCGGCGGAGCCCTGCCGTCACATTGTCCTGGACGAGCTCTCCGCCGGCGTCGTGGAGCGGCTTGATCCGGACACCGCGGCCTACGTCAACGCCAGCGGCCTGGCAAAGGCCTCCCCGATGGGCATGGGACTGTACCGGATCGAACCGGTGGGGAGCGTGGGCTCCGTGCGGACCCACGCCGTGCAGCTGGAGGTGCGGCCGAAGGGACGGCTCGGGCTGAGCCGGCTGCTGTTCCTGCTCGGTTACGCGGGGGACCAGGGTTTCCGGGACGAGTCGGTCGCCGCGGTGGAGCACACCGACCTTTGGAGCGCCCTGGCCGAATCCCTGGCGCAGCTCGCGGACCGGGCGCTGAGCCGGGGTGTGCTGCAGGGCTATCTCATGGTGGAAGAATCCCTCCGGACCGTTAAGGGCCGGATCCGGATGTCGGACCAGATTTCCCGCCGCCCGGGGATGCTGGTCCCGCTGGAAGTCTCCTATGACGAGTTCACCGAGGACATCGCGGAGAACCGGATTCTGCGCGCCGCGCTGGAACGGATGTCCCAGGTGCCGCGCGTGCGGCCGGAAGTCCTGAGCCGGCTGCGCCAGCTGAAGGGAAAGCTCGACGCCGTGACGCGCCTGCAGTCCGGCGCGCCGCTGCCGCAGTGGCGGCCCAGCCGGATGAACACGCGCTACCACGCGGCCCTCCGGCTCGCCGAGCTGATCCTGCGGAACGCGTCGGCTGAGGCCGGTGACGGCAAGCAGCAGTCGGCGTCGTTTGTGGTGGACATGGCCAAGGTGTTCGAGGACTTCGTGGGGGTGGCCCTGCGCGAAGCCATGGCCGCCCATCCCGGGGAAATGCGGTTGAGGTACAACGCGCTGCTGAACGAGGCCGTCCGCGACTCGGACCGGATTGTGGTCCAGCCGGGGGCCGTCCACTTCCTCGGCGGCCGGCCCGTGATGGTGTACGACGCGAAGTACAAGGCCGCGGCTGACGCGGGCGCGTCACTCTCGGGCGACCACTACCGGATGCTCGCCTACTGCACATCCTTGCGGGTGCCGACGGCATGGATCATTTACCCCGGAGCAGGGGAAATCAAGCTGCGCCGGATTCTCAATACCGACATAGACATTGTCGAGTTCCCGCTGGATCTGTCCCTGCCGCCGTCGGAAATCCTGGCCTCCGTGGCAGATCTTGCCCAGCAGTCCTGGGGCGAAGTGCTCCGGCAGGCCACTATCGCGCGTTAGTCCAGCTAAACCGTTCGGCCAGCTAAACCGTTCAGCCAGCTAGGCGGATGCTTGCTGGTCTGCCACTGTCCGCAAATGTCCCAGGAGCGCCTTTTCCGGCTGGCCCGGGTTGTTCGCGACATGCCACTGAAGTTTCTCCCGCACGTCAGCTTCTTCCGGATCAGTGCCCGCGAGGACGTCGTGGATGATCGAGGTTGCCTGCCGGCGCAGCGGCTCCAGATCAGGGTCCGCGCCGCGGAAGTGGCGGGGCCGGGGCCGAATGGCGCGGTGTTTGGTGTGGCCGAAGCGGGAGAACTGAAGAACTGTGGAGCTGGAATCTGCTGGCGTAGCAGCCGTGTCGGACTCGTCGTTGGACATCAGCAAGTGCGGCATCGTGCGCTCTCCCGTATTTGCAGTACGCAGTGGTACTGACCGAATAATTCCCTAAGTCCCCCGGAGTCGAATATTAGCTGAGCCTGCTCAGCCTGCAACGGAAGCTGGCAGCGCGACACGCAGGATTTCTTCCGGTCATCGGATGTCCTCAGGAGGGTTCGTCCGTTGGCAGCTCCCGTGGCAGGCCTCTGAGGAACGCGTCCAGCCGGAGCTCCAAGGCCGATCGGTCCTTCAGCTCGCACTCCCACACCGTGAGCACTTCCCAGCCCTCACGCTCGAGCTGAAGCCGCTGGGCGGCGTCGCGGTTCCGGGTTCGCGTGCGCTTGGTTTCCCAGAACTCGGCATTTGCTTGGGGTGCATGCTGCCCTACCCGGCAGTCATGGAAGTGCCAGAAGCAGCCGTTGATGAAGATGACTTTGTGGCGGCCGGCGAAGACGAGATCGGGGTTGCCCGGGAGTTTGCCGCCATTTGCCGCGCCATGCAGGCGATAGCGGTATCCCCTCGCGTGCAGCAGCCTGCGGACCAGCATTTCCGGTTTGGTGTTCTTACCCCGGATCCGGGACATGTTCCAGCTGCGCCGCTCCGGAGTCAGCTTGTCCGCCATCATTTAAGTCTAGGCGGCCGCCAAGCCGTGGCGCTTGCCGGGCTGTATCAACGACGGCGGGCAGCTAGCGGGCAGCTGGCGGGGCCGACAGCCGCCGTCGGGCGCTAGATCTCCCGCTCTGGGTGTTCGCCAAACTGGAAGTGGCGTCCGCTGACCGAAGTCGGTGTGATTTCCACGTAGAAGTCCTTCAACGTGGGAACCCAGGGTTTTAGTCCGAGGGCCTCGGCGTCGGCGATGTCTGCCGACTGATCGAGTACCCGCGCAGTGCCGCGCAGGACCACGGACCACGCTTCCTCGGATAGGATTCCGTCGGTTTCGAAGAGCACCTTGGAATTGATGGTGAGCTCGGCCAGTTTGTTGCCCGGGGCGGTGCGGAGGAACAATTTCCGTCCGCTGGCCGCGTAGTTCACCGGGAAGATGTCAGGTTCTCCGGCGACAGTGACCACCAGCCTGCCGTGTTTCGTGCTGTCTATCAGTTTCCAGGATTGCTCGTCGTCCAGCTTGAGGATGGGATTGCCGTCTTCGTGTTCAAACATCATGGGTTCATTGTTCTGTCCGCGATAGGGACATGGCTAGGGGCTAAAGGACTCATGACGGGTGGGCTGCCGGTTTGTGGGGGCGAAGCGCAGCCTGTGGATAAACTTGACCAGCAAAATGTGATCTCAGTTACCCTTAAGCCATTCGGCTTTCAAGTGTCTTGATTTTCTATCGGGGGAGTAGCTGACCATGACATCTCGCACCTCGCTTTCTGGCATCTGGCGAGCCTGTGCGGTCGCTTTGGTGTCGATCTCCTTGGTGTCTGTCACGGCGTGCAGCGGGGGCGGAACGCCGCCGCCCGGATCTCCATCGCCTGCTGAATCGCAAGGCCCGTCAGCATCGTCCACTACAAGTGCAGTTCCCACGCCCACAGCCAGCTATAAGCCGGCCGACGCATCGGGAAGGGCACAGAACGTTCCGGTTCCCCAACTGCCGGAAGCTGCGAAGGCGAAGACGAAGGCAGGCCTTGAGGCGTTTGCCCGGTACTGGTTCCAACTACTCAGCTACGGGTATGAAACGGGTGATATTTCCCGGCTTGCCCCGATAACTAGTGCGGAGTGCCGTGCCTGCGAGAAGGCCAAGGCAGTCATGTCAGGATGGCATGAGGGCGGAAGATGGCTCGCAGGCGGCAAAATGCAAACGCCGTCTATCAGCACCACGTTCAAGGTTGCCCCGGACGGAAACTACCAAGTAGCGATCCAAGCCTCCCAAGCGGCGCTTTCGTACTACAACGCCGATGGCACCTTGCAACAGGCTTCCGCTAAGCCGGAGGATACAGGCAACCTCATGTTGGCGGTTTTCAAGAACGGGGCCTGGTACGTGAACAACATTCAGCGAATCGTCGGCTAGCCCGGTGGGACGATCGTTGTGGAATCGGGGACTTGCTATTGCTGTGCTGATTCTTGTCGCCATGTCTTTGCAAGTCTCCGCATACGCCGACGATCAGCCGCCGCCCATAGTCGGGGACTGGGGTGAAGATACTGTTGATGTCGGTGGCTGGAAGGCCGATCCATCAACAGGGGAATTCGTATGGTCTCAGCCAGGAATCCCCTCCACCGACCCCTTCCAATACAAATACGAGCTCCAATGCCACTTGGGCGGAGGCGACTTTGACGCCGATTGTCTCGCCCGAGCGGTGGACTGTTCGAGCGGCCCAGACGGAAAGCCCGGCATTCCCGTTGTCTGGTTAAAGGCGCCGGCGGGCGTGCCCAATCCGACATGGTCATTTCACTCCGGCCCAACCTGTCTCTTCGATCCCAGGCCCGAGGACCTGCTTCCTAGAATTGCCGCAATGATCCAGCGAGAGTTCCAGCGGCTTCCGATATCTGCTGGAAGTGCCACGGCCCAACCCAGCCCCAACACCCTGCGCGGAGCAGAGACTAACTTCTTTGCCAGCGCTGCAGATCAGCAGTTCGACATCACGATCCTGGCTCAGGCCGTCCACGTCGTTGCCAAGCCCGTGGAATACTCCTGGAGTTATGGGGATGGCACTACGTTGGGCCCGCAAACGGCGGCCGGCGGACCGCTTCCGCAGGACCGCTGGGGCGAGAAAACCCTGACAAGCCACGTCTACGCCCAGACCGGCAACTTCCCCGTGGTTCTGACAACGCATTTCCAAGGCACCTACTCCCTCAATGGCGGCCCACCCCTTCCCATCCCCGGCCGAGGCTCCTTCAGTTCGCCGCCGCAGACCGTCAGCGTTTGGCGTTCGATCACCAGGAATTACGCCGACACATGCCTGCAGAACCCCCGAGGCCAGGGCTGCCCCGGCGTCGCCGCTCCGTCTCCCTAGTGCGTCGCCGCTCCGTCTCCCTAGTGCGCAGCCGCGCCTGCTCCCGAGCGCTGAGTCCCGGTGTTGCTCCCAGGTGGCTAGCGCGGGCGGCCCGACAATTCACCCCAACGGTGGCTCCACGTCTCGTGGCTATGCTCGCAGCTCCCGGTCCACCCGTTCCATCCGGGCGCTCACAAGCTGGCACCGGGGATCGTTCGGTCCGATCAGCGCCGCCGCGGCAGCAGCAGTCGCCGTATCGGAAGATCCCATGTCGCTTGTGCACCACTGCAGCATTAGCCGGGCATCACCGCTGGACCGGATGGACGCTCCTACGGCTGCGTTCAGTTCGTCCCGCATGAACCCAACTGCCAGATTGGCCGAACGGGTGAGGAGTTTTGCCGAGTAGGCCGTAAATGCCTCGGCAACCCGCCCGTCCCGCAGATGCGCGGCCACGACTGAAGCATCCGTGGCGACGTTGACCGTTGAATAGAACCGGTAGGGGTTTGCTTCCAAGACATCGCCCAGGATGTTGCGTATCCGGTGCATCTCGGTCCGGATCGCGGCGCCGGTGCCCGTGTCACCATGGATCTCGTACGCCAGTTCATCGGCGCTCCAGCCCTGGTCACGTGAGGCCAGCAGGGCCATGATCTCGGCACGCCGCAGCGTCAGCGGGCGCCTGCTGCCGCCGTCGAGCGCCGCGGACGGCGCGTCTCCCAAGAGCCGCAGCACCAGCTGCGACTGGGCGCCGTCGCGCCGTGCTCGCTGGTCGCGTGGTGCCGAGTGCCCTGGGGGCCGGGCATCGCCGTTGGGAACCGCAGCCGATCTCAGCAGCTCCTCTGCAAGCCGCACTCCACAACGCACCAGCCGCAGGCTGTCCGGCGTGACCGACTCGAACGGTCCGGAGACATCTAGGACGCCGACGATTTCGCCCGACAAGGGGTCGCGAATCGGAGATGCAGTACAAGCCCAATCATGATGGGTCCGCACGAGGTGCTCGGCCGAGAAGAGCTGCGCCGGGGCGCCGGTTACCAAAGCCTCGCTGATGGCGTTGGTGCCAACCCCGGACTCGGACCAATCCGCACCCTCCACGAACTCCAGCGAGTCTGCAAGCCGCAATGCGTGTTTGCTGCCAACACGCCATAGCACTTCGCCCTCGTGATCGGTCACGATCAGCAAATGGCGCCCGGTGACGGTTTCATCGGCCAGCAACTGCGAGAGCGCAGGCATCACCGCGGCCAGCCGATGGCCAGCACTGAGGGAGCGCGCCTCGGAAACTTCATGCCGGTGCAGCGGCCGGTGCCGGTCCGGATTGATACCCAACGCGAGGGAACGCTGCCAGGACTTGATAAGCGAAGGGGACAGGTGCGGATCCGGATGGCCGGAAATGGTGGCCTCGTGCGCCGCCCGAAGAGTTCGGGCGTACTCCGCCGGCGCGGAAAACCTGAGGTCTGAGGGATACGTAATGGAGCCATTGCCCTGCCGCATGCTCATTCTCCCAACTCGCCCTCGAATCGTCGCACCCGGCAGGTTCTCGGCCGCCGTCGTCTCCCGCGCGCGCCGGCCGACAGCTTGAGAGCTCCGTGTAACCCGATTGTAACCCCCTGCCATCTTTACTTGTGATGCGGGTCACCGCGTGGTCTAGGCGTCACGCAACGGGAACGACCCACTGTCAGCAATGGAAAGAGGAATCATGCCTGAGACACCAAACGGCGTCGTCGGGGCGTGGCTGGCGCAGTTCGATGAGGCGCTGCGCAGCCACAACACGGACGCCGCACTGGAACTTTTCGACGACGATTCGTACTGGCGCGACTTCGTCTCCTTCACCTGGAACCTCAAGACACTCGAAGGCAAAGCAGCCATCGGCCGCATGCTCGACGCCACCCTGGACGACGTCCAGCCCAGTAACTGGACCCTCGCCGAGGACGCCACCGGGGATGCGGCGAATGCAGAGGCCTGGGTAAATTTCGAGACCGCCCAAGCCAGGGGCTACGCCCATTTGCGCCTCCGAAATGGCAAGTGCTGGACCCTGCTCACCACCATGCAGGAGCTTAAGGGCTTCGAGGAGAGGAGGGGCCCCAACCGGGAGAAGGGGGTCGCCCATGAGATCACCAAGGGCCGCAAATCCTGGTTGGAACTGAAGGAAGAGCAAGAAGCGCGACTGGGCTACGAAGACCAGCCCTACACCGTCATCATCGGCGGCGGACAAGGCGGAATCGGACTGGGGGCGCGGCTGCGGAGACTCGGCGTGCCCACCATCATCATCGAAAAGAATGAGCGCCCGGGCGACTCGTGGCGCAACCGCTACAAGTCCCTCCACCTGCACGATCCGGTGTGGTACGACCACCTTCCCTACATAAAGTTCCCCGACGACTGGCCGGTTTTCGCGGCCAAGGACAAGATCGGCGACTGGCTGGAAAACTACACACGGATCATGGAACTGAACTACTGGTCCAAGACCGAGTGCACCAACGCCCGCTTCGACGAATCGTCCCAGGAGTGGGTGGTGGAGGTGATGCGCGACGGCGAACCGGTCACCCTGCGCCCCAAACAGCTTGTCTTCGCCCTGGGTGTTTCGGGGTACCCCAGCGTCCCCGCATTCGACGGCGCCGAGTCCTTCCTGGGGGAGCAGTACCACTCGTCCAAGCACCCGGGCGGTGGAGACTGGACCGGCAAGAAGGCCGTGGTCATCGGCTCCAATAATTCAGCCCACGATATCTGTGCCGACCTCTGGGAGCATGGGGCCGATGTCACCATGGTCCAGAGGTCCTCCACTCATATTGCCCGCAGTGAGTCCCTCATGGACCTTGCGCTGGGCGATCTGTATTCCGAAAAGGCACTCGCCAACGGCGTCACCACGGAGAAAGCCGATCTGCTGTTTGCGTCGTTGCCGTACCGGATTCTGCCCGAAGCCCAGATCCCTGTTTATGCGGAGATGGCCAAGCGGGACGCCGGCTTCTATTCCCAGCTGGAGGCAGCAGGCTTTGACCTGGACTTCGGCGTTGACGGTTCCGGCCTGTTCCTGAAGTACCTGAGGCGCGGTTCCGGCTACTACATCGACGTCGGTGCCTCGCAGCTCATCATCGACGGTCGGGTCAAGCTCGCCAACGGCGAGGTCAGCAAGATCACCGGCAACTCCGTCGTGATGGCCAACGGAACCGAACTGGATGCAGACGTCATCATCTACGCCACCGGCTATGGGTCGATGAACGGCTGGTTGGCTGATTTGGTCTCGCCCGAGGTAGCCGACGCCGTCGGCAAGTGCTGGGGTTTCGGATCAGATACGCCCAAAGATCCGGGCCCGTGGGAGGGGGAACTGCGCAATATGTGGAAGCCCACAAACGTGGAGAACCTCTGGATCCATGGCGGCAATCTGCACCAGAGCCGTCACTACTCCACCTATCTGGCCCTGCAGCTCAAAGCAAGGATGGAAGGACTCCCAACGCCGGTCTTCGAGCTGCAGCCCACACACCACACGCGCTGAGTACACCTGCTGACACACGGGTCGTGACAATCCCAGACACGGCCACCAGACTGGGGTTACGGCCCCGTCGTGAGAACCCACCGACATTCCGTGGATGCGTCTGACCGGGCGCATCCACGGCCTGGAATGCGAAGGTTAAACATCATGAAAGCAGCACGATTCCACGCCCGCGAGGATCTCCGGATCGAAGATGTTCAAGAGCCGGAGCTGCGTCCGGGAACGGTGAAGATCGCCGTAGCCTGGTGCGGTATCTGCGGCACCGACCTCCATGAATTCCTCGAAGGACCTATTTTCACCCCGCCGCCCGGCCACCCCCACGTTCTTACTCACGAGGCCGCCCCGGTCACCCTGGGGCACGAGTTCTCCGGCACCGTTGAAGAACTTGGTGAAGGCGTCAGCGGTCTGGCCGTCGGAGACAACGTCGTCGTTGAGCCGTACGTCGTTTGCAATGAATGCGGTCCCTGCCGCAGCGGACACTACAACCTGTGTACAAAGTTGGGCTTCATCGGTTTGGCGGGCGGCGGTGGCGGCCTGAGCGAGAAAGTTGTTGTCGACACGCGTTGGGTGCACCCTGTCGGCGACATCCCCCTGGACGAGGCCGCACTTATCGAACCCCTCGCCGTGGCGTATCACGCCGTCGGCAGGAGCGGCCTCAAGGCCGGGGACGTCGCCGTCGTCGGGGGTGCGGGACCCATTGGGCTCCTGACCGCCGCGGTCCTCAAAGGGATCGGCATCACCACGATCGTTACTGAGCTGTCGGCCGCCCGCAAGGACAAGGCGACTTCGTCCGGGGTAGCGGATCACGTTCTCGACCCCAGTACCGACGACGTCAAGGCGCGCGTCTTGGAATTGACCAACGGTGCAGGGGCCAATGCGGCGTTTGAATGTGCAGGCGTGAATGCCGTGTTGGACACGATGCTCGACGTCGTGAAGCCCGCTGGCGTCGTCGTCAACGTCTCGATCTGGGGACACCCGGCCACAGTGGATATGCAGAAAGTGGTGCTGAAGGAAATCGATCTGCGCGGCACCATCGCTTACTGCGGCGATCATGAAGCCGCCATCAAGCTCGTCCAGGAAGGAAAAGTCGACCTGAAACCCTTCATCACCGGAAGAATCGCCCTGGACGACTTGGTGGATAAGGGGTTCGACACGCTGATCAACCACAACGACACCGCGGTGAAGATCATCGTCCACCCGTCGTGATCCGAGTCTCAGATGGAATAGTTGCAAACGCTGTGCAGTTACCCCAAGTGAACCAATCCATTGTGAAAGGAACTGCGCATGCTGTTTTCCCCGATGACCCTCGGCGAGCTGGAACTACCCAACCGACTCGTGATGGCGCCGCTTACCCGCGTACGCTCGGGCAACGAAGGAATCCCCGGCCCGCTGGTGGTCGAACATTACCGCCAGCGCGCCTCGCTTGGCCTGATCGTCAGTGAGGGCACGTACCCCAGCAACGCCGGCCGAGGCTTCCCGGGCCAGCCCGGACTGGTGACGGACGAGCAGCTGGCGGGCTGGGCCAACGTCACCGCCGCCGTACACGCTGAGGGCGGCCGCATCTTCGCCCAGGTCATGCACGCCGGCCGGGTTACCCACCAGGACACCACCGGTGGCTACGAGGTAGTCGCACCCAGTGCCATTGCCATCGACGGCGAGACCCGTACGTACAAGGGCAAGCAGGCGTTCCCCGTACCGCACGCCCTGACCACCGCGGAACTGCCGGGCATCGTCGAGGAATTCGTGACGGCTTCCCGCAAGGCCGTAGAGGCCGGGTTCGACGGCGTCGAACTCCACTCGGCCAACGGTTACCTGTTGCACGAGTTCCTCACTCCGGCCGCCAACCAGCGCGACGACATCTACGGCGGCTCCCCGGAGAACCGGGCGCGCTTCGTGATCGAAGTTACCCGGGCCGTAGTAGACGCCATCGGCGCGGACCGCGTAGGCATCCGCATCTCCCCGGAGCACAATGTCCAGGGTGCCCTCGAACTCGACGCAGCAGACGTCCAGGCCACCTACGCCCACCTTGTGGACGCTCTGGCTCCCCTGAAGCTGGCCTACCTCAGCATCCTGCACAAGAACCCCACCAGCGAGCTGGTCCAAGACCTGCGTGCACGATTCAACGGAACGTTCCTGGTCAACACCGGCTTCGGCATCGTCACCACGCGCGACGAGGCCACCGCACTGGTGGCGAACGGCCACGCTGACGCCGTCGTCGTCGGGCGCCCGGCCATCGCCAACCCGGACCTGGTCCGCCGCTGGCGCGAAGGCCTGCCGGTCAACGAGGCGAATCCGGCCACGTTCTACACCGACGGCGCCGAGGGCTACACCGACTACCCGGCCTACCAGAACTAGGCAGCGGCAGCACCTCCACCACTGGACATGTCCAGCCGAGGCAACAAAGAGTGGGCAGAACACCGTTCTGCCCACTCTTTGGGTTAAAGAATGCGCATGTCCCGTCCTATAGGATCTGAAGATGCAACCAGCTTCCTCCGGGAGTCGCCCTGAGGGCCACTACGCGGGCCGTCCCGTCAGCCGCCAGGTCCTCGCCGACCACGTCTATGAAGAGCTTTTGGCGTCGCTGATGGACGGACGGCTCGAGCCCGGGGCAGCCGTGAGTATCGATGGAACCGCCCGGGAGCTCAATGTTTCGCCGACGCCGGTGCGGGAGGCGCTTGCCCGGCTCGAACACACCGGAATGGTTCGACGCGTCGCGCTCAAGGGATACCGGGTTGCGCCGATGTTCACCCAGGAGGACTTCGCCGAACTCATGGAAGCACGACTTGCCATTGAGCCCGTGAACGCCCGGTTGGCGTGCGCCCGGCAGACGCCGGCGCACCATGCCGAGCTGGCCAAGGCCGTCACCGACCTTACAAAGGCGCCGCGGGGCCCGTCGTTTGTCGAATACCGTGACTATCTGGAAGCCGATGAGCGGTTCCACCGGTTGATCGCGGAGCAGACCGGCAACCAGTTCATGGTTGCCGCCTATGCCGCCCTCGGCGGGCAGGTCCAGCGCTTCCGCCTGTTCGGCGGCGTGGGCATCACGGACGCGGAACAGGCGATCGCCGAGCACCAAGCGGTCCTGGACGCGCTGTCCACCGGTGACCCGGAGAAGGCCGCAGCCGCCATGGCCGAGCACGTGCAGAATGTGCGCGGCCGCGCCATCGCGGACGCTCCCGCAGAATAAGGCCCGTTCCGGAGACTTCGGGAGACTTCCAGAGAACTTCCGCAGGCCTTCGTGAGGCATCCCCGCGGCCGACCTGCAAATAACTTTCTTGTGACCCTCTTCACAATCAGATCGAATACCCTATAGGATCTTCGATTGTGACGGCTACGGTGCCGGCATGGGGAGTCACAAGGGAGTGAATAGTGCAAACAGAAACTTTGGCCGCAGGGCCCAAGGAGTCAGCAACACGCCGCACCATCAAGAATCTGCGGTGGTGGATCCTCGGCTGGGCCTTGGCCGCCGGCATCGTCAACTACATGGACCGCAGCGCAATCTCCATCGCCGCACCGCAACTGATCAAAGACTTCGGCATGACCCGGACGGACATTGGCCTCCTGGGTACCGTGTTCTCTTGGACCTACGCCTTTGCCCAGCTGCCCGCTGGCTGGCTCGTGGACAAGCTGGGTGCCCGCCGGATGTACTTCCTGGCAATCGCGGGCTGGAGCATCGCAACCGCGCTGATGGCCATCGGCGGCAAGATGTGGCAGTTCATCACCTTCCGGTTCCTGCTCGGCATCACCGAAGCCCCGAACGGTCCGGCGTCGGCCAAGCTCACCGCTGACTGGTTCCCGCGGGCCGAACGCGGCCAGGCCACCGCCATCTGGGACAGCGGCTCCAAATGGGGACCCGCCATCGCTCCGCCCATCCTGACCGCCATCATGCTCGCCTTCGGCTGGCAGGCCATCTTCATCTTCCTCGGCGTCGCAGGCCTCGTGCTGGCGCTGGCGTTCTTCCTGTACTACCGCGCTCCCGAGGAGCACAAGCGCATCAGCGCCAAGGAACTGGATTACATCGAAAGCCAGCGCACCACCCAGCTCCTGACAGCCAAGAAGGTCTCCTGGCTCGGTCTCTTCAAGCACCGCCAGATCTGGGGCATGATGGCCGGCTTCTTCTGCGTCATCTGGATCTGGAACATCTTCATCGTCTTCCTGCCGCTGTACCTGCAGGAAGAACGCGGCGCCAGCATTGCCAGCTCCGGCTGGCTCGCGGCCGTCCCGTACCTCGGCGCAGCCATCCTCGGCATCACCGGCGGCTGGGTCATGACGCGCTACTCGAAGAAGGCAGGCCGCGATCCGCTGCTGGCCAAGCGCCATGTGATGTCCGTAGCCGCGATTGCCGCCGGCATCCTGATCTGCCTCATCCCGTTCGTGGATTCCCTCCCGCTCGCTATCGCCGTCATGACCGTGGCCCTGGGCTTCGTCGCCACCATGCAGGCAGCCGCCTGGGCCATGCCCGGCGACATCGTGGACAACTCCCAGGTCGCCTCGGTCGGTGCCATCCAGAACTTCGGCGGCTACTTCGGCGGCGCCTTTGCCCCGCTGCTGACCGGCGTGATCGCCGACGCCACCGGCTCCTACGCGCCGTCCTTCGTGATCGGCGGCATCATCGCGGCCCTGGCCGCCGTGGCATACACCGTGCTGGTCCGCGAACCCATCAAGGACAAGACCGCAGTACTGCAGACAGAAAGCTGAACCGGCGCATGAGCACAGCAACAAATGCATTGACGACGACGGCGGTCGCCACCTCGGCGGCCGCCCCGGCGGCGGGACCCGCCAATGCTGGGACCGCGGCGGCGGGAACCACCCGACGGCCGTTCACCGTGGCCGTCACGGCCGACGCTGCGCGGCCCGACGGAAGCTCCATTCACGGGGACTTGGGGCTGCAGCGGCTCAGCGAGAACGGCATCAGCTGGAGCGTCCTGCCCAGCTACACGGACCCGGTTCCGCTGCCCGACCTCGCCGGGGTCCAGGCCGTGCTGTCGCTGGGACACATCGCCTTCGACTCACGCACCGTGGACCACGCTCCGGACCTGAGACTGATCGCCCGGTTCGGGGCCGGCTACGAAACCATCGACTTGGACGCCTGCACCCGTGCCGGCGTCGTTGTCACCAACACGCCTGATGCCATCCGACGGCCGTTGGCGGTAGCGGGGCTGACGCTGCTCCTGGCGCTCTCGCACAAGCTCCTGGCCAAGGACCGGCTGACCCGGACCTCGGACTGGGCGCAACGCGAGCACTACCGCGGCGCGCCACTGGTGGGGCAGACGGTCGGCATCGTGGGCTTCGGCAGCGTGGGCGCCGAACTTGCCCGCCTGCTGGCGCCGCTTGGGATGAACGTGGTGGGCAACAACCGCAGCGGCCGCCATGCGGAGGCCGCCGGGCTCGGCGTCGAGTTGCTGGGCCTGGAGGAGCTCCTGGAGCGCTCGGACTACGTGGTGCTCTGCGCCGCGCTGACCCCGGCGACCGAGAAACTGATCGACACCGCCGCGTTGGCCCGGATGAAGAAAGGCGCCTACCTGATCAACATCGGCCGCGGAAAGCTCGTGGACACCGACGCCCTCCGGGACGCCCTTCGGGAGGGGCAGATCGCCGGCGCCGGCCTGGACGTCTTCGAGCCGGAGCCGCTGCTTCCCGACGACGAGCTCCTGACCCTGGACAACGTGGTGCTGTCCCCGCATTCCCTGTGCTGGACCGAGGACTTCACCCGGGACGTCTCATCCAGCGCCATTGACTCCATCCTGGCCGTCGCGGCGGGGGAGCGGCCCGCCAATGTCCTGAATCCGGAGGTCTTCTCAACCGCGGCCTTCACCGCAAAGGGCGGGTAACCCTAGATGTGACCTTGACAACATCCCCCCGGATAGTAGATCCTATAGGAAACAGGATTCCACGAAGGAGTGAACCCATGGCTTACACAGCCGACAACTGGCCCATCACCGCAGCGCTCCTGCAGTTCCCGGGAACCGACGCGCAGGGTAACCACGTCAACGACGCCGACGCCACGGCCTGGGCCGAGGTCTTCACCGAGGTCAGGGACGCCGGCTTTGCCGACGCCGACCTCACCGACAGCTG
>NZ_JBFTLG010000013.1:0-162562 GCF_056396305.1 Arthrobacter sp. 05T420 | reverse complement strand
AAACGCCCGGTCCCATCCCGAACCCGGAAGCTAAGACCCACAGCGCCGATGGTACTGCACCCGGGAGGGTGTGGGAGAGTAGGTCACCGCCGGAACACCATTAACGGTCGAGGACCCCCAACCACGTTGGGGGTCCTCCCGCATTTAACGGCACTTCACAACTGACCCGCAGCAGGGGCCGTTTTGGAGGCCCAGAACGGCCCCTGCTGCCAGCCAGTTGGACAAGAACCGCCGACGAACCGGGCGCCGCCGTCGCCCCCATACGCGGGGGAGCCTCGCCGCAGGGGCGCCTCACTGCAGGTCACCAGACGAACACCATTGACGGTCGAGGACCCCCAACCACTTCGGGGGTCCTTGCGCATTTAAGCCCCAGACTGGACCTCAGTCACCAGACACGCCTCGTCAGCAGCCCACTGCGGACAGAGGCGGTGCAGGAGGTTGTGACACTTCCCACCGCAGGCCCTATTGAGGTGATGCCGTTAGCCGGTGGCCGGTTGCTCGCCTAGAATTGGGGGAGATGTACGGACTTCGAAGCGCTTGATTTCGGGTTGCGTAGGAAACGAAACACGGAACAGAGCGGCTGCGATTGCGCCAGTGGTCAGCTCTCAACAGGAGGAATCCCAGCATGGCTGAGCACAATGATGGCAACCGCGGCGGCAAGGCCCCCGACAACTCTGGCGGACGCAGTTCCGGTGGAGCCCCTTTCCGCGGCACGAGCAACTCGGGCGGCGATCCCCGTGGGTTCCGTTCCAGGGAAGACCGTGACCGCAAGCCGTATGGGGATCGTGCTCCGCGTGAGGGCGGCGGCGAGCGTAAGCCGTACAGCGGGGGTGAGCGTAAGCCGTACAGCGGCGGTGGCGCCGGGGGTGAGCGTAAGCCGTACAGCGGCGGTGGCTCCGGCGGTGAGCGTAAGCCGTATGGTGACCGTGCCCCGCGTGAAGGTGGCGGCCAGCGCAGCTTCGGTGGCGATAGCCGCCCGTCCTATGGTGACCGCAAGCCCTACAGCGCCGGCGGTGAGCGTAAGCCGTATGGTGACCGCGCTCCCCGTGAGGGCGGGGATCAGCGTAGTTTCGGTGGCGGCGATCGCAAGCCGTATAGCAGTGGCGGCGCCGGTGGCGAGCGTAAGCCGTATGGTGATCGTGCCCCCCGTGAAGGCGGTGGCCAGCGCAGCTTCGGTGGCGACAGCCGCCCGTCCTATGGTGACCGCAAGCCGTACAGCGGTGGCGGGGCTGGCGGCGAGCGTAAGCCGTATGGTGATCGTGCCCCTCGTGAAGGTGGCGGCCAGCGCAGCTTCGGCGGTGGCGATCGCAAGCCGTACAGCGGTGGCGACAGCCGCCCGTCCTACGGTGACCGTAAGCCCTATGGTGACCGCGCTCCGCGTGAAGGCGGGGGGCAGCGCAGCTTCGGTGGCGACCGTGACCGCAAGCCGTACAGCGGTGGCGAGAACCGCAAGCCGTTCGGCAACCGCGAGGACCGTCCGGCACGGAGCTTTGACCGTGGCGACTCAGGCCCCCGCCAGTACGGGCAGGACCGCCCGGAAGACCGTCCGGTGCGGGTGCCCAATGCACGCGATCTCCGCAGCGCCAACCGTCCGGACCGGGAGCGCTCACCGCAGATCGACGAGGACGTCACGGGCAAGGAACTTGACCGCGCCACCCAGCACCAGATCAAGACTCTCGAAGGCACCAGCGCCGAATGGGTGGCCCGCCACCTCGTCATGGCAGGACGGCTTCTGGACGAAGAGCCGGAGCTTGCCTTCCAGCACGCCCTGGCGGCCAGCCGCCGCGGCGGACGCCTTGCATCCGTCCGCGAGGCTGTTGGCCTGACGGCCTATGCAGCCGGCCACTATGGTGAAGCCCTCCGGGAATTCCGCACCTACCGCCGGATCAGCGGCTCCAACATGCACCTGCCGGTCATGGCCGACTGCGAGCGGGGCCTGGGCCGCCCGGACCGTGCCCTGGACATGGCCCGGTCCGACGAAGCCAAGGATCTCGACGCCCCCGGCAAGGTGGAGCTGGCCATCGTGGCCGCCGGTGCCCGCACCGACCTGGGGCAGCTCGACGCCGCGGTTTCCGAGCTGGAAATCCCGCAGTTGGACATCAACCGCGCCTTCTCCTACAGCCCTCGGTTGTTCCGCGCCTACGCTGACGCTCTGACGGGAGCCGGCCGCGGCGCCGAAGCCGGCAAGTGGCAACGCCAGGCCATCGTGGCCGAGAACGCGCTGGGCCTCGGGGAGGACGAGGAACCCGACATCATCGATCTCGGCTGGGACGAGGAAGAAGAGGCCCGCGAGGAGGATCGGCAGCGCCGCCTCCGTGCGCAGGAGAATGCCGACATGCACGCCGGAACTGAAGAGCGCTCCCCGCGTGCCGCCAGTGCTGCCGCCGCGGCAGAAGCCGCCGGCACAGCAGCTGGCCTGAACGCGACCGACGATGACGCGATCGACGACAATGCCATCGACAACAGCGCCGACGACGCCGAGGCTGACTACTTCGAGTCCGACGACGCCGAGTCCGACCAGGATTCGGTGGAGGCCGACGTGCTCGATGACGCCGATGGAGAAGCTGACTCCGAAGCGGACGCTGAATCCGAGGGGGAGCCGACGGCTGAAGCGGAGCAGGAACTCCTTGACGACTCAGAGACTGCCCAGCGTGAACGTGTGGAGGACTAGCCGAATGACGGATACCGCCCTGATTTCCACCTTTGATGCCCTGCTCTCCGACCTCGACGGCGTCGTCTATGCCGGCGCCCATGCCATCCCCGGCGCCGTCGAGTCGCTGCGCCGGCTGGCCGGTGTCGGCGTCGGGCTGGGCTACGTCACCAACAATGCATCTCGTTCTCCGGCGCAGGTAGCGCAGCATCTGCGCGATCTCGGCGCCCCCGCCGAGGACCATCAGGTGGTGAGTTCCTCGCAGGCGGCGGCAGCGCTGCTGGCCTCGCTGCTGCCGGCCGGGGCACACGTGCTGATCACGGGCAGCGCCGCGCTGGCCCAGGAAATTGAGCTTGTTGGCCTGGTCCCCGTCCGCGGCGCGGAGGATGACCCGGTCGCCGTCGTGCAGGGCTTTAGCCCGGACATTGGGTGGAAGGACCTCGCGGAGGCGTCGTACGTCGTCGCCGGCGGGGCGCTCTGGGTGGCGACCAACATGGACTGGTCCATTCCCCAGGCGCGTGGCATTGCCCCCGGCAACGGGACGCTCGTGGCCGCCGTGGCGGCCGCGACGGGCAAGAGCCCGCTCGTGGCGGGCAAACCTGAGGCGCCGCTGTTCCACACCGCCGCCAAGCGGCTGGCCTCGGACCGGCCGCTGGTGGTCGGTGACCGGCTGGACACCGACATCCTGGGCGGCAACAACGCCGGCTTCGCCACGGTGGCCGTGCTGACCGGAGTGGACACCAGGGAATCGATCCTCGCCGCAAAGTCGATGGAACGCCCCGATTTCCTCATCAATGACCTGACCGGCCTCTACGCGCCGTACCCTGCCGTGGAGCACGACGCCGGCCGGTTCAGCAGCGGCGCGGCCTCGGCGATCGTACGGGGGCAGTCCGTCCACATCAGCGGCGACCCCGCCGACCTCGATTCATGGCGTGCCGCCTGTTCGGCCTGGTGGGCCGCGAACCCTGAGACGACCAGCGCCTTGGCTCCGGTCCTCGAGTGGCTCGATCACTAGGCTGGAGACATGACCGAGCTAAACCAGCAACCAGACTCTGCGCTGAACCCCGCGCTGAACCAGGCCCTAAACCAGCTGCCAGCTGAGGCGGAGGCGCCGGACCTTGCGGCCGACGTCACCTGGCCTGACCTGGCGTCGCGGCAGCTCTCGGCAGAACCGTCCGGGCCCGCGGCACAAGAACAGCAGACGCAAGGACAGCGCGCAAACGTCCAGGACCAGGCCGTCAGCGTTGTGCTGGACCGTCTGGCGGCTCTGCGGCAAACGCCCGTGTCCGAGCACGGAGAAGTTTATGCAGGCATGCACGACGCACTGCTGGAGGCCCTGAACGAGGACGTGGCCGGCCACGCCGGCGTGGCGCGCCGGATCCATGCGGCGGGGGACGGGGGATCGTGAGCCGGCTGGACCAAGCGCTCGTCGGCCGGGGGCTGGCGAGGTCCCGGACGCATGCCGCCCGGCTGATTTCCGAGGGCAAGGTCAGCTCCGGCGGCGAGGTCCTCGCCAAGGCATCACTGCAAATCCCGGATGACGCCCCGCTGGACGTCACGGCCTCCGCCGAGGACGGCTACGTCAGCCGTGCCGGGCACAAGCTGGCCGGCGCGCTGGATGCCTTTCCCGCCGTCGACGTCGCGGGCAAACGGTGTCTCGACACCGGTGCCTCCACCGGGGGGTTCACGGACGTCCTGCTACGGCGCGGAGCCGCCCACGTGGTGGCTGTGGACGTTGGGCACGGCCAACTGGTGCCGGAAATCCGGAACGACGCCCGCGTTGCCGTGCACGAAGGACTCAACGTCCGGTACATGACGCCCGCGGAAATCGGCGGGCTGGCCGCGTTGACGGTGGCGGACCTGTCCTTCATCTCGCTGACCCTTGTGGTGGCGCCGCTCAGGGCCTGTACCGAGCCCGGCGGCGACCTCGTCCTCATGGTCAAGCCACAATTCGAGATCGGCAAGGACCGCCTGGGCCGGACCGGGGTGGTTACCTCGGAACGGGAACGCCGGATGGCCGTGGGCAAGGTGGCAGCTGCCGCCGCGGACGCGGGGCTCGAATTGAAAGGGCTCGCCCAGAGTCCGTTGCCGGGCCAGGACGGCAATGTCGAATACTTCCTGTGGATAAAACGCGCGATGTCGGAAGTCCCGCCTAAGATCGAGGAGCGGGACGCAGCCGTTGCTGCGTTGCTCGGAACAATCTGGCCGAACCACTAGTACCACCAGAAGGCGGAACCCGATGAGCAGGCGTGTCCTCATCCTTGCCCACACAGGGCGCGAGGAATCCCTCAAGGCTGCCTGGGAAGCGTGTGCCCTGTTGCACGAATCCGGGCTGGTCCCTGTGCTGCAGGAGAACGAGCTCGGGGACATGGTCCGCTTCTTCGGCCGGCTCGACCACCCCGTCGAGGTCCTCCACGACCACGTGAAGCTGCCAGAGGTGGAACTCGTCATGGTGCTGGGCGGGGACGGCACCATCCTCCGCGCTGCCGAGCTGGTCCGCGAAGTCGACGTGCCACTGCTCGGGGTCAACCTCGGCCACGTGGGGTTCCTGGCCGAGAGCGAGCGGGCCGACCTCGCCCAAACCGTCGAGTGGATCGCCAGCCGCGACTACACGGTGGAAGAGCGCATGACGATCGACGTCCAGGTCTGGGTCCGCGGACAGAAGATCTGGCACACCTGGGCCCTTAACGAGGCCGCGATCGAGAAAGGCAACCGGGAACGGATGCTGGAGGTGGTCACGGAAGTCGACGAACGCCCCCTGACCTCCTTCGGTTGCGACGGCGTGGTCCTGGCCACGCCCACCGGCTCCACGGCCTACGCGTTTTCCGCCGGCGGTCCTGTGGTGTGGCCCGAGGTTGAGGCCCTCCTGATCGTGCCGATCAGTGCCCATGCCCTCTTCGCGAAGCCGCTCGTGGTCTCGCCCCGGTCCAGGCTCGCGGTCGAGATCCTGAATCGGACCGACGCCCAGGGCGTCCTCTGGTGCGACGGCCGCCGCTCGGTGGATCTGCCGCCCGGCGCGCGCGTTGAAGTGACTCGCTCCGCGACGCCCGTGCGGCTGGCCAGACTGCGTCAGACCCCCTTCTCCGGCAGGCTGGTGCGCAAGTTCGAGCTCCCGATCCAGGGCTGGCGCGGCCCCATGCCGCAGGCCGAGGCGATCCACACCGGACCCATCCCGATCATCCGCACGCCCCGCCCCATGCCGCCGCTGCCCTCGCCGCGCCACTCGGAACCCGGTGACGCCCCCGATCCCTCGACTGATCCCTCAACCGAGAAGTGAACCATGCTTGAAGAACTGCGTATCCGCGACCTCGGCGTCATCACCGACGCCACCCTGCCGCTGGGCCCGGGCCTCAGCGTGGTGACCGGTGAAACCGGTGCCGGCAAGACCATGGTGGTCACCGCCGTCGGCCTGCTCCTCGGTGCCAGATCCGACGCCGGCGCAGTCCGTAGCGGGGCGAAGAGCGCCTCCGCGGAAGCCGTGCTGAAGCTCGACGCCGGGCACGCCGCCGTCGTGCGGTCCCGCGAGGCCGGGGCGGAGGTTGAGGAGTTCGACGGCGGTGTGGAACTGCTGCTTGCCCGCAGCGTCGGCGCCGACGGCCGCAGCCGTGCGTACCTGGGCGGACGCGCCGCGCCGGTCGGGGTGCTGGCCGAAATCGGCGAAACTCTCGTGGTGGTGCACGGGCAGTCGGACCAGATCCGGCTCAAGAGCCCGGTGGCGCAGCGCGGCGCCTTGGACAAATTCGCCGGCGAGAGTTTTGCGGGCACGCTGGCCGCCTATCAGGCCCTCTATGCCCACTGGCATGCCAGCCAGGGCGAGCTGGACGCCTTGCGCAGTGCCGCCCGTGAACGCCTCCGCGAGGCCGAGTCGCTGCAGGCTGCGCTGGCCGAGATCGACGCCGTGGACCCGCAGCCGGGGGAGGACGATTCCCTCAAGGCCGAGGCCGTGAAACTGGCCAACGTCGAGGAACTGCGCATCGCGGCCAGTGCAGCCCACCAGGCGCTCATCGCCGAGGACTTCGGCGAAGAAGCCGACGCCACCACCCTGGTGGACGCCGCCAAGCGCACCTTGGAGCATGTGGCCGAACACGACGAGGAGCTGGGCTCAGCCGCGGCGCGCCTGGCCGAGGTCGGCTTCCTGCTCAACGACATCGCCGCGGAGCTCGCCAGCTACCAGGCCGCCCTGGACACGGAGGGGCCGGAGCGGCTCGCCGAGATCGAGGACCGCCGGGCTTCTCTGGCCAAGCTGGTCCGCAAGTACGCGCCGAGCATCGACGAGGTGCTGGTCTGGGCCGAGGCCGCCCGGGCCCGGCACGAGGAACTGCAGGACGACTCCACCCGGATCGAATCGCTGGACGCCGAGGTGGCCCGGGCCGAAGCCGAGCTCCGGAAGAAGGCCGCCGCGATCAGCAAGGCGCGCACGAAGGCCGCCAAGGACCTCTCCGCACGGGTCAGTGCCGAGCTGACCGCACTGGCCATGGCCGACGCCACCCTGGTCATCAACGTGGAGTCCGCAGCCCAGCTGGGGCCGTTCGGGGCCGATGAGGTCTCCTTCCTGCTGCAGCCGCACTCCGGCGCGCCGGCCCGGCCGCTGGGCAAGGGCGCGTCGGGCGGTGAACTCTCCAGAGTCATGCTCGCCATCGAGGTGGTGCTGGCCGCCGTCGATCCCGTCCCGACGTTCGTCTTCGACGAGGTCGACGCCGGCGTGGGCGGCCGGGCCGCCGTCGAGATCGGGCGCCGGCTGGCGATGCTGGCCCAGCACGTTCAGGTCCTCGTGGTGACCCACCTCCCGCAGGTGGCCGCGTTCGCGAACCAGCACATCAGGGTCACCAAGACCTCCGTGCGGGGCGCCGACGGCGCTACCGCCACGGGCTTCACCTCCAGCGACGTGCAGCTGCTGGACGAGTCAGAGCGCGTCCGCGAGCTGGCCCGCATGCTGGCGGGCCAGGAGGACTCGGAATCAGCCCAGGCGCACGCACAGGAGCTGCTGGACGACGCCAAACTGCTGCCACAAATCTGAGCGGCCCGGCAGGGACGTCCGCAAGGATTCCCGCAGGGACCGCTACTAGGACAACAATCACATCGGGATCCCGCCAAGGAGCCCGTGGAAGGCCGAATTGATGATAAGCTCAAACCCCGTGGTGCAGCGATCAAACTCTCGTGTAAATTCCCGGTTTCCGGGCTCGTCCAAGACGACCAAACACATCTTCGTCACCGGTGGTGTAGCGTCCTCGCTCGGTAAGGGACTGACGGCTTCGAGCCTCGGCCACCTCCTGCGGGCACGCGGTCTGTCTGTAACAATGCAAAAGCTCGATCCTTATCTGAACGTGGATCCGGGCACGATGAACCCCTTCCAGCACGGCGAAGTCTTCGTCACTGACGACGGCGCCGAAACGGACCTGGACATCGGCCACTATGAGCGCTTCCTCGATGAAAACCTCGAAGGATCGGCCAACGTCACAACCGGCCAGGTCTACTCGACCGTCATCGCCAAGGAACGCCGCGGCGAATACCTTGGCGACACCGTCCAGGTCATCCCGCACATCACCGATGAGATCAAGCGGCGCATGCGGCTTCCCGCCGAGGGTAAGAACGCCCCGGACGTGATCATCACCGAAATCGGCGGCACGGTGGGCGACATCGAGTCCCAGCCGTTCCTTGAATCCGCCCGCCAGGTCCGCCAGGACATCGGCCGCGGGAACGTCTTCTTCCTCCACGTATCCCTCGTGCCGTACATCGGCCCGTCGCAGGAGCTGAAGACCAAACCGACGCAGCACTCCGTCGCCGCGCTGCGCTCCATCGGCATCCAGCCGGAGGCAATCGTGATCCGGTCGGACCGCGAAGTTCCGCAGCCGATGCGCGACAAGATCGGCCGCATGTGCGACGTCGACATCGACGCCGTGATCGGCTGCCCGGACGCACCGAGCATCTACGACATCCCGAAGACCCTGCACTCCCAGGGCCTGGACTCGTACATCGTACGCGCCCTGGACCTGCCGTTCAAGGATGTGGACTGGACCAGCTGGGACAAGCTGCTCGACGCCGTCCACAACCCGAAGCACGAAGTTGAGATCGCGCTGGTGGGCAAGTACATCGATCTGCCGGACGCTTACTTGTCCGTCACCGAAGCCCTGCGTGCCGGCGGCTTCGCCAACGACACCAAGGTCAAGATCCGCTGGGTCCCCTCTGACGAATGCGAAACCCGCGAGGGCGCTGTGCAGTCCCTGGCGGGCGTCGACGCCATCTGCGTTCCGGGCGGCTTCGGCATCCGCGGCCTCGAAGGCAAACTCGGCGCCCTGAAGTACGCCCGCGAAACCAAGCTCCCGGTCCTGGGCCTTTGCCTGGGCCTGCAGTGCATGGTGATCGAGTACGCCCGCAACGTGGTCGGCCTCGAGGGAGCGTCCTCGTCCGAATTCGAGCCGGACTCCAAGTACCCCGTCATCGCCACGATGGAGGAGCAGTTGGACATCGTCGACGGCAAGGGCGACCTCGGCGGCACCATGCGCCTGGGCCTGTACGAAGCCAAGCTTGACGAAGGCTCCGTCGTCGCCGAGACCTACGGCGCCACAAAGGTCAGCGAACGGCACCGCCACCGCTACGAAGTCAACAACAAGTACCGCGATCAGATTGCCGCCAAGGGCCTGTCGTTCTCTGGAACGTCGCCCGATGGCAAGCTGGTCGAGTTCGTGGAACTTCCCCGCGAAGTCCACCCGTACTACGTAGCCACGCAGGCGCACCCCGAGCTCAGCTCGCGGCCCACGCGCCCTCACCCGCTGTTCGCGGGCCTGATCGAGGCTGCCCTGGGGCACCAGCGGGCCGCCGACGCCGCGCCCTCTGCAAGTATCAGCGCCAGCGCCAAGGCCGATGCTCCGGCTGCTGCGCCGAAGCCCTCGTCGGCAGCAGTGTCCAAGTAATTTCCAACTGAATCAAAGGACGGCGCGATGCCCGGTATGTCTGAGACCCCCAATGCTGCACGGCAGGTTTCGGATGAGCCGAGCCCGCGCCGTCTTTTGTCTTCCCGGAAGGTTTACGAAGGCAGGATCTGGGACGTCGTCAGCGACAGTTTCCAGCTCAGCGACGACGGCGACACCCTGGTCCGGGACTACATTGACCACCCCGGTGCGGTGGCCATTCTTCCGATGAACGACGCCGGCGACGTGCTGCTGCTCCGGCAGTACCGGCACCCCGTCGGCATGGACCTCTGGGAGATCCCCGCCGGGCTGCTGGACGTCGAGGGGGAGGACTTCGTCATTGGCGCCGCCCGCGAACTGGCGGAGGAAGCGGATCTCGTGGCGGACCGTTGGAACGTGCTGGCGGACTTCTTCAACTCCCCGGGATCCTCCAGCGAGGCCATCCGCATCTACCTGGCCCGCGGCCTGAGCGAGGTGCCCGGACATGAGCGGCACGTGCGCACCGATGAGGAAGCCGAAATCGAACTGCACTGGACCCCGCTGGACGAGGCCGTGCGGGCGGTCCTTGACGGACGCCTGCACAACCCGTCCGCCGTCGTCGGCGTGCTGGCCGCTGCCGCCGCCCGCGGCGACAACTTCGAAAGCCTCCGCCCGGCCGACGCGCCTTGGCCTGCCCATCCCAGCCAGCGCCAATGACCGATGCGCTGACTGCCGAGCCTCCGGCCCCGGCACAACTTTCGGCCTCTGCGCAACTTCCGGATCCTGCTGAACTTCCGGACTCTGCTGAACTTCCGGACCCTGCGCAACCGGAGGCAGCCACTCCCGAACCGCCGCCCGCCCGGCGGCTCACAGCGATAGACCGCGCAATAACTGACTATTTGCAGCACATGGGCGTGGAACGCGGACTTGCGGCCAACACCCTCTCGGCCTACCGGCGGGACCTGGCCCGCTACGCCCGGCACCTTGCCCACGCGGGCCGGGAACGTCCCACCGAGATCACCCGGCACGACGTCACCGGCTTCGTCCAGGCCCTCTCCGACGGGTCTGACGGCGGCTCCGCCCTGGGCATCCGCTCGGCGGCACGGACGGTGGTGGCCGTGCGCGGACTCCACAAGTTCTGGGCCCTCGAAGGCGTCACGCCCACCGACCCAGCCAGCGACGTCCACCCGCCCATGCCCGGCAAGCGGCTGCCCAAGGCCATCAGCGTGGACGAGGTCACCCGGATCCTCGAGGCGGCCGGCACGGACACAGCAACCGGCCTGCGCGACCGCGCGCTGCTTGAGTTCCTCTATTCCACCGGTGCCCGCATCAGCGAAGCCGTGGGCCTGGACGTCGACGACATCTCCCTGCACACGCCCGAGCAGGCCGGCGAAGCCGATGGGCCGGCGATCGTCAGGCTGTTCGGCAAGGGCTCCAAGGAACGCCTCGTCCCGCTCGGCTCCTACGGGGCCCGCGCCCTCGACGCCTACCTCGTGCGCGGCCGGCCCCTGCTGGCAGCCAAGGGCAAGGGCACCCCTGCCCTGTTCCTCAACGCCCGCGGCGGCAGGATCAGCCGTCAAAGCGCCTGGACCATTTTGAAGGCGGCGGCGGACAAGGCCAACATCACCAAAGACGTTTCCCCGCACACCCTGCGGCACTCCTTCGCCACCCACCTGCTTGAGGGCGGTGCCGATGTCCGGGTGGTCCAGGAACTGCTGGGGCACGCCTCGGTAACCACCACGCAGGTCTACACCCAGGTGACGGCCGATACGCTGCGGGAGATCTACGCCGCCGCGCACCCGCGCGCCCTGGGCTAAGCCGCTGCTGCCCAGAGACTTCCTCCTCACAAAGAGTGACGTCGCCGGCTTCGACGGGTCGCGAGGCTCTACCTTGACCATATGCCGGGCGCCTGAGCCATAATCGAGCCGGGCACCAGAGCGGGGCCGCAGAGAAGAGCCGACGGATGGCGCCGCAGGAGCAGCCGCCGGAGCAGAGGAGTCCTCGAATGACGAAGTACCTGATCTCGTTTCCCGGTGAGGCCATGGATTTCCCTGAGGAGGACTTCGAGGCGGTGGTCGAAGCCTCGCATGCCGTCATCGACGAGGCCAAGGCGGCGGGCGTGTACGTCTTCGGCGGCGGGATCGATGAGGACGTGGACCCGGTGCTCGTGGCCGGTGACGGCACTGTCACCGAGGGCACGTACCCAGGCCACAAGGTGCCCAACGGCGGCTACACCGTTCTCGAGCTGCCCTCGCGGGAGGCGGCACTTGAGTGGGCCGCGAAGATTGCCGCCGCCTGCCGCTGCTCGCAAGAGCTCCGGCAGTTCCAATACGACCCGGCCAGCTGACGAGGGCAACCTCGGCCAGAGTCGATCGTGCGACTGCACCGCGGCTGGTTTCGGCAAAAATGTCGGTGGCTCCTGATTTGATTGGGGTATGGAAAGCAGCGCAGCATGGAGCGCGGAAACCTGGAGCGCGGAGAGCAGGGCGGCCCTGGAGGCCGTCGCCGCGTCCGCTGCCGAGCTTGCTGCGCTGACACGCGCCGGCGTTGGCAGGTCCGATGCGCCCGGCGCCGATCCGCTGTGTAATGCGGATCCGTTGCGGAGCCGGGCGGACGGGTGCCTGGACGGGCTCGCCGAGGTGGCCGGATGGAGGCCCGGACCGCGGCGCTGAAGGTGCGGCTGGCCGCCGACTACGCGCGGGCGACCGTGGCCCTGGCGCCGCCGGCGCCGTCCCCGCAGGACCGCACCGCCCAGGGAATGGCGCTGGTCGCCGAGCTCGCCTGTGTGCTGACCGTGAGCGAACGAACCGCCGGCGCCCTCCTGTCCGATTCCCGGGCACTGACCACGGCGCTGCCGCTGACCCTGGCCGCCCTGCAGGCCGGGACGATCTCCTGGCAGCACGCCCGGATCATCATCGACGAAACCAGCGAATTGGATCCCGCCGGAGCGGCCGGCCTCGAAGCGCACTTCCTGGACCCCGAAGCACCCAACCCGGCCCGCGGCTGCGAGGCCGGGGACCTCGTGCCGTCCCGGTTCCGGGCCAAGGCCCGCGCCTGGCGCGAACGCCACCACCCGGTCAGCATCGAAGAACGCCACACCAAGAGCGCCGAGGACCGGCGGGTCGACTACCTCCCGGACCGGGACGGCATGGCCTGGCTCTCCGCCCACCTCCCGGCCGACACCGCCGCGGGGATCTGGGAACGGACCACCGCCGCCGCCCGCGCCCTTCAAGGCCCGGACGAGGCCCGGACCCTCAGCCAGCTCCGCGCCGACATCACCGCCACCTGGCTGCTCACCAGCCATGGCACCGGCCCCGGCAGTGGCGGCACCGCCGACAGCGGCAGTGGCGGCAGCGGAACGGCCAGCGGCGGGAGCCCCGGCGGGGGCACAGCCGGCGCCGGCTGTGGAAGCGCCAGCGGCGGACTGGCGGCAGGCGGAACGGGCTTGGGTGCGAGTTTCGTCGGGGGTGTTCCGTCGCCGCGGGCGCAGGTCCTGGTCACCGTCCCGGTCCTTTCGCTCCTGGGCGTCACCGAGGAACCGGCGACCCTGGACGGGTACGGGCCGATCCCGCCGTCCATGGCCCGCCGGCTGATCGCCGACGGCGCCGGGTCCTTCTACCGGGTCCTGACCGACCCCCGGGACGGAGCCCCGCTGGAAATCGGCCGGACCAGCTACCGTCTCACGAGGGCCCAGCGGCACTGGCTCCGGCTCCGCGACGGCAGGTGCCCCTTCCCCGGCTGCGGCAACCACTCTTTGGACAACGAGGCGGACCACCTGCTGGCCTGGGCCGACGGCGGCACCACCGGCATCTCCAACTTGGGCCAGCCCTGCCCAAAGCACCACCGCCTCAAACACGGCTCCGCCTGGACACCGTCCGGGGCCAGCAAGGACCACCCGCCGGGCTGGACCTCACCGTCCGGACGGCACTACCCCAGCGAACACCAGGACTGGGAACCACCCGAATGGCCGGACGACATCCCGGCCACGGACGAAAGCCCAGACGATGGACTGCCCGCGGTCCTTGGCCTGACCGCAGGTCCGGGACGTCATGGCGAATTGGAGCCGCTTCCGGATGAGGATCCCGGACTGGAACTGCCGCCGGACCCCTTTCCGGACTGGCATGCCTTCACGGTCTGGGACGATTTCTCCGCCGCGGACACAGGTGATCCGCGCTGGTCCGAGCCCTTGGGAATTCCCTCGTTGGAAGACTGCCTTCTCTAACCAGCCTGATCGACCAGTAGGGGGCCGTTCGGCCGGATAATTTCGCCAGACTTTTTGTTGGTGTGGATTGTGACTCGTAGCGAGAGCTGGCGTTCTTTCGGGCTTGAGGGGAAGTGCCACTGAGGCGGAGACTTGGATTTACGCCCTCAGCCATTGCGTCCCCTCGCATTTCAAGCTGCTCTGCTTGCGACCTTTCGGCCGCCAGGTCCGCCTCGTTGGAGAACTCTGTCCGGGCGGATGTTGGCTCACGCAATTGCGAGTGAGTGAAAGTCTTTCCACGGCACGGATTGGGCGGTGTCTGGAACATGATTCTCAGACGACCGACGTGAGAAGAACTCCTCAGGAAGCAAATGAGAGTAAGCATCCAGCCCAGTGGATACGTGCAGTTCGCCGAGAGTAGCGGTGCGTTCGGGAGCGCGGCTCGCGGAGCGTGGTGGACCTCACAACATGCGCCAGAAATCTCGTTCCTGCGAACTTTTTTGCTGACCCGTGTAAGAAAATACCTTTCACTGGACACTTAGACATCTAGAAGGGAAGTCATCGATGTCCGGGGGAACCACCATGTTGGCTGCCAAAGAGCAAGCGTTCATTGATCTGCACACCCAGCACTCCGCGCGGGTATACCGCTACATTGCCTGCCGTATCAGTGACCGGCACCGCGCCGAGGAACTAGCTGCGGACGTCTTCAGAATTGCTTGGGAAAAGGAGCTGTCGGAACCGCCCGGCATTGGCTGGCTGTTGGCTACGGCCCGGAACGTGATCGGCAATGAGTACAAAGGCCGGCGACGCCGTCAGGAACTTATTGACAGGCTGAAAGAGGAGGCCCGCACCCAAGTCCCCGCCTCAAACGGTGGAGAAGGGGCGGCCGTGGCAGATGTGCTGGTGCAGCTCAGGGAGCGGGACCGCGAGGTCCTCATGCTCAGCTACTGGGACGAGCTGACCATCGCTGAACTGGCGCAGATGCTGGGATGTTCTTCTTCCGCCGCTGCGGTCCGCCTGCACCGGGCACGCCGGGCGTTCGCGAAAGCTGCGCCCTCATATCTCATGACCGAACGGAAGGACTAGCCATGGACCGCATCGAACAGCTCATGAAGGACGCAAAACCTCGGGTGGGAGCTCCAGACGCGGCGCCGGAAGGCGACTCTGCCCGATCGATTGCCTTTTCCACGGATCCGGACCTTGTTCGTTTGGCAGGGCGCACTCCGGCACGTCGCAATGCCGTGCGGGCTACGGCCGCAACTGTGCTGGCCGCTGCAGCTGTGGTTGGCGCAGTGGTTGTCGGCGGCCATCTGATGCCGCAACCGGCGCCCGGACCGGCCCAGACGGGCATCCCAACGCCGACTGCCTCCGCCAGCCCCTCGCCCGATTCCCCACGCCCCTCCACTGCCGCTCCTGCCGCCACTCCCACTCAAGCGAGTACCGCAGCCGGAGCCTTGAGCACCGGCGGCGTCGCGTGCACCATGGCCAACGTCGACCAGCAACGCAATGACCAAGTTCGGGCTATCAAGGCAGTACCCGCCGTTGAACGGCACTATTACACGGTGCTGGGCTGCGCCGGCGGATGGATCGCCTACTCCATTTCCGGTGACGGGATCCGGGCACTCCAGCTCGATGGCGGCAACGCCTGGTTCAAGATCGCCAAACTGCAGAACGGCCGATTCCTCTGCGATGTCCGGCAGGAGTGGTCCAGCGTATACAACTGGGAGTTCCAAGCCACGAACAACCAGGGACTCACCCCGCAGCAGGCCATGGACAAGGAATTCGCGGACAAGGGGATTCCGGTCGAACTGCGGCCACAGCTTGTGGGCGATGGTCCTGCAGCCGGATAGCCTCGGCAGCCAGCGGCAGCTATAGGCTGGAGCACATGAAGCTCACGCCTGTCACTCTTTGCTTCCCGCTCCGTGACGCGGAGACCGGCACCGAGGTGCTGCTGGGCATGAAGAGGACCGGTTTCGGCATCGGCAAGATCGTGGGCATCGGCGGCCACGTAGAGCCGGGAGAAAGCGACGCCGAGGCCGTGGTCCGCGAAGTTTGGGAAGAGGCCGGCATCGTGGTGCTCCAAGAGGACTTGACCCACGCCGGCCTCGTCGAGTTCATCTTCCCCGCCAGGCCTGAGTGGAACATGTCGTGCCGGCTCTTCACCACGCGGCGGTGGGACGGCGAACCTGCAGAGAGCCCGGAAATCACGCCCGAGTGGTTCGACTCCGGGTCGTTGCCGCTGGAGCGGATGTGGCAGGATGCGGCGCACTGGCTGCCCCCAGCGCTGGCAGGCGGAACGATCGACGTCGTCGTGGTCCTCAACGAGGACAACGAGACCGTCGCGTCAGTCCGGTATCCCTCCACGCAGCGGTGAACAGGGCTCCCGCGCCGCCGGTTTCCGCGACTCGAAATCGTGTTGCGGGCAATGCCGCGGCCTGACCGGTAGCCTGAGGTTCGAACATCGCGCCGCGGCGATCCACGCACTTCCATCGCACACCTGCGAGCGGCACACGGGCAATTTTGGGGGCAAGGCATGGACTCAAACAATCACGACCTTCCGGGTAGGGATCCCTGGGACGAGGAGCCGTCCAAGGACGCCGCGTCACGCCGGCACTGGCCGTGGGCGGCCGCCGTCGTTGCCCTCGCCGTGGTGGCCGTGGCTGGCGGAGTTGCCGTGGCCGGAAACATGGGATCCGTTGACCGGACTCCCGCGGCCGCCTCGACGGCCGCAGTGATCACATCGACAGCGTCCACTGCCCTCACGGCGACGCCGTCGCCGGACGCTGCGACGTCGGCGCCCGTATCGCCGTCGTCCTCCCCAACGTCTGCTGCGGCTGCCCCGGCACCGTCCGCCGGGGCCTGGCTGACCTTTACCAGCGCCGATTCGAAGGTCAGTTTCGACTACCCGGCCGCCTGGCGTGTCACCGACGTCTCCGGGGGTTCCGGTGGGGTCGATGTTGACGTGGCGAACGAGGCCGCTGTGGTGGTGGCATCCCTGCATTTCGGACCGTCCGGAGGGATCGGCGGCGCGTGCCAGGGCGCCGTTCCCTATACGGTGCTTGATTCGGCAGAAGTGGATCTTCCGCACCAGCCCGCCAAGGGCTCTGTCACGCCGAGGTTTGCCTTCCGGGCACTCCAGGAAAAGGACCGCGTCACGGCGTCCTACGGACTAACCGATACTCCGGCCGGCCAGAACGGCAGCACCTGCATGTTCTATAACGTAGTCACCGGGCCGCCCGAGTCGCCGCTGTTCTCCTTCGCCGATGCTTTCCAGGTCAATGTGGGGGGCTCGGAGGAAAATCCCACGCACAAGGGAGCCAAGACGTTCCCTTCGTTGGACGCAGCCCGGGCCTACATGAAGACCCCGGAGTACCTGAATGCAAAGCGGATGATTACCTCGCTGAAGATCAACGAGGGCTAGCAGGCTACGCACGGCAGCAAAGGGCGCGGGCCGTCCACCTTCAAAGGTGGCCGGCCCGCGCCTTTGCTTGCTGGCGTTTCTGCCGCAGAGGGCCCTCTTAGGCCAGGTGCCGTTCCTCGACGCCGTTGTACTCGCTCAACGGTCGGATCAGGGAGTTCGAATCCAGCTGCTCCATGATGTGCGCCGTCCAGCCGGTGATGCGGCTGGCGACGAACAGGGGAGTGAACGTCGCCGTGTCGAAGCCCATGAGGTGGTAGGTGGGTCCGGTCGGATAGTCGAGGTTCGGTTTGATGCCCTTCGCCTCGTCCATCGCCGTCTCGAGCCCGTTGTAGAGGCCCAGCAGCTCGGGCCGGCCGTAGTGCGCGATCATCTTGTCCAGGGCCGACTTCATGGTGGGGACCCGGGAGTCGCCATGCTTGTAGACGCGGTGGCCGAAGCCCATGACCTTCTTCTTGTGGGCCAGGGCGTTTTCCATCCAGGCCTTGGCCCGGACGTGAGCCTCTTCCAATGACTCCTCAGTCCGGATGCCGATCTCGTCAAAGGTGTGCATGACGGCCTCGTTCGCACCGCCGTGCAGCGAGCCCTTGAGGGCGCCGATGGCGCCGGTCACGGCCGAGTGCAGGTCCGAGAGCGTGGAGGTGATCACCCGGGCCGTGAAGGTGGAGGCATTGAAAGAGTGCTCGGCGTACAAAATCATGGAGACGTTGAACGCGTCAACCACCTCGGGGACGGCCTCCTCACCGAAGGTCATCCAGAGGAAGTTCGCGTCGTAGCCCAGATCCTCGCGAGGCTCCACCACATCCTGGCCATGACGGCGGCGCTGGTCGTAAGCCACGACGGCGGGCATCGCGGCGAACAGGTCGACGGCCTTGGCCAGGTTGGCTTCGCGCGAGGAATCCTCGGCCAAGGGGTGCCGGGCTCCCATGACCGACGTGGCGGTCCGGCACACATCCATGGGGTGCGCGGTGGTGGGCAGCGCGTCGATCACCTGTTTGACCACCGGGTCCAGGGCGCGGCCCGCACGTTCCCGGGCGGTGAACTCGGCCAGCTGGTCTGGAGTGGGCAGTTCGCCGTTCCAGAGCAGGTAGGCGACCTCCTCGAAGCTGCACTTGGCGGCCAGTTCCTGCACGGGGTACCCGCGATACAGCAGCGAGTTGGTCTCCGGGTTGACCTTGGAGACCGCGGTGTAGTCAACCACGACGCCGGCGAGGCCCTTTTTGATGTCCTGTTCAGCCATGCTGAAACTCCTTTGTCTCTGACGCCTGTACCGGCACGAGCCGGTGGTTCTGTGTGGGCTTACTTACCGGGGATCTGGAAATTGAACACCCCGGTGTCGAAACGGTTGTAAGCCTCATAATCAACAAGATCGTACAAACGCGCACGGGTCAGCATGCTCCCAACCTGTGCCTCCTGGGTTCCGTCGGCCTTAATCGATTCCAGAGTACGCTCCGCAGCGCCCATGGCACTACGGAGCAGCGTCACCGGATAGATCACCATATTGACGCCGACGCCGGCCAATTCCTCCACGGTGAACAGGGCACTCTGGCCGAATTCGGTCATGTTGGCCAGAATGGGGACGTCGACGGCGTCGCGGATGGCCTGGAACTCGCTCAGGTCCTTCATCGCCTCGGGGAAAATCGCGTCCGCACCGGCCTCGACGAGGGCCCGGGCGCGCTCCTGCGTGGCCTGCAGGCCGTCTGTGGCGCGGATGTCGGTCCGGGCCATGATCAGGAAGTTCGGGTCGCGCCGGGCGTCGGCCGCGGCCCGGATCCGCTTGGTGGCGGTGTCCAGGTCCACCACGTTCTTGCCGTCGAGGTGGCCGCAGCGCTTGGGATTGAACTGGTCCTCGATGTGGCAGCCGGCCAGGCCAGCGTTCTCGAGCTCCTGGACCGAACGGGCCACGTTCATGGGCTCGCCGAAGCCGGTATCGGCGTCGACGATTGCCGGCAGGTCGGTCATCCGGGCGATCTGCCCGGCGCGGGTGGCCACCTCGGTGAGGGTGGTCAGGCCGATGTCCGGCAGGCCGAGGTCGTTGGCGAGGACTGCACCGGAAATGTACACCCCGGCGAAGCCCTTCTCCTCGATCAGCCGCGCCGAGAGCGGGTTGAACGCGCCGGGGAACTGCTGAATCGTGCCAGAGGCGAGGAGTTCGCGGAACCGGATCCGCTTCTGCTCCGGCGTGACCTTCGAATACAACATTAGAAGAGTCCCTTCGGGGCCGCGGCGAGGTCGATCACGCCGTCGGCCGCCTGGATATTCAGCTGGTCCAGCTCGCCGGCGGCGAGCTTGGGGAGCCGGGCGGCAGCGGCGAGGAAGCGCTCGATCTCCTCGTCGGCCACCAGGCCGGCGGCGAGGGTGCGGAACTTGTTCACGTACTGCTCCCGCGCGAACGGCCGGGCGCCCAGCGGGTGGGCGTCGGCGACGGCGATCTCATCGGTGATGACGGTGCCGTCCGTGAGCGTGATCTCCACAGTGCCGCCGAAGGCCTTCTCGGCAATGTCCAGGGAGTGGTAGCGCCGGGTCCATTCCGGGTCCTCGACCGTGCTGACCTTGTGCCAGAGTTCCACGGTGTCGGGGCGGGCGGCGCGTTCCGGGGCGTAGGAGTCCACGTGGTGCCAGCGACCGTCCTGCAGGGCGACGGTGAAAATGTACGGGATCGAGTGGTCCAGCGTCTCGCGGCTGGCCGTGGGATCGTACTTCTGCGGGTCGTTGGCGCCGGAGCCGATCACGTAGTGCGTGTGGTGGCTGGTCTTGATCAGCACGGAATCGACGTTGGCCGGGTCCGTGACTTCGGGGTGTTCGCCGTTGAGCTTGCGGGCGAGGTCGATCCACGCCTGGGCCTGGTATTCGGCCGAGTGTTCCTTGGTGTACGTGTCCATGATGGCCCGCTTGGCCTCGCCTGCCTCGGGCAGCGGCACGGTGTAGGAGGCGTCCGGGCCGTCCAGCATCCAGGCGATCACGCCGTCTTCGCCCTCGTAGATCGGCACCGGGGAGGTCTGGCCGCGCATGGCACGGTCCGCGGATTCGACGGCCATTTTGCCGGCGAACGCGGGGGCGTGGGCCTTCCAGGTGGAGATTTCGCCCTTGCGGGACTGCCGGGTGGCGGTGGTGGTGTGCAGCCCCTGGCCGACGGACTGGAAGATGGTCTCGACGTCGAGTCCCAACAAGGTGCCGATGCCGGCGGCGGCGGACGGGCCGAGGTGCGCCACGTGGTCAATCTTGTGCTTGTGCAGGCAGATGGCCTTGACCAGGTTGACCTGGATCTCGTAGCCGGTGGCGATGCCGCGGATCAGGTCCTGGCCTCTGGAACCGGCGTGCTGGCCGACGGCCAGGATCGGGGGGATGTTGTCGCCGGGGTGCGAGTAATCCGCGGCCAGGAAGGTGTCGTGGTAGTCGAGTTCGCGGACCGCGACGCCGTTGGCCCAGGCGGCCCATTCGGGGGAGACGCGTTCCTCGATGCCGAAGACCTTGGAGCCCTTGCCGCCGGTGCTGGGGCCGTGGGTGAGGGCCTGGGCCCGGGCCGCGACGATCGGGGCCCGGTTCAGCGACGCGATGGCCACCGAGGCGTTGTCGATGATCCGGTTGATCACCATGTCGGTGACCTCATCGGTGACCTCCACGGGATCCGCGGCCACCTTGGCGATCTTGTAGGCGAGCTGGTCCTCGCGGCCCAGGTTTTCCTCGCTCTTGTAAACGCGGACGTGGTGTTCCTTAACCATGGTGCTCCCTTTGCTGAGGTGTATGGGTGGCTTTGACGTGCGAAAGGCTGCGGTGCAGGTGAAGCGTGGTGGCGGCCTCGGCCAGCCGCGGGTTACCGGCGGCGATCGCCTCGGCGATGGCGGCGTGCTCGGCGGCGGCGGCGGTGAGCCGGGCGGCGTCGTCCGCGGCCAGGCGCCGGACGCGCACGAGGTGGACGCGGAGGCTTCGCATCGCCTGGACGAGGTAGGCGTTGGAGATCGCGGCGTCAATGGCCGTATCCAGCCGTCCGACCAGCGCGTAGTAGTCGTGCAGGGCCGGATCCCGGCCACCGATCAGCTCCGGGGCCTGGAGCAGCTCGCGCCGGAGCTGTTCGAACGTCGCGGGGTCTCCGCGCTCGGCGGCCAGGGCGGCGGCCCTGCCTTCGAGGGTCTCGCGCAGTTCGAACAGTTCGTCGATGTCGTCCAGCGAAATGTCGGTCACGACGACGCCGCGGCCGCCCGTCGTCGTCAGGCCTTCGGCTGTAAGCCGGCTCAGGGCCTCCCGCAGCGGGGTGCGGGAAATGCCGAGGCGCTCCGACTGTTCGACTTCCGCGAGCACGGTCCCGGGCAGGAGACGCCATTCGATGATGTCGTCGCGGAGGGCCGCGTAGGCCTTGTCGCTGGCGCGCATCCTGCCCCCTTCGGTGACGGCTCTGTAACGGTGGAACATCAACAGTGTATACACGCGTGGCTGATTTGCCCAGCAAATCAGGCCACCGGCGGTGAAAAAGATGAGCTGTGTATACAGAAACTCTTGTAACGCCGGACCGCTCCGGTTTACCCTGTCTATCATCGGTTGCATCACAACGTCGTGGACAGGATGTACGTCATGGTCACCAAGAGCTACCAGGCCGCCTACGAACGGAGCCTGGATCATCCCGCAGAGTTCTGGCTGGAGGCCGCGGACGGGATCTCCTGGCAGACGCCACCGAGGCAGGCCCTCGATCCCAGCCGGGCACCGCTCTACGACTGGTTTCCCGACGGTGTCCTGAACACGTCCTATAACGCCCTCGATCGCCACGTCGCCCAGGGCAGGGGCGCGCAGGACGCCCTGGTCTACGACTCGGCGATGTTGGGCACGCAGCAGAGCTACACGTATGCGGAACTGACGGACCTCGTGGCCCGGTTCGCCGGAGTCCTGCGCCGCAGCGGTGTTGGTAAGGGCGACCGCGTGGTGATCTACATGCCGATGATCCCCGAGGCCGTGATCGCGATGCTGGCCACCGCACGGCTCGGCGCCGTGCACTCGGTGGTCTTTGGCGGGTTCGCCCCCAAGGAGCTCGCCGCCCGCATCCGCGACGCCGCACCCGCCGCGGTGGTCACGGCGTCCGGTGGCATCGAGCCCTCGCGGCGGATTGAATACCTGCCCGCCGTTGCCGAGGCCCTGGGCATCGCCGGCGCCACGGACACTCCGGTGCTGGTCAAGGCCAGGGAAGGCTTCGCCTCCACTGCGGCCTCGATGGCGGCCTCTACGCCGGCCGAACAGTCCGGCTGGCTCGACTGGGACGCCGAGATGGCCAACGCCGAGCCTGCCGCGCCGGTGGCTGTGGCGGCCACAGATCCGCTGTACATCCTCTACACCTCCGGCACCACCGGGGCGCCGAAGGGCGTGGTGCGGGACAACGGCGGCCATGCCGTGGCCCTGAAGTGGACCATGGAAAACATCTACGACGTCGGCCCCGGGGACGTCATGTGGACCGCCTCGGACGTCGGCTGGGTGGTGGGTCACTCCTACATCGTGTACGGGCCGCTGCTTGCCGGCGCCACCACGGTGCTGTACGAAGGCAAGCCGGTGGGGACGCCCGACGCCGGCGCGTTCTGGAGGGTCATCCAGGACCACAAGGTCAATGTGCTGTTCACCGCGCCCACGGCACTGCGTGCCATCCGGAAAGCCGACCCCGAGGGCCAGCTCGTGGACAACTACGACATTTCCAGCCTGCGGACCCTGTTCGCGGCCGGCGAGCGGCTGGACACCGACACCTTCCACTGGGCCTCCCGGGTCCTCGGCGTTCCGGTGGTCGATCACTGGTGGCAGACGGAGACGGGCTGGGCCATCTGCGCCAACCCCCGCGGCCTCGACGGGCTGCCGATCAAGGCTGGCTCGCCGAGCGTCCCGATGCCCGGCTTCCGGCTCAACATCGTCGACGGCGCGGGCGGCGACGTCGAGGCCGGCACGGAAGGCAACATCGTCCTGGGCCTGCCCCTGCCGCCCGGCACTCTGACCACGCTGTGGCGCAACGACGAACGCTACATCTCCTCCTACCTGCAGGCGTTCGAGGGCTACTACGCCACCGGCGACTCCGGCTACCGGGACGGGGACGGCTATGTCTTTGTCATGGGCCGAACCGACGACATCATCAACGTCGCCGGACACCGGCTCTCCACCGGCGCCATGGAACAGGTGATCGGCCAACACCCGGCGGTCGCCGAATGCGCGGTGATCGGCCTCTCCGATCCCCTCAAGGGCCAGCGTCCCAGCGGCTACGTGGTCCTCAAATCCGGGGTGGACATACCCGAGGACGTTTTGGCCAAGGACCTGATTGCCCTGGTCCGGCGGGACATCGGGGCCGTGGCGGACTTCAAGCACGTCACCGTGGTGGAGGCCTTGCCCAAGACCCGGTCCGGAAAGATCCTGCGAAAGACCATGCGGCAGATCGCCGACGGCGAGACCTACGTCGTGCCGTCCACGATCGAGGACGCCGGCGTGATCGACCGGCTGCTCGAAACCTTGCGCCCCGCCAATCCGGAGTGAGTCCCTCGTCGAGACGACACTTGGCGGCAATGTTTCCGGGAATCATTGCCGCCAAGTGTCGTTTCAATGACTGGAACCACGGCGGCGCGGCCCTAGATTGTACTGTTAGGGCCGCGGCCGAGTCCAGCGGTATTCGTTCTCCGGCCGGCCGGGGGCACCGTAGCGGGCGGCCCGGGAAACCGTTCCGGCGTCGGCGAGGTATTCGAGGTAGCGCCGGGCGGTAACCCGGGACATGCCGAGCGCCTCCATGACCTCGCTGGCGGAGACCGCCCCGTCCTGGTCCTTGATGTAGTCCTGGACGGATTCCAGCGTGGATACGGCCAGGCCCTTGGGCAGCGACACTTCGGAGGGGGCGCGCAGGCTGGCGAAGGCCTGGTCCACATCACTTTGGGACGCCCGGGATCCTGCGACGCCGGTCACCGGCGAAGCCAGTTGCTCGCGGAACTGCCGGTAGCTGGCGAGTTTGTCTGCAAACGTTGCGTAGGTGAACGGCTTGATCAGGTACTGGACCACACCGGTGGCCACTGCACTGCGGACGATGTTCAGTTCCCGCACGGCGGTGATGGCGATGATGTCCGCGAAGAGCCCGGCCGCCCGCATCCGGCGTGCGATGTCCAGCCCGTGCAGGTCCGGGAGATTCATATCCAGCAGCACCAGCTCCACCGGGTTGCCCGCCGCCGCGAAGTCCGTGAGCAGGCGAAGGGCGGACTGCCCGTCCGGCGCGGAACCCGCCAGGGTGAAACCGTCCAGCCTTTCGATGTAGGCGGCGTGCGCCGCAGCGGCGATGGGCTCGTCTTCGACGACGAGCACCCGGATGTCGCTCATGGCTGTCCCTCTTTTGTGACCGGCGGTGTTGTGGTCGGCAGCGTGACGCGGAACAGCGCCCCGGCCGGGCTGGTGATTGTCATGGTACCGCCCAGCCGCTGCACGGCCTGGCGGACCAAGGCCAGCCCAAGGCCGCGCCCGAAAGGCCCCGGCGCCTTGGTGCTGAAGCCGTGACGGAAGACGTCGTCCACGGCCGCGGGGTCGATGCCGGGGCCGCTGTCTTCCACGGTGATCTCGAGGGCGGTCCCGGTGGTCTCGACGGTCAGCTCCACGAGCCGGGGCGCCGGGGCCTCGGCCGCGGCGTCGATCGCGTTGTCCAGCAGGTTCCCGAGGATGGCCACGAGGTCCTGCACGGCAAGTCCGGTCACCGCCGTCGAACCCGACGTGTTCAAGGTCAGTTCGACGCCGCGTTCGTGCGCCTCGGCTGCCTTGCCCATAATCAGCGCACCGAGCACGGGTTCCTCGATGGAACTTACGAGGTCGTCCGTCAGCCGCTGGCTCAGTTCCATGTCCTTCGTGGCGAAGTCCAGCGCCTCGGGCGCCCGGCCCAGTTCCATGAGCGAGACGATCGTGTGGAGGCGGTTGGCGTGCTCGTGGGTCTGGGCCCGAAGGGCGTCCGAGAGCGTGCGCATGGTTTCGAGTTCGCTGCCGAGGGATTCGATTTCGGTGCGGTCGCGGATAGTGGCGACAGTTCCGTACACGTGGGCACCGGAAGCCGCTCCCCGCTGGCGGCCTGTGGCGGATGCAGGGCCCACCGCAGGGCCCTGGTTGACCACCAGGACCCGGGAGCCGGTCAGATGGATCTCGTCGAGCGCCGTCCGTCCGGATTCAAAGAGTTCCTTCAGGCTGGGTGCCAGCGGCAAGTCCGCGAGGGATGGCGCGGTCTGGCGCCCGCGTCCTGCGCCGGCGGCCGTACTGGCAGCATCCGTCCCGGCAGCGGCAGCGCCGTCGGCTGACTGCTTCGGCAACCCCAGCAGGTCGGCGGCCTGGTCGTTGTACATGACCACTTTGCCCTGCGGGTCGATGAGGATCACGCCCTCACGCACCGAATGCAGCACTGATTCGTAGTACGCGAAGAGCTGGCCGAGCTGTTCGGGTCCCCAGCCGCGGGTCACCCGGCGCAGATACCGCCCCAGCAGCCAGGATGCCAGCGAACCACCTGCCAGCAGCGCCAGGGCGATGGCCAGCACCGCCGGCAGCCTGCCGGAGACCGCCACATCTACCGTCCGGACCGTCACGCCCGCGGCCACGAGTGCCCGCACCTTCCCTTCCGCATCTTTGACCGGGGCGATGGTGCGCACAGACGGGCCGAGGGTTCCGGTCGTGACCTCCGTAAAAACCTGGCCGTTGAGGGCTGCGTCGATGGAACCGATGTATGGCTTGCCCAGTTCCTCATTGCGCGGATGGGTCCACCGCGTCCGGTCCGGGGCCATGATCGTGACGAAATCCGCGCCGGCATCGTTCATGACCTTCAGGGCATACGGCTGGAGCAGGGCTGACGGGTCGGCGGCGCTCGCCGCCTGCAGGACGAAGGGCGCGTCGGCCACCGTGGTGGCAATGCCTGCCATCCGGCGTCCGGCCTCGTCATAGGCCTGATCGCGTGCATCGACGAACGTGGCCGTGCCCACGATGGCCGTCAACGCCACGATGAACAGCAGATTGGCCGCAAACAGCCTGCGGGCGATGCTCCAGCGGTGGATCATCAACACCTTCCATGACCAATATGAACGCAAGGGTGATGCGCGTCACCTTGTCATCAATGATGGGGGTACACGCAAGAACGGACCGAGCGGACCACAGAGTGGGCCTCACGAAAGTCCAGCCTATCCAAGGAGAAACACCATGGCCTCTCAACGAGGAGAGTCGGCAGCACCGGCCGCAACGACGGCCAAGAAGCGCAAGGGACTGGACAAGTCCCACTACCTCTACATTGCAGTCATCGTCGCCGTGGTTGCAGGCGCCGTTGTCGGCCTGCTCTTTCCCGAGGTCGGCAAATCCCTGAAGCCGCTGGGCGACGGCTTCATCAAACTCATCAAGATGATGATCGGCCCCGTGATTTTCTGCACGATCGTGTTGGGCATCGGCTCCATTGCCAAGGCCGCCACGGTTGGCAAGGTCGGCGGACTGGCCCTCGTCTACTTCATGGTCATGTCTACCTTTGCCCTGGCGATCGGCCTCGTAGTGGGCAACCTGATCCACCCGGGTGAGGGCCTGAACCTCGCGCCCTACGATCCGAACAAGAAGGCGGCGGTCGACAGCACCGTTGACTTCCTGCTCGGCATCATCCCGGGCGACATTCCCGTGCTGCCGACGCTCCTCGCCGCGATCCTGGTCGGCTTCGCCCTGCAGAAGATGGGCCCGCAGGGAGCCCCAATCCTCAAGGCCGTGGGCTACGGGCAGGCCCTGGTATTCCGCATCCTCATCATGATCATGTGGCTGGCCCCCGTCGGAGCCTTCGGTGCGATCGCCGCCGTCGTCGGTGCCACCGGCTTCCAGGCCATCATCAGCATGGCCACCCTGATGGGCGCCTTCTACATCACCTGCGCCCTGTTCATCGTCGTGATCCTCGGCGGCCTGCTCAAGGTGGTCACCGGAGTCAGCATCTTCAAGCTCATGAAGTACCTCGGCCGCGAATACCTGCTGATCTTCTCCACGTCCTCCTCCGAGGCCGCACTGCCCCGCCTGATCGCGAAGATGGAACACCTCGGCGTGTCCAAGCCGGTGGTCGGCGTGACCGTCCCCACCGGCTACTCCTTCAACCTGGACGGCACCGCCATCTACCTGACCATGGCCGCGCTGTTCGTCGCCAACGCCATGGGTACGCCCTTGGACCTGGGCGCCCAGGTTTCCCTGCTGGTCTTCATGATCATCGCCTCCAAGGGTGCCGCCGGCGTCACCGGCGCCGGCCTGGCCACGCTGGCCGCCGGACTCCAGGCGCATGCCCCTCAGCTGCTTGGCGGCGTGGGCATGATCGTCGGCATCGACCGCTTCATGTCCGAGGCTCGTGCACTGACCAACTTCACCGGCAACGCCGTCGCCACGGTGCTGATCGGCACCTGGGTCAAGGAGATCGACGGCGAACGCGTGGACCGTGTCCTCGCCGGTGCCGAACCGTTTGACGAAGAGACCATGCTCGCCGGCCACAGCGGTGTACAGGACACCGTCGAAGAACCGGCACAGCCGGTCCTGGCGCACGCCTGAACCCTGTCTCTGAACCCCGTCGTTCAACAATGGCCGTCGTTCAACAACGGCCCAAGTTGAGCGGACACACCACCGCTAGATGACGCCCGAAGCGCCCGGCAGCTCAGCTGCCGGGCGCTTCGGCGTTCGAATCAGCCCCCGTCCGCGCCGAAATCTGTGCCGAAGGGGGTGACCACCGTCCGGCGGGGCGTCCCGGCGTCGTCGTAGTTCAGGGTGCTGACGCGGACGCCGTACAACGCCGAGAGTTGCGCATCGGCGAGGAGCGGCCCGGCAGGACCAGTCACCACACCCTCGGCGCCCATGAGGACCACCGAGTCTGCGAGGAACAGGGCGTGGTCCGGGTGATGGGTGCTCACCAGCAGCGACATCCCGGTCCGCACGAGTTCCCTCAGGAGTTGGAGCACCCGGACCTGGTTTTTCAGGTCCAGCCCGGTGGACGGCTCGTCCAGGACAAGGAGCCGCGAACCGCCCGCGACGGCCCGTGCAATGAGGACCAGCTGCTGCTCGCCCCCGCTCAGGGTGGGAAACAGCCGGTCGGCCAGGGCCGCGATCCCCACCCGGTCCATGGCCTGGAGCGCGGCAGCCCGGTCCCGGGTGCCGGGGGACCGGAAGACGCCGATGTGGCGGGCACGGCCCATGACCACCATGTCCAGGGCCGGGTAGCCGAACGTGCTGCCGCGGGCCTGCGGAACGTATCCGGCCGTCTCGGACCTGCGCACCGCCCCCTCCTGTACTGCCAGCAGGCCGGCCGCGCAGCGCACCAGTGTCGTTTTGCCGCTGCCGTTTGGTCCCAGAACCGCAGTCACGGTGCCCGGCGGCACCGAGAAGCTCAGATCCTTGAACACCCAGTTCTGCGGTGAGTAGCCAAACCCGGCCCCGCGCAGCTCAAGCACCGTCCCAGATCCTCTCCCGGTTCCGGCGCAACAGCACGAAGAAGACTGGTGCCCCGATCAGCGCGGTGAGGACGCCCAGCGGGATTTCGCCGGCCGTGGCGGTGCGCGCGATGGTGTCGATGGCGACGAGGTACGCCCCGCCGAGCAGGAATGAGACCGGCAGCAGGACCCGGTGGTCCGGGCCCACCCACATCCGCGCCAGGTGCGGGATGACCAGCCCCACCCAACTGATGACCCCGCTGACGGCCACGGCACCGGCCACCATGAGGGCCACGGCGGAGAGGACCGTCCAGCGCAGCGGCCGCGGCCGGAGCCCCAGGGCCGTGGCGTCGTCGTCGCCGAGCGAGAGGACGTTGACCCGCCACCTCAGCGCCAGCAGGACGACGCCGCCGGCGGCGATCGGAATGAGGGCCACGAGCACCTTCCCCCACGTAGCGGTGGAGACGCTGCCAAGCAGCCAGAAGACGATCGCGGGAAGGGTGGTGAACGGGTCCGCCAGATACGTCACCAGGGCCACCAAAGCGGAGAAGAACGACGCCGTGACGATACCCCCGAGGACGACCATGAGGATGTGGGCCCCGCCCCGGCCGGAGGTGATGAGGAAGACGATGGCCAGTGCCAGCAGCCCGAAGCCGAACGATCCGCCCACGAGGGCCACGGGACCCAGTCCCAGCAACAGGGCCAGGGCGCCCCCGAAGGAGGCCCCGGATGAAACGCCGATGACCTCAGGGCTGACCAGGGGGTTGCGGAACACAGCCTGCAGCGCGGCCCCGCCGATTGCGAGGCCACCACCGACCAGCAGGGCCAGCAGGACCCTGGGCAACCTGACCAGCAGCACCACGTTTTCCTCAGCCGCGGGCAGGGTTGATCCGATTGGAAATACCCGGGAGGCCAGGATTTCCGCGACATGGGGGAGGGACACGTTGTACCGGCCGCTGGCGAGTGCAAGGGCCGACACTGCGGCCAGGACGGCCAGGGAGAGCAGGCAGGGCCCGAGAACCTGGCGCAGCCCTGGTCCGCGGCGGCCGCCAAGGTATCCCGTGGTCAGAGGCTGGGCCTCACGAAGCATCGAACTGCCGGTAGTTGGCCGAGGCGCCATTGACGTCAGTCCACAGGATCTTGTCCATTTCCGGCGCTGACGGCCGGTGGCGGTACAGGAAATCGAAGTAGTCGCTCGTCTCGTCCCGCAGCGCGGACCGGTTGCCGGAGGGGAAACTGATGTCGCTGAGCCAACGCCACATGAGCGGCGATTCCTGGCTGGGGGGATCCCAGCGGTATCCGCCCAGCGGGACCTTGTAGACGCGCTTGGAACGCACGGCGGACACGCTTTGCCACACCGGGTTGCCGTAGAGGTCCCCGGGCATTGCTTCGTCGAAGTTCCCGAGGAGAATGACCTCCGGATTCCAGGCCAGGACCTGTTCGACGTCCACGCCCACCATGCCCTTGCCCTGGAGCCCCTGCGGGCCGGTTGCCGGATTGTGTGCGCCGGCGAGCTTGATGTAGAAGTCGTTGTAGCTGCCGTTTCCGGCGACCTTGAGCCCGCCACTGAACCTGTTGAAGTAGATGATGCCCGGGCCGCCGGTGGCGCGCGAGGCGGCCTCGGCCTGAATGGACTTCTGGTGCTCGTCACTGCGCGCCTTCATCTGCACAGCGCGGTCCGGCTGCCCCAGCATCGTTGCGAAGAGCGAGGTCCAGGTGTCCACGTCCTGCTGCGTCCCGGAGTTGGTGATTCCCAGGACTTTCATTCCTGCCTGTTCCAGCGAGGCTGTCAGTTGCGCATCGCTCCACTGGACCACGACGTCGGGGTTCAGAGCCCGGATGCTCTCGACATTGGGCGTGAAATCGGTCGTGGCGATGTCGTGCGGGATATTCAGGGCCTCCGGGTACATGGTGCCCATGATGCCGTCGCGCATGGCGGCCCAGGAGGCGTTGTGCATCCCGGCGAGATGGCTTGCGCCCTGGTCGACGGCGACCAGTAGAGAGGCGGCCGGCATGGGGATGGTCACGACGCGGGTGACCGGACGGTCGAAACTCAGCACGGTCCCGCGCTGGTCCGTCACCTGGATCCCGGCCGAACCGGAGGCGGAATTCGGTGGTGCCGTGCCAGACTGTGCCGTACCTGCCGACGGCGACTGTGGCGACGCGCTTCCCGGGGCACAGGAAGCCAAGAACAGCGCCCCTCCGCCGTAGAGGGCCGCTGCCAGTACTGATCGTCGGTTGGCTTCGGGGATGTTCATCGGCCTACCTCCCGGGAAGGACCGCACAGCGGCGGCCATCCGCTCCGCGCCGGCAACACCAATGATCCCGGGACGGCATTCCCTCACAGCATCTGCCGAATGCGCAGGGGTGTCAATGCATGTAACTCGGGCATTGTTAGTGGTCGGGGGCGGTGCTAGCCTCGCACTTATCCCCTGTGAAACGAGGCCACGGGATGCAAGTCAACGGCGCTCAACTCTTTGTCCGGTACGCATATCCGCCGAATTCGCGGGGCAGTTGCGGACCGCCTGACAGCGATGCGCTTTTGCACTACGGCCAGTCCGGGGTGACCGACGCGGGCTTGCGCGAACTTGCCAAGGGGTTCGCCGGTGCGTGGCCGTACCTGGAGCTCATCGCAGGTGCCACAGGCAACCCGGACCCGCTTGATTACGGGGTGGTGGAGGCCTATTGGGTGGGAAACGCGCTGCTGGACTCCGTGGGTGTGCGCAGCATCGGCAATTCCATGGAGGACAGGTTCCGCGCACGGACCGGCCATCAGTTTCCGCACCTGATGGAAGGGGTCATCGCCGGCGGCGTGCCGCACCACAGCTTCCATGTGCTGGAAATCTATCCGTGGCTCGGACTCCTGCGCGATGATCGACGCTCATCCACGGCACTGAACGTCCTTGACCAGTGCCGCATCCGGTGGGGCGAAGTGGTGGCCGTCGAAGGGGACAACGCCCTGGTGCGCTCAAGGCCCCTGGTTTGGGACGGAATAGCGCTCTCGCTCGGCGAGCCAGTGGTCGAGACAGCCAAGTACGCCGTGGCCGGGACCGGGTTCATCGCCGACCTCACGGCGGGCGACATGGTGTCCCTCCATTGGGACTGGGTATGCGACCGGCTGACGCCCGGCCAGCTCCACCGGCTCCAGCACTACTTTGCCCGCCACCTCAAGATCGCCAACTCCGGCGTGGAGCACCGCGGTGCCGCGATTGCCCTGGAACAGTGAAATCCGGACAGTGAATCCCGGATAGTGAATCCCGACAGTGAGCCCCGGACACCTGAGCAGGGAACAAGGCTAGGGAACGGTGTCGGTAGGGTCCGGGCCTCGGCCCATGAGCTCAAGTCCGTTCATCGCACGGTCGGCGCCATCCTGGTCCACACGCTCCAGGGCGAAGCCCATGTGGATCAGGACCCACGTGCCGCACTCCAACGGACCGTCGTCGAGAAGCCCGATGTTGATCTTTCGCTGCACGCCTGCCACATCCACGAGCGCCAGTTGCCCGTTGTAGCCGTCGATCACTTCAATAATCCGGCCCGGTATTCCCAAGCACATCCGCGCATCCTCCTCAGCCTGTTCTTCTCACCCTGCAGCATCTGGGCCCGCGCTCGCAGTCGCTGCGTCCGCGGACGATAGGCGGGCCGAGACCAAGGTGCGCACTGCCTCCACGGCTGCGGGGACGGCACGGGACACTTCCTCGGACAGTTCCATGCCGTCGTCTGTGCGCCCTGCGATGCAACCCACCAGGTAAGTCTCGGGCAGCGATCCGCCCAGGACGCGGAGGCGGCGCAGGACAGCCAACGGGTCCATGCCATGCGGATCGAACCCCGGGTTGACCGGCAGGCCGGCTGGCGTGAGCGGGCCGCCAGGCTCCAGATCCTCCGCCCGGATCTTCAGGATCCGGAGCGCCCCGGCGCTGGTGCTCCCGTCCGCCGGGGCCGGAAGCACATCCACGAGCACCAGCGCATCCACCCCGTCCAGGAGATCGTAGGCTAGGTGCAGCCCGCGGACCCCGTAGTCCCGCACCTGAACGTCCTCTGGCGCCCATCCGGGCAGGCCGGACACCTCCTCCGCCAGGCGGCGGGCGACGGCCGGTCCGAATCCGTCGTCGCTCAGGAACACGTTCCCGACGCCGGCCACGAGAACCCCGCTCACATCGGGCCTCACATCCTGGAAATTCGCACGTAGCGCTTGATGTCAGGAATCGAACGCAGTCCGACGACGGCTGCTGCCAGGCCCGCGGCCAGCAGGAGCACGACGGTCATGATGCCCAGACCTTTCATGATGATGGTTCCTTTCCGTTATCCGGGGGCGGCGCCGCGGTGAGCGGCACGAGCTCCTCGGGGGCGAAATACAGGTATCGGCCGTACCATTCCTGCAGTTCGGCCGCCGGGTCGGCCTCGAGGACCACCGCGACGTGCGTTCCGCCGTCGACGTCGAAGTGTACTCCTGTGACGCGCCCCGATTTCCCGGCGAAGAAGAGGTCCTGGGCATCGGCGCGGCGCAGCGGAACAACCCTCACCCGGCTGCCGCGAGAGACCGGGACGCCGTCGATGAAGACGGTGTCCGATTCCGGATCGACGGCGGCGTCCCGGGCCGGATCCCACCAGGGCGTATCGGCGCCGGTGGTCTCATCGCGGGTCTCGTCGGTGGTCTCGTTAACAGCACCGTCGCCCGGAACGGAGAATTCGGGGACGGAGAATTCGGGGCCGGAAAATTCCGTATCTGAATAGTCCGGGACCGCAAAGCCGGGGAAGTCTCCGTACCCGGAGGTCCCGGGTCCGCCCGGCGAACCGGTGTGCGGGTTCCGCAGGATGCCGTGCAACTGCTGCAGCTCCTCGGCTGTCATGTTTTCGCAGCGTTCGATGATCGCCGCCGCCCGGGCATCGGTTGACCGGGCCTCCGCCTTTTCCTCATCGGTCAGCGTGAGCACCCGCAGGGTCAGGATTTCATCGATCTCCGTCGCGTCGAACAGCTCCACGGTGCTCTCCGGCGCCACCGCGGGATGGTCATAAAGGATGATCGGGGACAGCAGCAGGACGTCGCGCTGCCCCTTGGGGCCGGCGAGCACGGGCCAGCAGCGGCGCTGGCGACAGGAAGCCGCCGCGGACGACGCCCACTCCGGCGGATCGATCACCGAGAGGAAGTCGGCATCGTGGACAGCGAGCAGGACATGGGCACCGATGAACGAGAGCTCGATGGCGGAACGTTTGTCGGCGGTGGCCGCCGCCGTGTTCTCGACCGTGACCCTGAGACGCCAGAGAGGGCCATGCGCCGGCACGGCCGTGCTGCCGGCAGCGGCCGGCACCTGCGCCGGCATCTGAGTCGGCACTTGCATCGCCATCAGGCGCAGCTCGCCGCTGAGGTGCCGACGCCGGCGCACCAGCCGGCCGGCCGTGGCGCCGTCGGCATCCAACACCGGCTCGATGGCCTCGGACGCCGGGACGTTGAGCGGCGCGCGCACGCCCGCGGCAAGCTGGCCCAGGCTGTACGGCCCGAGCGTGATCTCCTGATCCGTTGCCTCGTCCCAGCTGAGCCACCGGGACGCACCGACGGTCAGTTCTTCGACAGGCGTGAAACCGCTGTCATCCGCGCGCTCGGCGGACCGAGTCTGTAGGTGCAGGAAGCGAAGATGGACGTCCACCCGGGCTACGGGTCCCGGCTCGAGGAGGCAGTCGGCAGCCATGTCCGGCTCTTCACCGGTGCCCGCGGCTGCAGCGCCCGGCGGCCCAAGCACCCCGAACTGCCAGCGCGCCTGGTTCTTGGCAGACGAGGCGCGGTACGGGTACAGGAGGTACCCCTCATAGAGGACAGCGTCGGCGACGGCGCGTGCCAGGCTGAGGCCGGCGTTCACGGTACCGGGTCACCCGCCCCGGCCAGCAGACCCTCGATGGCGGCCTCCCAGGACGTCAGGCCGTGGACGGCCTTGTATTTGGCCAGGGCAGCCAGGACGTCGCGGTCCAGCCGTATCCATCCCTGGTTCGGGAAGAACGCGTCCATCAGCGCGCGCCAGGCCGCCACGGGCAGGGCGTACCGGGCTTCCCGGTCCCAGGGGATCTGCTCGACGCCGAAGCCCGCCGCGCCGCGGGTGAAGACTGTCCCGGAGAAGAGGAATTCCAGCGGAATGGTCCCGTCCCGCAGGGAGTTCAGGTACTTCGCCGCGGAGACCTCGAAGTCGAAGGTGCAGGGGAGCGGCAGTTCCACGTCAACGCTGTCCGCAAATCCCTGGACCAGAACGCCGCTGTGCATCCACATGAACGGCTTGAGCGTGATGGGCCACCGCCCGCGGCCGCCGAAGAGTTCCAGCAGCCCGGCTTCCTCGTCGGCGTCGTAACCGCGGCGCTGGGCCAGGATCCGCACCTGGCAACGCAGGGCCATGGCATGGATGGCGGCACCGCTTCGCTCCTGGATCCGCAGGCGAGCGCTCAGCTGGGGTGCGGCCGCATAGAGCTCCGGGGCGATATCCAGCACGCTGAATTCGAGGTCAACCATGGCGTGCCTCCGGGTCTGCTGCGGCCGGAGCGGGGGCGGGCCTGCTGCGGCTGCTGATCCGGTCGAAGAAACCGACGAGCTCCTGGCGGGACTCCTGGCCGCCGTCGAAGCCCTTCCACACCCGCCGCAGGCGGCCCACCAGCTCGTAGCACGCATCGATGGGGACCAGATGGCAGTCCGCCCGCTCCCGGTCGGGGCCGGGGGAGCGGATCAGCAGGGCCTCCGTGTCCGGGGCGAGCACGGTGATGGCCGGGTTGGCGGCCTGGACCGATGCCCAGGCGTTCAGGGGAAGTTCAGACTCCGTGGCGCCCGCCGGGCTCGGATAGAAAGCAGCGGTACGGCCTAGAGCGGAGTTGAAGAAGAAGAAGGCCAGGCCCACCGGGATTTCCAGCTCGTCCCATTGGGCAGGGCCGAGTTCGAAGGGCTCGAAGGAAAAGTAGCGGTCGGGGACGGAACGGTAGCGCAGTTGGGCCGACGAGTCCGTGAACAGGAGATAGCAGGGCCTGCACGTGCACAGCAGCGAGCGGCTCTCCATATCCACCACGTGCTGGTGGGCCTCCGCAATGGGCTCAGCACACATCTCGCAGCGCTCGCCGGCGGGCTGGGCCGGACGGGTGGAGGCTATCCTGCGCAGCACGGCGAGCGCCGACGCGCTGTTGATCCCGGCCCTGTTGATCCCGGCGCCGCTGACTCCGGCACTGCCGGGGTCTGTGCCGCTGGTCACAGCGGCTCCGCCGTGGTGGGGACGGCCACGGAGGGAACACCGTCGCGGAGCAGCAGTGGAAGGGGATCAAGATGAAGCGCCTTGTCCTCGAGGCAGGCCCCGGCCTTCCGGACGTCGAAGTGGCTGCGGCAGTGCGGGCAGCGCAGCAGCCCGCCGCCTACCGGGGCGGCCAGCGCCCGCTGCAGCGAGGCGCCCGGCATGGAGTGGGTGCAACGGGGGCACCGGTCCACGAACGCGTAAACGTCCGGGCCGATCCGGCACGTGAGCACCTCGACGCCGGCCACCAGGAACCCTGCGACGCCTCCGGACTCCAGCTCGGCGAGGGCGGGGACCGCCTGCCATGCGCCGGAGGCCGGCGTGGCGGCTCCGTGGGCCGCCCACTCCGGCGCGTCGCCGGGTGCGCCGGCGCCCGGCGGGCCGCCCAACCCGTCCAGCCGCGAGCGCAGGGCGCCGACCGGGATCAGGGCAGGAACGGAGGCGGGGGCCGCCTCCTCCACCTCGATGCCGGTCACCTCGGGCGCCGCGGTTTCAATGGCGTCCTCGACGGCGAGTTTGAGGGTGACCGACGACGACGGACAGCCTTGGCAGCTGCCCAGGAGCCTCAGCCGGACCACGCCTTCTTCGCTGATGCCGAGCAGTTCCACATCCCCGCCGTGCGAGCCGAGGTAGGGCCGGACAGAGTCGAGGGCTCCCGCGACTCTCCCGGGCAGGTCCACGGGGTGCAGCCCGTGGATCAGCAGTAGGCCTGACACCAACGGGTCGGACGTGAGGGCGGAGACCGTTCCGGGGCCGAGCACACCCTGCGAATCCAGCACTTGCAGGATCCGTTCCAGCCCGGCACCGTACAGCTCCGTTACCTGCCGGACCAGTTCCTCTGCCCGGTCCCGGGCCACAGGACCGCCGGAACCCAGCGCATCGAGGAGGGAACTGATCCGTTCACCTGCCGAGCCCAACAGATTCTCCCGGTCCATGGCTGACTACTCACCGGTCAGCGACTGCGTCGGGGAGTGCAGCAGGTCCAGCGTCTGCCCATCCCCTAGATACATGTGGACGCCGCACGGCAGGCAGGGGTCGAAGCTGCGGACGGTGCGCATGATGTCGATGCCCTTGAAATGATCGCGGTCGTTCTCCTCGAAGATGGGCTGGCCCTGTACCGCGTCCTCATAGGGACCCGGCGTTCCCTCGGAATCGCGCGGGCTGGCGTTCCACGGCGTCGGCGGGTAGGGATGGTAGTTGGCGATCTTGCCGTCGCGGATCACCATGTGGTGTGAGAGCACGCCGCGGACGGCTTCCGTGAAGCCGCAGCTGATGGCTTCATCCGGCACCTCAAAGGACTCCCAGGTCTTGGTGCGGCCCGCCCGGATCTCCTCGAGGGCCTTTTCGGCGAAGTGCAGTGCCGCGGCGGCTGCGTAGGCCTGGAAGTAGGTCCGCGCACGGTTGCGCTCCAGTGTGTTGCTCCACTGTGGGATCTTCCATTCCAGAGTCACCGGGCCCTTCAGCGCAGTCTTGGGCAGCTCGATCTGGACGCTGCTGCCCGTTGACTTCAGGTAGCCGGTGTCGACCAGTCCCGCGAGGGCGGTCGACCAGAGCCGGGCCAGCGGGCCACCGCCGGTATCGAGCGCCAGGTTGCTTTGGCCGTCAGACCACCGCGGTGACATGACCCAGCTGTACTTGTCCTCCAGGTCGCGCTTCTGCGGCCGCGGATTGGTGTGCTGGTTCCAGGGGTGCCGGCGGTCCACCGGATTGCCCAGTGGATCGCGGGTGACGAACATTTCCTGGTCGCCCCAGTCCTCGTAGTACGACGAGCCCAGCATGATCCGGATTCCCAGGTTGATCCGCACCAGGTCCGTGGTCACGAGTTTTCCGTCCACCACGACGCCGGGGGTGACGAACATCTTCCGGCCCCACTCCGTCATGTCCTTGTAGGCGAAATTGCAGAACTCCGGATCCTGGAAGGAGCCCCAGCAACCCAGCAGGGTGCGCCGCAGCCCCACCTGCTCGTACCCGGGCAGGGCCTCGTAGAAGAAATCGAAGAGGTCATCGTGCATCGGCACGACCTTCTTCATGAACTCCACGTAGCGCATGAGTCGCGTGAGGTAGTCCGTCATCAGCTGGATGGTCGCAACGGTGCCCACGCCGCCGGGGTAAAGCGTGGAGGGATGGACATGCCGGCCCTCCATCAGGCAGAACATTTCCCGGGTCATCCGGCTGACCTGCAGCGCTTCGCGGTAGAACTCCCCGGTGAACGGGTTCAACGAGCGCATGATGTCCGCGATGGTGCGGTAGCCGTGGTCGCCTGCGTGCGGGGCCGGCGTGTTCTCGGCTTTGGCGAGCACCGACGGGTTGGTTTCGGAGACCATCTTCTCGCAGTAGTCAACGCCGACCAGGTTCTCCTGGAAGATGTTGTGGTCGAACATGTACTCGGCGGCCTCGCCCAGGTTTACGATCCATTCGCCGAGGTGCGGCGGCTTCACCCCGTAGGCCATGTTCTGCGCGTAACAGGAGCAGGTGGCGTGGTTGTCGCCGCAGATTCCGCAGATCCGGCTCGTGATGAAGTGGGCGTCCCGGGGGTCCTTGCCGCGCATGAAGATGGAATAGCCGCGGAAGATCGATGACGTGCTGTGGCATTCCACCACTTGATTGTTCTTGAAGTCGACCTTGGTATAGATGCCGAGGCTCCCGACGATCCTTGTGATCGGGTCCCAGGCCATCTCCACCAGGTTCTCGCCCGCGGAACCGTCCGCCGGGGGCATCGGAATCGTCGAAGTCATTGCATTGCCTCTCTGCCTAGCGTCCCTACCAGGTCCGCTTGGCGCCGGTCAGCAGATCATTACCGGGTTTGCGCCAGCGTGGTTCCTGGTCCAGCGTGTGCTTCGTGATGTTCCGCAGTGTCCTGATGGTCTTGCCGTAGGGCATGACCGACGCGGTAGACAGCTTGCCGCCAGGAGGTTCGTCCATGAACGGCATGAACTTGTCCGGGAATCCCGGCATCGTGCAGCCGATGCAGATACCGCCCACGTTCGGGCACCCGCCGATTCCGTTCATCCAGCCACGCTTGGGCACGTTGCACTTGACCACAGGTCCCCAGCAGCCGAGCTTGACGATGCATTTCGGGGACCCGTATTCGGTGGCGAAGTCGCCCTGTTCGTAATATCCCGCGCGGTCACATCCCTCGTGCACCGTCTGGCCAAACAGCCATGTTGGCCGGAGCGCCTCGTCAAGGGGAATCATGGGTGCCTGCCCGGTGGCCTGGTACAGCAGATACGTCATGGTTTCGGACAAGTTGTCGGGCTGGATGGGGCAGCCCGGGACGCACACGATCGGGATCCCGGCCTTGGACTTCCAGTCATAGCCGAGATAGTCGGGCACGCCCATGGCCCCGGTGGGGTTCCCGGCCATGGCATGGATGCCGCCGTAGGTCGCGCAGGTTCCCGCCGCGATGATGGCCGTCGCCTTGGGGGCCAGCCGGTCCAGCCACTCGCTGGTGGTGATCGGCTGTCCGGTGTCGAGGTTGTTGCCGAAGGCCGCCCAGTAGCCGCCCGGGGCGTGCAGGTTCTCATTCGGGATGGACCCCTCAACCACCAGCACGAAAGGTTCCAGCTCGCCGCGGTCCGCCTTGCGGAACCACTCGAGGAAGTCGTCGGCCCCCTGCTGCGGGCCGCATTCGAAGTCGATCAGCGGCCAGTGCATGGCGATCTTGGGAAGTCCGGGAAGTGCACCGAGGGCTATCTCCTCGACACTTGGCTGGGTTGCCGCCGTCAGGGCCACGGAGTCACCGTCGCAGCTGAGTCCGGCGTTAATCCACAGCACGTGGATCAAAGTTTCTTCCGCTTTCAATGCAGTAGCTGTAGGCATCGTTGCCTCCTTCGGAGCCCCGCCCTGCGGCTGCGGCTCGAATGTTGCGTCAGCAGGTCAAACGCGTAATCCACCGGAGCGCGGCGCGCCCCCGGCGGCAGCCGCCGCCAGATGGGGATTCTTCCGGATCCACTCCAGCCAGCCATCCATGCCGTCGCCGGTGGTAGCTGACAGGGTCAGGACGTCGACGCCGGGATTCAGCTGGCGCGCCTGGCGCACGCAGCGTTCGACGTCGAACTCCACATAGGGGAGCAGGTCTGCCTTGTTGATGATCACCAGGTCGGCAGCAAGGAACATGTGGGGGTATTTCTGCGGTTTGTCATCGCCCTCCGTAACTGAGATCACGACGACCCTGGCCGATTCGCCGAGGTCGAACAATGCCGGGCACACCAAGTTGCCCACGTTTTCGATGAAGAGTGCCGAGCCGGGCACGGGGTCCAGCGCGTCCAGGGCGCGCTGCAGCATCCCGGCATCGAGGTGGCAGCCTGCTCCGGTGTTGATTTGGATCACTGGGCGCCCCGTGGACCGTATCCGGTCGGCATCCAACGACGTCTCCTGGTCCCCTTCGATGACACCGATGTCCAGTTCCCCGGCCAGTTCCTGAATAGTCCGCACCAGCAGCGTGGTCTTGCCGGCCCCGGGGGAACTCATGACGTTAAGGGCCCGAATGCCGCGTCCTTCCAGCCATCCACGGTTGCGTGCGGCGAGGAGGTCATTCTTGGCGAGAAGATTCTCTTCCAACGAAATGACGGTCCGTCCGTCCGGCGCGTGGCTGTGAACATGGTCGTGATCGTGCGGATGGTCGTGGTCGTGGTCGTGATCGTGCGGGTGTTCGTGATCGTGATCGTGGGGGTGCGGATGCTCGTGCGGGGCTGCAAGGGGGTGTAACGTTCCCTCGACATCGGAAACCCTGGTCCCGGCGTCGTCGCCGCATCCGCACGTGGCACACATGTCTACGCAACCTCCACCGAGGTGACCACGAGTTCCCGGCCACTGACGATTTCGACATCGGCACTGCCGCACGGACAGAGCAGAAACATGTCCTCAAGGACGAATTCGTCGCGGCAGCTTCGGCACCTGGCCCGGCCCTCGGACTCATCGATCGTGAGGACTGCCCCGGCCAGCGGCGTGTCAGCTGAAACGACTTCGAAGCAAAAGCGCACGGCATCCGGCAGGACGCCGCTCAAGGGGCCAATCCGCAGGTTAACGCCCGTGACGGGGCGGTCGCCGGTCCGGTTCAGGACCGCCTCCACAAGACCTTCGGTAATCGCAAGTTCATGCATGAGCCGTTGCCACCTCGTCGTTTCAATGTAGGCCCGCAGGGTACAAACTTCAATACGCCCGCTATAGCCCCGCCGTACCCCCGCAATAGGGTCGCGAAAGGGTCGCGGCCGCCGGTCGCCGAGCCCGCCGGCCGCGCCTGCCGCCTCCCTTTAGCCGGTTCCGGCACAGCTGCCAGCGTGCTCCGGCCGCCGTGCCCGGCCGGGAGTGCAACCTTCGACTTCAACCAGAACGTCAAGGCACAGCGGCTGCCCCGGTGTCAAGGTCCGGCGAATACCGTGTCGGGCGCTGTAACCTTGGGAGGAACGCGCTGGGCTCTGAGAGCCCGGAGGCGGCAATATGAAGCACGACAATCACCGTCATCGAAAGTGTGGATAGATACGTGAGCAGCGAGCAGGGTTCAGCAACTCTGGAAGGCATCGAACTCGACCTGGAAGACGCCGTCATGGGCCCCACCGGGCGGCCCCAGCGCGACTTTCCGGAGCCCGCACCGCTGTCTTCCCACGGCCCTGCGCGGGTCATCGCCATGGTGAACCAGAAGGGCGGGGTGGGCAAGACCACGTCCACGATTAACCTCGCCGCTGCCCTGGCCGAATACGGCCGCCGCGTGCTCTTGGTCGATTTCGATCCCCAGGGCGCCCTGTCTGCCGGCCTGGGCACGAACCCGCATGAGCTCGATCTCACCGTGTATAACGTGCTGATGGACCGCAAAGTGGACATCCGCGACGCCATCCAGAAGACCGGCGTGGAAAACGTGGATCTGCTCCCGGCCAACATCGACCTCTCCGCCGCCGAGGTGCAACTGGTCAACGAAGTGGCCCGCGAGCAGGTCCTGGATCGGGCACTGAAAAAGGTCGAGGACGACTACGACGTCGTCCTGATCGACTGCCAGCCCTCACTCGGGCTTCTCACCGTCAACGCGTTGACAGCCGCCCACGGCGTCATCATCCCGCTGATCTGTGAATTCTTCGCCCTGCGCGCCGTGGCGCTGCTCGTTGAAACCATCGACAAGGTCCAGGACCGCCTCAACCCGCGCCTGCAGGTCGACGGCGTGCTCGCCACGATGTATGACGCCCGGACCCTGCACGGGCGCGAAGTGATCGCCCGCCTGGTGGAGGCCTTCGGTGACAAGGTCTTCGAAACCGTCATCAAGCGCTCCATCAAGTTTGCCGACGCCACGGTTGCCGCGGAGCCCATCACCACCTACGCGGGCAACCACGTCGGTGCCGACGCCTACCGCCGCCTGGCCAAAGAGCTGATCTCGCGCGGCGGCGCGCCCTAGCCAGGATCGTGGCAGGCGTCTCCTCTCCGCCAGCGGATCTCGACATGCCAGCGAGTCCTGACGTGCCGGTTGAGCTCGACACACGCGCGAATTCCACGCAGTCCATCGGCCCGGCCGTCCCGGCAGAGCCGGGCGTCACCGCAGCACCTGACCTCCCAGCACCTGATTTCCCGGCGCCGTCCGGGAAGAAGCCCGGATTCGAAGTGCGGCTGGCCAACTTCACCGGCCCGTTCGACCTCCTGCTCGGCCTGATCTCCAAGCATCAGCTGGACATCACCGAGGTGGCGCTGTCCACGGTCACGGACGAATTCATCAAGTACATCCGGGGCCTGCAGCAGCTGGGGGAGGAATGGGCCCTGGATGAAGCCAGCGAATTCCTGGTGATTGCGGCCACACTCCTGGATCTCAAAGCTGCCCGGCTGCTGCCCGCAGGCGAGGTAGAGGACGATGAGGACATCGCCCTGCTCGAGGCCCGGGATCTCCTGTTCGCCCGTTTGTTGCAGTACAAGGCCTTCAAACACGTGGCCGGCATGATCGGCTCCACACTTGAGCTGGAAGCCCGGCGGTATCCCCGGCAGGTTGCCCTGGAGGGACACTTCGCTGCCCTGCTTCCGGAACTCCTTTGGCGGCACACCCCGGAGCAGTTCGCTTCCCTGGCCGAGGCGGCCCTCAAACCGAAGGACGCGGCCCCTACGGAAGTCGGCCTCGCGCACCTGCACGGTACGCCCGTGAGCGTCAAGGAACAGGCCGAGCTGCTCGGGAACCGGCTGCGGCTGGGGACACCGCTGACGTTCCGGGCGCTGATCGCCGACGCCGAATCCACGCTGGTGGTGGTGGCGCGGTTCCTGGCACTGCTGGAGCTGTTCCGCGACCGCGTGGTGGGCTTTGACCAGTTGCTCCCGCTGGGCGACCTGACCGTGCACTGGACGGCTGATTCCCACGGGTGGAGCAGCGAAAACCTGAGTGAAGAATACGAGGACAAGCCGTGAACGAACGATTGCCGGACACCGAGCCGGACACGCGGCCGGACGTCGCGAATCTTCCCGGTGGGGCCCGCGCGGCCCTCGAGGCTGTCCTGATGGTGATCGACGAACCGGCCACGGCCACGGCCCTCGCCGCCGGACTGGACCTGACGGTGGACGTCGTCGAGGGTCTGCTGGAGGAACTGCAGCGGGAGTATAACGGCTATACTGTTAATGCCCCGGATGTGGACGATGCCAGCCATAGCAGCAGAAATGACGGCTTCAGCGCCACCGCCCGGGGTTTTGAATTGCGGAATATCGCCGGAGGCTGGCGGATCTATTCCCGCGCTGAATTCGCCGATATCGTTGGCGAATTCGTGCTGGACAGACAGACAGCCAGGCTGACGCAGGCGGCGCTCGAAACGCTCGCCGTCATCGCTTACCGCCAGCCCGTATCAAGGGCGCGGGTGTCTGCAATTCGAGGAGTCAACGTTGACTCTGTCGTGCGGACGCTGACGCAGCGGGGGCTGATCGAGGACTCGGGAACCGATCCCGAATCTGGAGCAATCCTGTACCGCACGACGTCGTATTTCCTGGAGCGAATGGGAATCGGCTCGGTGGCGGAATTGCCGCAGCTTTCACCCCACCTTCCGGGGCTTGAAGGCATCGAAGAGTTTTACGACGCTGGAAGAATGTAGGCAGGAACTACTGCCTGCGCACGAGTATCCACCAGGGCAGAATCATTTTGCCCCGTCGGCGGGTGTTGTCGGGAGACAGCGGCCGTCGGCCAACAAACGAAGGACGGGTCATGACACAGGCGGGACGCCAGGGTTCACCACGTAACAGTTCGGGACGTAACAGTGCCGGACAAAATTCAGCGCAGGGCTCAGGCCGCGGCGCACAGGGCGGCTCAGGCCGCGGCGCCCAGGGTGGCGGAAGCCGCACTGGGGGAGCCGGATTCAAGGGCGGCGGAGACCGCCCCTTCAAGCACCCCAAGCCTCGCGAAGAGGCCTTCATCGATCCGGACCTGCAGGGTCCCGACGGCGCGCCGTCGGCTGCCCGCCCGGCTTCCGCTGACTGGAAGTCCAAGGCGCCCTCCGGCAAGGAAGCAGCCCGCAAGGCGGCCGCCCGCAAGCCCGGCTTCGGCAAGGCCCCCGGCACCCCCGGTGCCCTCAAGCCCAAGCCTCGCACCGGTGCCGCCAAGTTCGCCGGTCCCCGCGCGTTCGGCAGCGAACGCTTCGGCCAGAACCTTGGACCGGTCCGCAAGCCGGCCCGCAACCGCGGTCCGCGCCGCGAGGTGCCGCAGTCTGAGCTGCACGACGCCGACGGCACCCGCCTCCAGAAGGTCATGGCCTCCGCCGGAGTCGCCTCACGGCGTGTCTGCGAGGAAATGATCGCCGAGGGCCGCGTCGAGGTCGACGGCCAGGTGGTCACCGAGCTCGGCGTGCGCGTTGACCCGAAGTCGGCAGTAATCCACGTCGACGGACTGCGCATCCAGCTGGACGAGAACATGGTTTACATGGTCTTCAACAAGCCCAAGGGCGTTGTCTCCACCATGGAGGACCCGGACGGCCGCCCGTGCATCAGCGACTTTGTCCGCAACCACCATGGCGAACGCCTGTTCCACGTGGGCCGGCTCGACGTTGCCACGGAAGGGCTGCTGCTCCTGACCAACGACGGCGAGCTCGCCAACCGCCTGACGCACCCGTCTTATGAAGTGCCTAAGACCTACCTCGTGCAGGTCCGCGGGCCGTTCCCGCAGGGGATCGGCGCCGAGCTCAAGGCCGGCGTCGAGCTCGAGGACGGTATCGCCTCGGTGGATTCCTTCAAGCTCGTCGACTCGACCCCGGGCCACGTGCTGATTGAGGTCGTGCTGCACTCGGGCAAGAACCGGATCGTCCGGCGCCTGTTCGACGCCGTCGGCTTCCCCGTCCTGCGCCTGGTGCGCGTCAAGGTCGGCCCCATCGGGCTGGGCGACCAGCGCCAGGGCAGCATCCGCAACCTCGGCAAGCAGGAAGTCGGCCACCTGCTGGCATCTGTGGGGCTGTAAGCGTGTCCGCCTTCCGCACGCACGGCCGCGGCCACCTGAACGGCCCGGTGGTCGTCTTGGGCTCCGGGCTTCTGGGCACCAGCATCGGGCTGGGGCTGCGGGGGCGCGGTGTCGTTGTGTTCCTCTCTGATCCCTCGCCAACCAACCAGGCCGTCGCCGTAGACATCGGCGCCGGCCTGCCATTGGCACGCCTGAACACGACACAACCTGACTACGATCAGCCGGAGCTCGTCGTTGTGGCTGCGCCGCCGGATGTCACGGCGGACGTCGTTGCCAACGCGCTCCGGGACTACCCGCACGCCGTCGTGGTGGACATCGCGAGTGTGAAGGCGTCCATCCTGGCCGATCTCCGCAGCCGCGGCGCTGACCTGGGCCGTTACGTGGGGACTCACCCCATGGCCGGGCGCGAGAAATCCGGTCCCGTCGCTGCCCGCGGCGAGCTGTTCACGTCCATGCCATGGGTTGTGTGCCCGGCGGAAGAGACTCTGCCGGAGTCCCTGCAGGTGGCGCGTGCGCTGGCCGGCGACCTCGGCGCCGTCGTATCCGAATTCGCCGCTGACGAACACGACGAAGCCGTCGCGCTCGTCTCACACGTGCCGCAGGTGATGTCCTCGCTCGTGGCCAGCCGCCTGCAGGGCACACCCCTGCACGCCCTGTCCCTGGCGGGAAACGGGCTGCGGGACGTCACCCGGATCGCAGCAAGCGATCCCACGCTCTGGGTGCAGATCCTGGGCGCGAACGCGGACAAGGTGGTGGAGATCCTGCACGGAGTCCGCGAGGACCTCAACCGGCTCATCGGCACCCTGGAGGCCCCCACGGCTCCCGGGGCCCGGCTGGACCTTGCCCAGCTGTTCAGCGAAGGCAACGCCGGCCAGTCCCGGATCCCGGGCAAGCACGGTGGACCCCCGCAGGCCTACGCATGGCTGACGGTCCTGGTCGATGACACGCCCGGACAGATCGCGAAGCTCCTGACCGAGATCGGCGAGATCGGCGTCAACGTCGAGGACCTCCGCCTGGACCACTCCTCGGGACAGAATGTGGGCATGGTGGAAATTTCCGTCCTGCCCAACAAACACGACCTATTGATCGAAGCCCTCAACGACCGCGGATGGCAGGTACTCCAGTAATGACCCAGGAACTCATCGAGACCGTGGACGTGCTCCGGCCCGGAAAAAGCCTAGTGGTTGCCATCGACGGCCCCTCCGGTTCCGGCAAATCCAGCGTCAGCAAGGAAGTGGCCCGCCGGCTCAAACTGGCCTACCTCGACACCGGAGCAATGTACCGCGCCCTGACGTGGTTCTGCCTGGAGAGCGGCACGGACCTGGACGATGCCTCGGCCGTCGAAGTCGCGGCCGAGGCGCTGCCCCTGGACATCAGCACGACCCCGCAGGAAGAGTACGTCCGCGTCGGCGGGCACGATGTCACTTTGGCCATCCGTGAACCCGCCATTTCCGCGGCGGTCAGTGCCGTTGCCACCACCCTGGGCGCGCGTACAGAACTGATCCGCCGGCAGCGCGAGCTGATCGAAAAGCACCACCGCCGCATGGTGGTCGAGGGCCGGGACATCACCACCGTCGTCGCGCCCCATGCCGAGGTGCGGATGCTGCTGACCGCGAGCGAGGAAGCACGGCTTCGCCGCCGCGGCATCCAGCTGGGCGGCAGCCAGAATGCCGAGCAACTGGCAGCCCAGGTCACCCACCGCGATGCCAAAGACTCCACCGTTGTGAACTTCACCACGGCCGCCGACGGCGTCGTCACCCTGGACTCCTCGGAGCTGGACTTTGACGAGACGGTCCAGGCCGCCCTCGATATCGTCGAGACCGTGGTCAACCACACCGCCGTTCCACGCCGGGCCATCCACGGTGACTGAGGGGCGCACCGGACGGCCGGCGGGCGTGCCCGCCTCCGTGCCCGGCCACTGGACGACGGCGTGGAGCCGGCCTGTGGGCTGGATCCTGGACCACCTCGTCTACCGCACCTCGGTCACCGGACGGTCCAACGTCCCGGCGGCCGGGCCCGTCATCTTCGCGGGCAACCACATCAGCTTCCTCGACGGGCCTGTCATGTTCGGCGCCTCGCCCCGGCCCATGCACATCCTCGTCAAACAGGAGATGTTCGCCGGGTTCCTCGGCCGCATCCTGGCGGCGTCGGGCCAGCTGCCTGTCGACCGCCGCGGCGGCCGTGCGGCGCTGGCCACGGCCCGGAGCCTGCTCGCCGCCGGGCGGTGCGTCGGGATCTTGCCCGAAGGCACCCGGGGGAGCGGTGAGGCCGCCGCGATCAACAACGGCGTCGCCTGGCTGGCGCTCAACTCCGGCGCCACCGTAGTCCCCGTGGCCATCCTGGGCACCAGAATCGGCGGCGAACATCTGGACACGGTTCCCGCACCCCGCCGGCGGCTGCACGTCAGCTTTGGCGGGGCCATCAACGTCAGCCGCAGGCCCGGTGAGACCGGCCGTGTTTCAATGGACAGGGCGGGAACCGAAATTCGGGCCGCGTTAGCGCGCCATGTCCAGGACTCAGTACTAAGAACCGGGCAGTCCCTGCCCCACGCGGAATCCCCGCATGAACGTCACGAAGAAGTAGCCGGGACGCCGGCAGATCACCACCTAAGGAAAGTGCAATGAGCGATACGACTCAAACCTCCGGCAATTTTGGCGCCGGCGAAGACGAATACACGCCCACCGGCACCGACCAGGTGGCTGAACACCTTGCCGCCCTGGACGATGACGAGGCGGAGCTCCGCGCGGCCTCCCTTCGGGCCGGGCTGGATGACTACGAGCTGGACGAGGACGACGCCGCGCTGCTGAGCGGCCAGTTCGACGACGAGGACTTTGACGGTCCGGTCAAACTGGATCCGGTCCTGGCCATCATCGGCCGGCCCAACGTGGGCAAGTCCACCCTGGTCAACAGGATCCTGGGCCGCCGCGAGGCAGTGGTCGAGGACACCCCCGGCGTCACCCGCGACCGCGTCATGTACTCGGCGAACTGGAACGGCCGCAACTTCACGGTGGTTGACACCGGCGGCTGGGAACACGATGCCCGCGGCATCCACGCCCGTGTGGCGGAGCAGGCCGAGATGGCCGTGGAACTCGCGGACGCCGTCCTGTTCGTCGTTGACTCCGCCGTGGGCGCAACCGCGACCGACGAAGGCGTCATGAAGATGCTGCGCAAGTCGAAGAAGCCGGTCATCATGGTGGCCAACAAGGTGGACGACTTCGCGCAGGAAGCCGATTCGGCAACCCTCTGGGGCCTGGGCTTCGGCGAGCCGTACCCCGTGTCGGCCCTGCACGGCCGCGGCGTGGCCGACCTCCTGGACCACGTCATGGACACTCTCCCGGAGTACTCCTTGATTGAAGGCCTGGAGCGCTCCGGCGGGCCCCGTCGTGTGGCCCTGATCGGCCGCCCGAACGTCGGCAAGTCCTCGCTGCTGAACAAGCTGGCCGGTTCCGAGCGTGTGGTGGTGGACAACACCGCCGGCACCACCCGTGACCCGGTCGATGAATTCATCGAACTCGGCGGACGCACGTGGCGTTTCGTGGACACCGCCGGCATCCGGCGCCGCCAGCACATGGCCCAGGGCGCGGACTTCTACGCCTCCCTGCGCACGCAGAGCGCGCTCGAAAAGGCTGAGGTCGCCGTCGTGCTCCTGGCCGTGGACGAAGTCCTCAGCGAGCAGGATGTCCGCATCCTGCAGCTCGCCGTCGAATCCGGCCGCGCCCTGGTGCTCGCCTTCAACAAGTGGGACCTCCTGGACGACGAGCGCCGCCGCTACCTGGAACGCGAAATCGAGCAGGACCTGGCGCACGTCGCCTGGGCCCCGCGCGTGAATATCTCTGCCTTGACCGGCTGGCACAAGGACCGGCTGGTCCCGGCCCTGGACATCGCCCTGGAAAACTGGGACAAGCGCATCCCCACCGGACGCCTCAACGCGTTCCTGGGCGAGCTGGTGGCGGCGCACCCGCACCCGGTCCGCGGCGGCAAGCAGCCCCGCATCCTGTTCGGCACCCAGGCCTCGAGCCGGCCGCCGAAGTTCGTGCTGTTCACCACCGGATTCCTGGATCCGGGCTACCGCCGCTTCATCACCCGGCGCCTGCGCGAGACCTTCGGTTTCGAGGGCACGCCGATCGAGGTCAACATGCGTGTGCGTGAAAAGCGTGGCAAGAAACGTTAATTCCGACACACCGTGGCTGTGGCAGGATGAAATTGTCACAGGCACCCTCCGCGATCGTGTAAGCTTTTGGAGGTGGTTCGGCCGGACTGCTTGGAAGAAAACCTGGAGAGAATCCGGGACGATTTCCGGGCGGAGAACGGTGGAACCAGCGGGCTGTAGCGCAGCTTGGTAGCGCACTTGACTGGGGGTCAAGGGGTCGCAGGTTCAAATCCTGTCAGCCCGACCAACAGACGAAACCCCGCCATTCCTGATAAAGGAATGGCGGGGTTTTCTGTTTCTCAAACGTCCGCGGGGAAGGACGCACTGAGTGCCGCAACGACTCTGCCGAAGATTTCATCCTCGCTTCCCGTGCCCACGACGCTGAGCAGGATCCCGCGCGCCGAGTAGGCGGAGGCCACCGGTTCAGTCTCGTGGTGGTAGAGCTCCAGGCGGTGCCGGATGACGTCCTCGGTATCGTCGCTGCGTCCGGTCATGGTGGCGCGGTGGAGCAGTCGGCGGACGAGCTCCGCGTCGTCAACCGTCAGTTGGACTGCAGCGTCCAGTTCTTGCCCGTTGGCGGCAAGCATGACGTCGAGTTCGGCAAGCTGCGCCGTGTTCCGGGGATACCCGTCCAAGAGGAACCCGCCCCTGACGTCGTCCTGGTCCAGCCGGTCACGCACCACACGGTTGGTCAGGGTGTCAGGCACCAGATCGCCGGCGTCCAGGTGCACAATGACTTCCTGGCCCAGCGGCGTCAGGTTCTTCACATGGTCGCGAAAAACCTCCCCAGTGGACACCACGGTGATGCCGAGGCGCCCGGACAAACGTTCGGCCTGGGTGCCCTTGCCGCACCCCGGGGGACCCATAATCAGCATGCGCATCGTCGAGACAACTCCCTCAGGCGCCCTTGAAAGGCGTACTTGTATCGTCTTCGCTGGGAGGCGCCAGCGCAAGGGATCGGGACGCCGGCGCCAGTTTCAGGAAGCGCCCGTTTCGGGAGAATCCTATTTCAGGAAGCGCGACGTCCTCCGGTCGGCCAGGATCTTTCCCTTCGTCTGGCACGTCGGGCAGTACTGCAGGGCGGTGTCCGCAAAGGAAACCTCACGGACCGTATCACCGCACACCGGACACGCTTCGCCGGTCCGGCCGTGGACCCTCATATGGCTCCGCTTGGTGTCTTTGAGTTCGTTGGGCGGCTTGCCTTGGGCTTCCGCCACGGCCGTTCCCAGTATGGTGTGGATGGCGTCGTAGAGGCGCTGGACGTCCGTCCGGTCCAGGGACTTGGCGAGGGCGAATGGTGAGATCCTGGCGGCGTGCAGGATCTCGTCGCTGTAGGCATTCCCAATCCCGGCGATGATGCTTTGGCTCCGCAGGACACCCTTGATCTGCTGGGAGCTGGAACCGAGAATCCCGGCCAAAGCGTCGACGTCGAAGTCCGGACTGAACGGATCCGGTCCGAGCGCCGCGATGCCTGGAACATCAAGCGGATCGCGGACCACGTAGACCGCCAGGCTCTTTTTCGTGCCAGCCTCGGTCAGGTCCATGCCTGCCGGGCCGGCTGCGCCGTTAAATGTCAGCCGCAGGGCGATGTGCCCCTTGCCCATTTTCAGCTGGGCGTCGGTGGGGGTGTCAGTGAAGCGGACCCAGCCTGCCCGCGCCAGGTGGAAGACAAAATGCAGCCCGTCCGCGTCCATGCTGACGAACTTGCCGAACCGGCGCACTCCGGTGATGGCCCTGCCCTGGAGGTCGGAGTAGAGGGGGTCTGCCGTCTTAAGCACGGCGAAGGAGACCAGCTGGATCTTCGCCACAACTGCTCCCCGCAGGTGGTCGTCCAGAAAGTCCGTCAGGGCCGCAACTTCGGGGAGCTCAGGCATGGCCTAGCCCTGGCCGGTCCGGAGGGTCCCGGCGCCCCGGTTGTTCACATTCCTGACATTTGGCGGCGCATGTTCTGCCATCGCACCATCATGACAGAACCCTCCCCGGCCCCTGCCCGATATGCCTATACTTTCAGCGGCGGCTAGAACAAACGACTGCCGCCGCATAGGTGATTGACCCGATGAAAGGCCCGTCATGAGCATCATTCCCGAAGACCTGTCCTACACCGCAGAACACGAATGGGTTTCGGCCCCCAATGTCGACGGGATTGTGCGCGTCGGCATCACCGATTTTGCCCAGGACGCCCTCGGGGATGTCGTGTACGCCCAGATGCCCGAAGTGGGGACAACCATCAAGGCCAACGACGTGGTCGGAGAAGTTGAATCCACCAAGAGCGTCAGCGACATTTACGCCCCTGTTACGGGCGAAGTCGTGGCCCGGAACGAGGCTTTGGACACCGATTCTGCCCTTATTAACTCCGATCCGTACGGCGAGGGCTGGCTGATCGAAATCAAGCTCGCGGAAGCCGACGCCGTGGAGTCCCTGCTCAGTGCATCCGAGTATGAACAGCAGGTAGGCTAAAGACAGAGGTCGTTCGGTCCGGGGTCGCCGGAGAGTGTTGTTGGGATAACAAAACAAGCCGCGCCCCGCCGAAAGGCCTCAATACCGGGACTGCGAGGCTTTTCCGGACGGCATGCGTTGTTTGCAGGGGGGACACCTGCAACGAATGAGGAGGACTCAATGTTTGGGCACGAACGGAACGACACCGGTGATGGTTACGGCACGGGTGGAGTGAAAGCTTCGGAGACCACGTCGATCAACCTCACTCCGGTGCGCGATGAACCAAACTTCACGCCGAAGCTCTCGACCGAGGAGCGGGCAGCGGTCGAGGCCCTTCCCTTCGGATCGGCCCTGCTCGTGGCGCACAGCGGCCCCAACGCCGGCGCCCGGTTCCTCCTGGACTCGGACGTCACGACGGCGGGCCGCCACCCGGACGCCGATATCTTCCTCGACGACGTCACCGTGTCCCGCAGGCACGTGGAATTCCGCCGCACCGCGCGCAGCTTTGAGGTAGTGGATACCGGGAGCCTGAACGGCACCTACGTCAACCACGACCGCGTGGACTCCGTGGAGCTGAAGTCCGGCAATGAGGTCCAGATCGGCAAGTTCCGCCTCACCTTCTACCTCAGCCCTGCCCGCGCAGCAGGCAACGTCTGATTCCGGGGTAGCTGCCTGTGGCCACGGCACATGCGGATCGGCGCGGACCCCAGGTTCTGAACATCGGGGAAGTCCTGGCTCAACTGAGCGACGACTTTCCCAGCATGACGGCGTCAAAAATCCGGTTCCTTGAGGAAAAGGGACTCATCAACCCGCAGCGGACTCCTGCGGGCTACCGGCAGTATTCCGAGAACGACGTCGAACGGCTGCGCTTCGTGCTGTCCCTCCAGCGTGACCAGTACCTGCCGCTAAAGGTCATCAAGGACTACCTTGACGCGATCGACCGGGGCGAACGGCCGGAAAACCTGCCGGCAGGCATCACCCTCTCCCCGCGGATCGTCTCCGAGGAGCTCGCCACCGAGCTGCAGGGCCGTGCGCGCCGGCTCAGCGAGGAGCAGCTGCGTGCGGAATCCGGGGCGAGCGTCCCCCTGCTGGAATCGCTCTTGAGCTACGGCCTGATTGGGCACGTCAACGGCAAGTTCGACGAACACGCCTTGCAGGTGGCGCGGGCTTGCGTCCAGCTGGAGAGCCACGGCCTGGAACCCCGCCACCTGCGGCCGTTCCAGGCGGCTGCCGACCGCGAATTCGGGCTCGTGGAACGGGCCGTGGCCACGCTGACGTCCCGCAAGGACGCAGCCTCCCACGCCCGTGCGGCCGAGGCGGCCCGGGAAATCAGCGACCTCTGCCTGTCCCTGCACCAGGCGCTGGTCCACGACCGCATCTCAAGGATGGACATCTGATGATTGAGGTGGAGATTGTCGGCGTGCGGATTGAGTTGCCGTCCAACCAGCCGCTTGTCCTGCTCAAGGAAATTCATGGTGAGCGCCACGTCCCGATCTGGATCGGGACTCCGGAAGCCAGCGCCATCGCCCTGGCCCAGCAGGGAGTCGTCCCGCCCCGGCCGATGACCCACGACCTCCTCGTGGACGTTGTCGAGGCGCTGGGTCACACGATCGTCAGCGCCAACATCGTCGCGGTGGAAGACAACATCTTTTACGGGCAGCTGCAGTTCGAGAACGGCACGACGGTGAGCTCCCGGGCCTCGGATGCCTTGGCGCTTGCCCTGCGCGCAAAGTGCCGGATCTGGTGTGCCGACGCCGTCATGGACGAGGCCGGCGTCCGGATCACCGAACACGACGAGGGCGAGGACACGCACCCCGGACCCGCCGTGGACGAGGAAGGCGAACTGCGGCGCTTCCGCGAGTTCCTCGACGACGTCGAACCGGAAGACTTCGGCGGCTGAACTGCACTGAACGGCACTGAACTGCGCAGGCAGCCAACCGGGGCCAGGGAGGCTGCCGGGGTGGCTGGTGTGTCTGTGACGGCTGAGGTTTCTGAAACGCCCGGGACAGCTGTGGCGGCGCCCAACGTTAAAGTCGAGGATGAAACTTTCGACACGCCCGCCAAATAGCCCCAACGTCTTTGACCTTGGGCCCGAGCAGGCCTAACGTCGGAGGTACAAGTTCCCATTGCATACGGTAGCCGCGCAAGTCACACTGGAAAGTGCATCCTCGGCTGAATTACACGGATGAAGTCATCATCCAGTGTCATGCAGCTGTTCACAGATATTGCTGCCGATGCACCTTACCCAGGGGAACCCACGACAAGGAGGGTCCACGTGAGTCCGAAAGGCGAAGCAGGCGAGCTGAAGCAGGCCGCAACGGCCGGCATTGCTGTGCCCGCCAGCGGTGCCCAAGGCCTGCTGTTCACCGAGGATCTTCCCGTTCTGGACGAAGACGCCGGTTACCGCGGCCCCACCGCCTGCAAGGCGGCCGGCATCACTTACCGCCAACTCGACTACTGGGCACGCACCGGGCTCGTTGAACCCGCCGTCCGAGGCGCGGCCGGCTCCGGCTCCCAGCGGCTCTACGGCTTCCGCGACATCCTGGTCCTCAAGGTGGTCAAACGGCTCCTGGACACCGGCGTCTCCCTGCAGCAGATCCGCACGGCCGTGGAACACCTGCGGGAGCGCGGCGTCGAAGACCTCGCCCAGATCACGCTCATGAGCGACGGTGCCAGCGTCTACGAGTGCACGTCGGCGGATGAAGTGATTGATCTCGTCCAGGGCGGCCAGGGGGTGTTCGGCATCGCCGTCGGCCGTGTGTGGCGCGAAGTTGAAGGAAGCCTCGCAGCCCTCCCCAGCGAACACGCCACCGACCAGTCCTTTCCCGACGACGAACTGAGCAAGCGACGCGCGGCCCGCAAGATCGGCTAGCGCACACCGTTACCGGCAAGATCGATACGGACACGATCGATACAGACAAGACTGAGGCCGCCTCCCGGACAGGGAAGGCGGCCTCAGTTCGTTGAGCCATGTTCGTTGAGCCTTGAGTGGCGGGATTCCGGCCCTTGGGCCGTGGGCCCGGTTAACGCTGGCTGCGGTTGCGGACAGTTCCGGCCGGGGCCATGCCGTTGGGATGCAGCAGGTTCTGCAGCAAGGTATCGAAGAGCCCGGCCGCATTCTTGGCGGAGTCTCCGGGCCAGTGGTGGATGGAGTGGGCCGCGCCCTGGATCTGCTGCCAGTTGGCCTGCTCCGGGATGTGCGGGCTCAGCAGCAGTTCGCCGAACATGGACTCCATCTCCGAAAGCCGAAACGTGTGCTCGGCCGAACCGCTGCGCACCCGGTTGGCCACAATGCCGGCGGGGGACAGCTTGGGGGCGAATTCCTGCCGGAACAGCTGGATGGCGCGCATGGTGCGTTCCGTGCCGGCCACCGAGAAGAGCCCCGGTTCGGCCACCAGGGTCACCTTGTCGCTGGCGGACCATGCCATCCGGGTCAGGCCGTTCAGCGACGGAGGGCAATCCACCAGGACGAGTTCATAGTTCGTGGCACCGGCGAGGACAGCGGAGAGCCGGCGGAGGTCGCGGCGGCCCAAGTCAGGCCGGTCGTAGATGCCGGTGTAGGCAGAGCCGACGGCGACGTCGAGGACGGAAGTTGCAGTGCCGGATCGTGTTGTGCCGTTGGCACTGCCGTTGGTGCGGCCGTTGGCATTACCGTTGATCCTGGCGTGTTCCACCCAGCCGCTGGGCACCACGTTGTCCGCCAGGTGCGCCCGCCGGGGCGACCTCAGCATCCTGCCGATGTCGAGCTGATCGTCCGGGCTCACGCCCAGGGCAGTGCTGGCGTCAGCATGCGGGTCAAGGTCGACGACGAGGGTGGGGATTCCGGCTGCCAATGCCGCTGACGCCAGTCCGGTGGTCACGGATGTCTTGCCGACACCGCCTTTGAGGCTGCTGATGCTCACTACTTGCACTTGAAAAACCAATACCTAACGCCGGTTGCCGAGACGGGGTCGTGCCGGCTCCTGCGTTCTTCGGAGCCGGGGCGTGCATGCGCCACCCACCCACTCATCATATGTTGATGCTCCGGCGAAACCCGTTTCATCCGGCGTGGGAGCGCCAGAACCTCCCGAACCGGGCAGGCCGGGAAAGGTCCGTGGCCAGGGCCCTGCCCATCGCGGCGTCCGTGACGGATAATGCTGTGACAGTCGCCACAATGATTTGTGTTTGCCCGCACAGGTCCTAGACACTGTGAGCACTTACCGATACGCCCGCGATGAAGCAGGAGAAGCATGTTTTCAAAGATTCTGGTGGCCAACCGCGGCGAAATCGCGATTCGCGCTTTCCGCGCGAGCTACGAGCTGGGTGCCAAGACTGTCGCTGTGTTTCCCCACGAGGACCGCAACTCTATTCACCGCCAGAAGGCCGATGAGGCGTATCTGATCGGCGAGGAGGGACACCCCGTCCGGGCGTACCTCGACGTAGACGAGGTGGTGCGCGTAGCCAAGGAGTCCGGGGCGGACGCCATCTACCCCGGCTACGGCTTCCTTTCCGAGAACCCTCGCCTGGCGCGCGCCGCGAAGGAGGCCGGCATTACGTTCGTCGGCCCGCCGGCTGCGGTCCTGGAGCTGGCAGGCAACAAGGTTGCCGCGCTCGAGGCCGCCCGCAGGGCCGGTGTCCCGGTGCTCAAGTCCAGCCAGCCGTCGAAGGACCTCGACGAGCTGATAGCGGCCGCGGATGAGATCGGCTTCCCGATCTTCGCCAAGGCCGTCGCCGGCGGCGGTGGCCGCGGCATGCGCCGCGTGGACACCCGCGAAGCACTCCCGGAGGCCCTGCAGGCTGCCATGCGCGAAGCCGACGCTGCGTTCGGGGATCCCACCATGTTCCTGGAGCAGGCCGTCTTGCGCCCGCGCCACATCGAAGTCCAGATCCTGGCCGACGCCGAGGGCAACGTCATGCACCTCTTCGAGCGGGACTGTTCCATCCAGCGCCGCCACCAGAAAGTCATCGAGATCGCGCCCGCACCGAATCTCGATGAGGGCATCCGGCAGGCGCTGTACCGCGACGCCGTCAAATTCGCGAAGGCGCTGAACTACGTCAACGCCGGCACGGTTGAATTCCTTGTCGACACGGTGGGGGAGCGCGCCGGCCAGCACGTGTTCATCGAAATGAACCCGCGCATCCAGGTCGAGCACACCGTTACCGAGGAAGTCACGGACGTCGACCTCGTCCAGGCGCAGCTGCGTATCGCCGCCGGTGAGACCCTCGCGGACCTGGGCTTGTCGCAGGAGAGCGTCCAGCTCAAGGGCGCTGCCCTGCAGTGCCGTATCACCACGGAGGACCCGGCGAACGGCTTCCGGCCCGACGTCGGCAAGATCACCGGTTACCGCTCGGCCGGCGGCGCCGGTGTCCGGCTCGACGGCGGCACCGTCTACTCGGGCGCGGAGATCAGCCCGCACTTCGACTCCATGCTGGTCAAACTGACCTGCCGCGGCCGGGACTATCCGGCGGCCGTCGCGCGGGCCCGCCGCGCCCTCGCCGAGTTCCGCATCCGCGGCGTGTCCACCAACATCTCCTTCCTGCAGGCCGTCCTGGACGATGCCGACTTCGTGGCCGGGAATGTAGCCACCTCATTCATTGACGAACGGCCCCAGCTGCTGAAGGCGCGGGTCTCTGCGGACCGCGGCACCAAGTTGCTGACCTGGCTTGCCGAGGTCACTGTCAACAAGCCCAACGGCGAACTCAAGGTCCACACGGACCCGGCGGACAAGCTTCCGGCCCTCGATGACAAAGAGGCCCGGCCGGGATCCCGCCAGCGGCTCCTGGAGCTCGGTCCGGAAGGCTTTGCACGGGCCCTGCGCGCCCAGAATGCCGTGGCCGTCACGGACACCACCTTCCGCGACGCGCACCAGTCCCTGCTCGCCACCCGTGTGCGCACCCGCGACCTCGTGGCGGCCGGGCCGGCCGAGTCCAAGCTGCTCCCGGAGCTGCTGTCGGTTGAGGCCTGGGGCGGGGCCACCTACGACGTCGCCCTGCGCTTCCTCGGCGAAGACCCGTGGGACCGGCTTGCCGCCCTGCGCAAGGCAATGCCGAACCTGTGCCTGCAGATGCTGCTCCGCGGCCGCAACACCGTCGGCTACACGCCGTACCCGGAAGAGGTCACGGTGGCGTTCGTCAACGAGGCCGCCGCTACGGGCATCGACATCTTCCGCATCTTCGATGCCCTCAACGACGTCAACCAGATGGCCCCGGCCATCCGGGCCGTCCGCGAGACAGGTACAGCCGTCGCCGAGGTCGCACTTTGCTACACCGCGGACATGCTGGATCCGGAGGAAACCCTCTACACCCTGGACTACTACTTGGAGCTGGCGCAGAAGATCGTCGACGCCGGGGCGCATATCCTCGCGATCAAGGACATGGCCGGGCTGCTGCGTCCGGCTGCCGCGGCACGCCTCGTCTCGGCGCTGCGGGAGCGGTTTGACCTCCCGGTCCACCTGCACACCCACGACACCGCTGGCGGCCAGCTGGCCACGCTCCTCGCGGCCGTGGACGCCGGCGTGGACGCCGTGGACGTGGCTTCGGCCTCGCTGGCCGGCACCACCAGTCAGCCCTCGGCCTCCGCCCTCGTCGCCGCGCTGGCCCACACGCCGCGCGACACCGGCCTCAGCCTCGCGAACGTCTGCGCCCTTGAGCCCTACTGGGAAGCCGTCCGCCGGGTCTACGCGCCGTTCGAGTCCGGACTGCCGGGGCCCACGGGCCGGGTCTACCAGCACGAGATTCCGGGCGGGCAGCTGTCCAACCTGCGCCAGCAGGCGATAGCACTGGGCCTGGGCGAGCGTTTTGAAGCGATCGAGGACATGTACACCGCGGCGGACCGGATCCTCGGCCGCCTGGTGAAGGTGACGCCGTCGTCCAAGGTGGTGGGCGACCTCGCCCTGCACCTGGTGGGCCTCAACGCCGATCCCGCGGACTTCAACGAGAACCCGGACAAGTACGACGTCCCGGATTCCGTGATCGGCTTCCTCTCCGGCGAACTGGGCGACCCGCCCGGCGGCTGGCCCGAGCCCTTCCGGACCAAGGCGCTGCAAGGCCGCAAGGTCAAAGTCCGCGACGTCGAGCTCAGCCCCGAGGACAGCGCCGCGCTCAACGGCGACTCCAAGACCCGCCGGAGCACGCTCAACCGCCTGCTCTTCGCCGGTCCCACCAAGGACTACCTGAAGAGCGTTGAGTCCTACGGCAACCTCTCGGTGCTGGACACCCGCGACTACCTCTTCGGGCTGCAGCGCGGCGCGGAGCACGAGATCGAGCTCGAGAAGGGCGTCCACCTGATCGCTTCGCTCGAAGCCGTCTCCGAGCCGGACGAGAAGGGCATGCGCACAGTCATGTGCACGCTCAACGGCCAGTCCCGGCCCGTGGTGGTCCGCGACCGTTCAGTGGTGAGCAACGTCAAGGCCGCCGAACGCGCCGACGCCTCCCAGCCGGGCCAGGTGGCTTCGCCGTTCGCCGGTGCCGTCACGCTGACGGTCAAGGCCGGCGATACGGTCAAGGCCGGCGACACGGTGGCCACGATTGAGGCCATGAAGATGGAAGCGTCGATCACGACGCCGGTGGCCGGCACCGTGGCGCGCCTCGCCGTCGGTGCGATCGAGCAGGTCCAGGGCGGGGACCTGTTGCTCGTCATCGAATAGCAAAGCGCAACAACCCGTAACACCAACAAAAGCAACGCGGGGTCAGATACGGCCCATCACAGGGCACTGGATGGGCGGTATCTGACCCCGCGTTGGGGTGGTACGGGGGATTTGTCCTATGCCAGGGTGGCGCGCCTGGCGTTGTACATTTCCTCGATCACGGTCTCGAAGTCCTTGAGCACCTGCGCCCGCTTGACCTTCATGGAGGGGGTCAGGTGGCCGGAGGCCTCGGTGAAGTCGGCCGGCACGATCCGGAAGGACTTGATTGCCTCGGCCTGGGACACCGACTGGTTGGCGTGGTTGATGAGCTCCTGGACGGCGGCCTTGACTGTCGGATGCTCGGCAGCCTCGGTGAGCGGGGTCGAGGCCGGGAGCCCGTGGCGGCCCAGCCAGCCGGGGAGGGCCTCTTCATCCAAGGTCACGAGGGCTCCGATGAACGGGCGGTTGTCGCCCACCACCAGCACCTGCGAGACGAGTGCGTCCGCACGGATCTGGTCTTCCAGCAGGGCCGGGACCACGTTCTTGCCGCCGGCCGTGACGATGATTTCCTTCTTGCGCCCGGTGATGGTCAGGAACCCCGCGTCGTCCAGCTGGCCGATGTCTCCGGTGCGGAACCAGCCGTCGTCGTCGAAGGTCGCGGCGGACAGGTCATCGCGCTTGTAGTAGCCGCGCATGACGCACACGCCCTTGGCGAGGATCTCGCCATCGTCCGCGATCCTGAGCGAGTTGCCGGGAATCGGGGCGCCCACGGTGCCGATCCTGATCAGCTGGGGTGTGTTCACCGTGACGGGGGCCGTGGTTTCAGTCAGTCCGTAGCCCTCCAGGATCTGCATGCCGATGCCTTGGAAGAAGTGGCCCAACCGTTCACCGAGCGGGCCGCCGCCGGACACGGCATGGGCGACGTGTCCGCCCATGGCGGCCCTGAGCTTGCTGTACACGAGTTTGTCGAACAAGGAGTGCTTGAGCCGGAGGCCGAGGCCCACCTTGCCGGCCTGCCGTGCACGGGAATAGGCGATGGCGGTGTCCGCGGCGCGGTGGAAGATGGCGCCCTTGCCGCCGTCCTCGGCCTTGGTCAGGGCGGAGTTGTAGACCTTTTCGAAGACACGCGGGACCGCGAGGATGAACGTGGGCTGGTAGCTCTGCAGATCCGGCAGCAGGTTCTTGATATCCGGGGTGTGCGCCACCGTGACGCCGGCGGCCACCGCCAGAACGGAGATGAAGCGCGCGAAGACGTGGGCCAGGGGCAGGAACATGATGGTCTTGGCGTGCTCGTGCACCACCGTACCCAGCGAGGTGGCCAGCACATTCTCGGAGAGTTCCACGAAGTTGCCGTGGGTCAGCTCGCAGCCTTTGGGCCGGCCGGTGGTCCCCGAGGTGTAGATGATCGTGGCGACATCGTTCAGGGAGGCCGTGCCGCGCCGCGCTTCGAGCTCGGCGTCGCTGATGCCGACTCCGGCCGCACGGACCTCGTCCAGACTGTCGCCCTCGAGCTGCCAGACGTGCCGCAGGGCGGTGAGGCCCTCGGAGGTGGCTGCCTGCCGGATGATGTCCTCGTGGTGCGCGGATTCGCCGAACGCGGCCACGGCGCCGGAGTCGCCAAGGTTCCAAGCCACCTGGGAAGGGGAGGAGGTTTCATAGATCGGGACCGAGACGGCGCCCGCGAACCAGATGGCGAAGTCGATCAGGGCCCATTCATACCGGGTGCGTGACATGATGCCCACACGGTCACCGGCGGCCACACCGCTGGCCATCAAGCCCTTGGCGAGGGCCGAGACGTCGGCCAGGAAATCCGTGGCACGGACGTCCTGCCATTGGCCCGCCGCGTCGAGCCGCGAGAACAGCGCAGGGTTGGAGGCCTTGGCCGCCTGGCGCACCACGAGATCGGTGACGTTGGTGTCCGGATCGACATTCACCAGGGGCGGGACAATGATTTCTCGCACGACAGCTCCTTAGGTATCCATAGGCCCGCAGGGGGTACCGCTAAGCCTAGTATGCGGTCCCACTAAGGTGTGTCCTGCGACACCTACTGGCCAGTAACCTTACGGTCAGGCCCGCCGTTCCGCCAGTCGGGGATGCTGCGGAGACGCCGCTGCGTCATCCCGGCGCGTCATGCTGCCGGGCCTTCGCGGCTGCGGCGGCCCCGGCGAATAGAATGAGGCACCATGCAGACACCAACACCCGGCCGGCAGCCCGGCCTGCGCGGCCGGACCGCGGCCTGGCGGAGCAGGACCCTGGGCGGAGCGGCGGCCGCCACCGCAGGGCACGACATCCGCTCACACCTGCGGCTGGGCCGCAAAGGCCTGGCGATCGGCGTCGATATCGGGGGAACAAAGGTTGCCGCCGGGGTGGTCGATGCCGAGGGCCGGATCCTCAGTCAGGCGAAGCGCTCCACGCCGGGCAATGATCCGCGGGCCGTGGAGCAGGTCATCGTCGAACTGGTCAACGAACTCGGTGCTGGGCACCGGATCTGGTCGGTCGGAATCGGCGCCGCCGGCTGGATGGACCTCGACGGCGGCACGGTGCTCTTCAGCCCGCACCTGGCCTGGCGCAATGAACCGCTGCGGGAGAACCTGCAAAGGCTGCTGCGCCGCCCCGTCCTGCTGACCAACGACGCCGACGCCGCCGCTTGGGCGGAATGGCGCTTCGGCGCCGGGCAGGGACAGAACCGTCTGGTCTGCATTACCCTGGGCACCGGGATCGGCGGAGCCATGGTGATGGACGGACGCGTGGAACGCGGCCGCTTCGGAGTGGCGGGGGAGTTCGGTCACCAGATCATCATGCCGGGCGGGCACCGCTGCGAGTGCGGCAACCGCGGCTGCTGGGAACAGTATGCCTCAGGCAACGCGCTCGGCCGAGAGGCCCGGGAACTGGCCGCCGCGAATTCTCCGGTTGCCCAGGAACTGCTCAAGGCCGTGGACGGAGACGTAGGACGCATCACGGGCGTGATTGTGACCGAGCTGGCCAAGGCAGGGGACCAGACCTCCCGCGAACTCCTCGAGGACGTCGGGGAATGGCTGGGCCTTGGCCTGGCCAACCTCGCAGCGGCCCTGGACCCCGGAAGGTTCGTGATTGGCGGCGGCCTGTGCGATGCCGGCGAGTTGCTGGTCGCGCCGGCCCGGAAGGCCTTCGCGCGGAACCTCACCGGCCGCGGGTTCCGGCCGGCAGCGGAGATCGAACTCGCTGCCCTGGGACCCAACGCCGGACTGATCGGCGCCGCCGACCTCTCCCGGGTCAGCAGCCGCATGCACACGTAGCAGCACGATCCTGCGAGCCCTGCAAAGACCAGCCCTGAATACCCGGCCTGAAATACCCAGCGGAGTAGCCCGTGGAGTGGATGGTCGGGCGGACTAGATGCGGGCCCCGTCGTCGTGCTCGTCCTTCTCGCCCGGCAGCTTCATGATCAGGAAGACCACCGCGGCCGCGAACGCGCCCACCATGCCGAGGATCGCCACCAGCGGGGCCGACCGCCAGAACATTGTCGAGAGCACCAGGGCAATCGGGCCGCCCACCGCGCCAATCCAGGCAAGGACGGTCATCGGATCTGCCCCTGCCAGACTCGGCGGCTCCTCCGGGACGAACGCGCCGTCGTCGTCGTCGGTCTCGTAGTCGCGGGGCCCGGTTGCTGTGTCGGGGATCTCGTTGCTGCCCGCAGCCGGCTGCCCCGGGGCGGGGGCGAGCCGCTCCTTGGCGGAGAGCTCGATCGGCGCCGCGCCGGAGAGGCCCAGCGGGTCAAAATCGCGGAACGTCTTTGCTGTTGGGGAGTTGGCACCAAAGCCGGCGCCGGCGCCGGTGCTGCCGGCGGGGCCGCCAGTTTCCTCGTCCCCGGCAGCCCCGACCCCTTCAAGCCTGGCGACAAGATCGAGCCAGACGGCGTCGTCGTCGGACGGCACGTCCGCAGCGGGAGAGCCCTGGGGCTCTTGGGGCTGGGATTCTTGGGGCGTTGTGGTGCCCGAGTGCTCGGCAGCAGCATCAGAGGCGGGGGGCCCGGCGACGGCGGGGTCCTGGTCCGGGGTCTCGGGGTCCGGGAGGTTAGGGTCTGGTTTAGTCATTGGCCGTGTCCTTCCGGCTGGCGCGGGCGGCGCCCGGACCGGCTGCGGATGCAACGGACCGGACAAATTCTGCCGTGCCACGGAAGATCTCGGGCGCGTCGTTGTCCATGGTAGCCACGTGGTAGCTGTTTTCCAGCCGGATCACCTCCAGCGGGGCGTTGGTCAGCCCGCGGCGCAGGGCCACCATGCTGGATTCGGACACCACATGGTCCACTGCGGAACGGTATACCCGGACGGGTGCGGTTACGCGGGGCAGCAGCCGCACGGTGTCCTTGAACATCTTGTTGAGTTCGTGCGCGGCGGCCACCGGCGTGCGCGGGTAGGCGCCCTCATCCATGCCCGGTTTGAGGATGTCATTGGCGATCGCGGGGGTGCTCTTGAGGACAAACCTCAGGATGCCGGCCAGCGGGGCGCGGGGATCGTCGATGACCAGGCCCGGGTTGACCACCACAACCCCCGCCACGGGACGGGTGGCCGCAATCCGCAAGGCCAAGGCACCGCCCATGGACAACCCGGCCATCACCACGACGTCGCATTCTTCCGCAAGCTCCAGGTAGGCAGCATCCAGGGCCGCATGCCAGTCCTGCCAGCGGGTTTTGGCCAGCTCCTGCCAGCTTGTTCCGTGGCCCGGCAGCAGGGGCAGCCGGACGGCGAACCCGGCACCAGCCAGGGACGACGCCCAGTCCCGGACACCGTGCGGGCTGCCCGTGAAGCCGTGGGACACCACCACACCGGTCCGGGGACCGGTACCCGAGAACGGGCTACTGAACGGCGAGTGGTCCGGGAGGATGCTCATGGGGTCTCCGAGGGGGCGGCGGGCGGCATGGTGGACCCTGTATGGGTGGCGTGGGCGTGCTGAAGGAAGAAACGGACTGATTCTTCAAAGAGTAGCGGCGCATCGGCGTCCATAGTGGCAACGTGCCCGCTGCGCGGCAGCGGGATCACCGTTAGGTCCCGGGATCCGAGCCGCCTGCGCAACAGCGCCAGGGACGACGGCGGAACCACGGCGTCGGTGCCGGACTTGAAAACCAGGGCCGGAGCCTGGACTGACGGCAGCTCCCGCAGGGTCGCGGAGAACAGCCGGCGCAGCTGGTGGACGGCGGCCAGCGGCGTCATGGAGTAGTCGCCGTCGTCCGTGGTGACTGCCGTGGAATTCTCCTCCTGAATCGGCGTGGTGGTGCGTTGGAAGTATTTGAGCAGTCCCACGATCCTGACCCTGCGGTCATAGAAGCTCAGGCCGGGGTTGACTGCGGCCACACCGGCCACGCTGTGGCGGGCCGCGGTGCGCAATGCAATGGTGCCGCCCATGGACAGCCCCGCGACGTAGCAGTCATTGGTCCGGGCGGCCAGTTCCAGGTATGCGGTTTCAAAGCTCGCGTACCAGTCCTGCCAGCGCTGCCGGGCGAGGTCGCGCCAGTGGGTGCCGTGCCCGGGCAGGAGCGGCACCGATACCGCGAAGCCCTGGTCGGCGAGGTGGCGTGCCCACGGCATGACGCTGTGCGGGCTGCCCGTGAAGCCGTGGCAGATGGCCACGCCGGTCCGGGCATTGGGGCCGTGGCCGGGGTAGCTGAAAGCGGCGGGCGTCGGGAGATTGCTGCTTTCAGTCATGAGCCCATCGTGTCACCCTTGGCGGCAAAACTCACTAGAGTAAGGTGTCCATTGAAGTCCTGGCCGGACCCGATTTGGACGGCCGGCCAGACGCCTTCCGGAGAGGTCGCCGAGTGTTTTATTGGTTCATGAAGACGTTTGTCCTGGGACCGGTGGTGAAGCTGTTGTTCCGGCCCTGGGTCAAGGGCCTCGACAACGTCCCGGCCGAGGGCGCCGCGATCCTGGCCTCGAACCACCTCTCCTTCTCGGATTCGATCTTTATGCCGCTCATGGTGCCGCGGCCGGTCGTCTTCCTGGCGAAATCCGAATACTTCACCGGGACCGGAATCAAAGGCAGGCTGACCGCGGCCTTCTTCCGGCTCACCAACCAGCTCCCCATGGACAGGTCCGGGGGAGCCGCGTCCGCCCAGTCCCTGAACGCTGGCATGGAGGTGCTCAGGAACGGCTCGCTCATGGGCATCTATCCCGAGGGGACTCGCAGCCCCGACACACGCCTGTACCGCGGCAAGGTGGGCGTCGCCCGCTTGGCGCTGCAGGCCCGCGTCCCTGTCATTCCGGTGGCGATGATCGGAACGGACAAAGTCCAGCCGATCGGCAAGCGCGTTCCCAACATCCGTCGCATCGGCATGATCTTTGGCGAACCGCTCGACTTCAGCCGCTACTACGGGATGGAGGATGACCGAATGGTCCAGCGTTCCGTGACCGACGAGATCATGTATGAACTCATGCGGCTGTCCGGTCAGGAATACGTGGACGAGTACGCCGCCGTCGTGAAGCTCCGACTGGCAGGCAAAGCGCAGGAAGCATCACCGGTAACAGCATCCGCGAATCCGGACGCGCGTCAGGAACCGGCCGCCGACAAGACACGCGGCACAACTCCCGACCGGACCCCCGGCACAACGCCGGACAAAACACCCCACACAACCGACGAAAACCCTCGCAATCCCGGCGCGCCGGCGGCGCCCGCGGATGACGGCCCCGAGCTTCCCGGGACCGCCTGACCGGCGCCACGGGTGCCATGTGACGGCAACGGAGCTGTCAATGACAGGCCGGGCCGCCGAACGTCGATGGGGCAACTATCCTTAGAGAGTGACCGAGCTATCTGAGAAACCAGTTTCCCCGCTGACCAGCACCGCCCAGAGCGGAGCCGCCAACTATCCCGGACTGGACAACTGGCGGGAGATCCCGGCCTCGCAGCAGCCCACATGGTCGGACCCGGCTGTGTTCGAGGCGTCCGTCAAGGAACTTTCCGTCCTCCCGCCCCTCGTGTTCGCCGGCGAAGTGGACATCCTTCGCGAACGGCTCGCCGCCGCCGCACAGGGCAAAGCGTTCCTGCTCCAGGGCGGCGACTGCGCCGAGACCTTCGAAGCGGCGACGGCGGACAAGATCAGCGCCCGCGTCCGGACCATCCTGCAGATGGCCGTCGTCCTGACCTACGGTGCGGCCATGCCCGTGATCAAGATGGGCCGCATGGCTGGCCAGTTCGCCAAGCCCCGCTCCTCCAACGATGAAACGCGCGATGGCGTCACCTTGCCGGCCTACCGCGGCGACATCGTCAACGGCTACGACTTCACGCCTGTTTCCCGCGCCCATGACGCCGGCCGGATGTTGAAGGCCTACCACACCTCCGCCTCGACCCTGAACCTGATCCGTGCCTTCACCCAAGGCGGCTTCGCGGACCTGCGCCTGGTGCACCAGTGGAACAAGGGGTTCACCGAAAACCCGGCCCACGCCCGCTACGAGTCCCTGGCACGGGACATCGACCGCGCCATCAAGTTCATGTCCTCCTGCGGCGCCGACTTCGAGGCGCTCAAGCGCGTGGAGTTCTACGCCAGCCACGAGGCCCTGCTGCTGGACTACGAGCGCGCCCTGACCCGCATCGACTCGCGCACCGGGCTGCCCTACGACACCTCGGCGCACTTCCTGTGGATCGGGGAGCGCACCCGCGAGCTGGACCACGCCCACGTGGATTTCCTCTCCCGCGTCCGCAACCCGATCGGCGTGAAGCTCGGCCCGTCGACGAGCGGCGACGACGCCCTGCGCCTGATCGACAAGCTGGATCCGGACCGGGAGCCCGGCCGGCTCACCTTCATCACCCGGATGGGCGCGAGCAATATCCGCGAGAAGCTGCCGGCGATCGTCGAGCGCGTCACCGCCTCCGGGGCCCAGGTCCTGTGGGTGACCGACCCCATGCACGGGAACACGGTCACCTCGCCCAACGGCTACAAGACCCGCAATTTCGACGACGTCATCGACGAAGTGCGCGGATTCTTCGAAGTCCACCACGCGCTGGGCACCGTTCCCGGCGGACTGCACGTGGAAATGACGGGCGACGACGTGGCCGAGTGCCTCGGCGGAGCCGACCCGATCGACCAGGAAGCGTTCCTCGACCGCTACGAATCGGTCTGCGATCCGCGCCTGAACCACATGCAGTCGCTCGAAATGGCGTTCCTGGTGGCCGGTGCCCTCGCCAAGCGGTGACCCGCAACAAAGCTCACAAATAGAGTAGCTCTGACAGAAAAGCTCCGCCCGGCTGATGCAGCCGGGCGGAGCTTTTCTTTGGAGTGGGTCGGCCGCGGGCAGCGTCCGGTCAGAGGGTACTGTCAGACCACCTTCAGGGTGATAAGCGAGCCTTCGGGGACGCTCGTGTCCACGGGGAACTGGTCACGGACTGTTCCGAAGAATCCTCCCAGGATCTCATCGACCTGGACCTTGAAGCCGAGCTGTTCGAGGGCGTCCTGGGCGTCCGTGGCCTGTTTACCGATGAAATTGGGTACTTCGACGAGCTTCGGGCCCTTCGAGATGGTCAGGGTGACGGTACCGCCCTTGGTCAGGTTGCCGGAGGCGGGGTCCTGCGCCACCACGGCGCCCTTGGGTACAGTCTTGTCGTTGACCTGTTCCGGGGCGACTACGGCCTTCAGCCCGGCGCCTTGGAGCGCGTCCACGGCGGCACGCTGCTCCTGGCCCCGGACATCCGGGACCGGGATGGGCTGCGGGCCCTTCGAGACAGTGAGGCCCACGGGCGTCCCGTGCCGCACCGGGTTGCCGCTGCGCGGCGCCATGGCAAGGACAGTCCCGGCAGGCGCCTTCTCATCGAACGTCTCAGTAATTGGTCCCAGTGCCATCTGGGCGCCGTTGAGGGCTGCCTTGGCCTCGTCCAGGGTCTTGCCGGTCAGATCCGGCAATGGGTACAGCTGCGGGCCCTTGGAAACGGCCAGGGACACGGGTTGGAACTTTCGGATGACCTCGCCGGCTTTCGGCTCCGAACCGACCACCAGGCCCGGGGAGACGTTGTCGTCGAAGACGTCCTTGACGATCGACTGGAACCCGGCGGTGCGGAGCAGGTCCTGGGCCTGGGCAACGGTCTTGTTCGCCACCGGGGGGATGGTTCCTGGCGAGCCCGGACCCATGCCGAAGAACCAGCCGGCGACGGCGGCGAGCAGCGCCGCGACCACGAGGAGGACAATCCATAGCAGCCCGCGGCGTCGCGGGTTCCCCTCGTGCAGGGTCTTGGTGGGCGTGGCCGCGGCGCGCTGGCGCGCCTTCTCCTCGTCCTTGTCCAGCCTGCGCTGGGCCCGTTTGCTGGGGGCGGCCGCGACTTGCGCCGGATCGCCGTCGTACCCGGCGGCGCCGTAAGCCGCCTCGTCCGGAGTGGACAACGGTCCGTAGGCCGGACGCCGCGGGGCGCCGGACATCACGGTGGTCGGGTTGCCGCTGGCGCGGGAGATCGTCTCGGTGGGCCCGGCGAGGCTGCCGTACATCTCCGTGGGCATTTCGGTGGGCGCCGGCACGTAGGCTGTATTCTGTGCGTCCCGCACGGTTTGCTCGTCCGACGGCGGGCCGGTACCGCCGGGCGGCCGGCTTGGCGGGGCGGCCACGGCCGGCAGCGGGCTGCGAACGGCCGCCGGCGGCTGGAGGTCGAGTTCGGCGTCGCTGAGGTTGGTCCTGATGTGCCGGAGTTCGGACAACAGTGCGCTCCCGTCGACGGGGCGTTTGTCCGGGTCCCGGTCAGTGCACCACTGGACGAGTTCGTCGATCTCCGTGGCCAGCCCGGGCACCTCCAAGGAGGGAGCCTCCACGGTGGAATTGACGTGCTGGTAGGCCACCTGGATGGGAACGTCGCCGTCGAACGGCTGCCGGCCAGTGATCATTTCGTACAGCATGATCCCGACCGAATAAATGTCGCTGCGGGCGTCTGCCTGTTTGCCCAGGACAAGTTCGGGGGAGATGTAGGCGACAGTCCCGATCAGGGCGCCGGTGCTCGTGGACGAGGAGATAGCGCGGGCCAAGCCGAAGTCGCCGAGCTTGATCCGCCCGTCGTCGGCGATCAGGACGTTTTCCGGCTTGATGTCCCGGTGGATCATCCCGGCGGCGTGCGCGGCGCCGAGTCCTTCGACCACAGGGTCGATCAGCGCCAGGGCCAGCCGCGGCGACAGGGCGCCCTTGTCATTGAGGACGTCCCGGAGCGTGTGGCCCTTGATGAATTCCATGACCAGATAGGCGATCCGGCCGTCTTCGCCCTGGTCCAGGACGCCCACCACATGGGGATGGGAAAGGCGCGCGGCGGCCTTGGCCTCGCGCCCCAGCCGGTCGAGGAACTGCGGGTCATCGGCCAGATGGGGATGCAGCACTTTCAGCGCGACATCGCGCTCAAGGCGCTGGTCAGTGGCGAGGTACACGGTGGACATCCCGCCGCGGGCAAGCCTGGATTGAACCTGGTAGCGGTTGTCCACCAGGTTCCCTACGAGAGCGTCCTGCACGTAATCTTGCACCTTACAATCGTAGTCGCTGGACAGAAACGGGCCCGAATCAACATGCGATCCGGGCCCGTAGCGTCAAGCTCCGTTGTAAAAGAGCTTGTGCTGGAGTCTGTATTTAGCCGAACAGGCGCTGGTTGGCCTTGATGGCGGCGACGTACCCCTTGGTGTCCTCGAACATGCCATTCTGGCTCACCGAGTACTGACCCTGGTAGTAGCCGGCGATCGCATTCTCCAGATCAGGGCTCGTGCGGACCAGTTGGCGGATGATCGCGACGCCTGCCGTGGCGTTGTCGTACGGATCCAGGAGGTTCAGCTTGCGGCCCACGAGATCGGAGGCCCACTGGCCCGAAGACGGGATGACCTGCATGGTGCCGATCGCATTGGCCGGTGACACCGCACGCTGGTCGAAGCCCGACTCCTGGTAGGCAAAGGCCAGGGCGAGGCTGGCGTCCACGCCCATGCGCCGTGCCGTGTCCGCCACGATGGACTTCATCTGCGTACGGCTGGGCACCGGCGAGGCGTTGAGCAGCGCCTTGTTCTGGTTGGCCGAGCTGACCACGGCGGCCGGGTAGCTGAAGCCGAGGAACGTGCTGGGCACGAGAGGCGTGGTGGCAGCAGGCTTGCTCGAGGCCGGTGCGATCGTCGACGCGCCGGGGATGACGAGCTTCTGGCCCGGGTAGATGATGCTCGACATCGTCAGCCGGTTGGCCGACAGGACGTCCGAGAGCCTGACGCCGTTGCGGGCCGCGATGCCGGAAAGGGTGTCGCCCGCCTTGATGGTGTACGAGCCCGAGCTGGCCGGCGCGGGCGCCGACGACGCGGGCTTTGTCGCCGGCTTTGTCGCGGTGGTAGCCGGGGTGCTGGAACCGCCGCCGACCTTCACCTTCTGGCCGGGATAGATCACGGAGCTCATGCCGAGCCCGTTCCACTTGAAGACCTCGGAAAGCCCGACGCCGTGGCGCGCGGCGATTCCGCCCAGCGTGTCGCCTGCTTTCACAACGTAGACGCGGCCGGCGCCTGAGGCGGAAGTAACAGAGGCAGACGCAACAGTGGCTGACGTTGACTTGGCCGGGGTGGCCGGCTTGGCTGCCGGGGCCGGCGTCGATCCCGTGAGCTTGATCTTCTGCCCCGGGTAGATGATGGTGTTCGCCTGCAGATTGTTCAACTTCAACACGGCGAAAGTATCCAGGCCATAGCGGCCAGCAACGGCGCTGATGGTGTCGCCGCGGGCGATCGTGTAGACAGCGGGAACCGCAGACTTCGCGGGCCGCATGGCGCTTGGCAGCGATGCCGGGACGGAGGCGGAGGGGATCAGTGCCGCCTTGAGGGAAATCGCCGCGTCCGTCTTTGCCTGGGCCCGCATGGCGGCCGCGAGGGTTGCCGGGACCGAACGCACACGCGGTTCGGCAGCGGCAGCCTGGGCAATCGCCAAGGAGGAAAGCATGACGGCGGGTAGCGCCGCCGTTGAAGCCGCTATAAGCGGCAGGCTGCGCCCCGGACGGAGCTGTGGCGAACGTGAGGTTGTCATTGGAAAGATCCTCTTCTCAGCGGCAACGCTGCGGTCAGGCCTGTAGAACTGGTGTTACCAGTGTGACAAAAGTTATTTCTGTTACAAATGTGATCTATGTGAATCTCTCATGAATTGGCAATTAGCACAAGAACTGTTTGACATTCTGCAAACCAGTCTCCGACGGAGTGTCGGCCAAATGGCGTCCTTGCGCGGACCCGGGCGGCATCCGGGCGCACGGGACCGGCCATGGCCGCGGCCGTCATTTCTGCGGCTGCCGACTAGGCGGGGGGGCACCCGCCGTGGCAATCTTTATCCGTGAGTAATGTAGAAAGCCTCGTGGGCGAATGGCTGCCCCTGCCCGATGTCGCACAGCTTCTGAACGTACCTATTACCAAGGTCCATGCACTCCTGGACGAACGTGCGCTGGCGGCCGTGAGAATCGGCGACCGGCGTATCCGCTCCGTGCCTGCAGCTTTCATCCAGGACGGGCACGCAGTGGAGAGCCTGAAGGGCACCATTGTTGTCCTCTCGGACGCCGGATACTCCGATGAGGAACTGATCAACTGGCTCTTCACCCCGGACGAGTCCCTCCGCGGCCGGCCGATCGACGCCCTTCGGGAAGGGCGCAAGACCGAAATCCGCCGCCGGGCGCAGTCACTGGCCTGGTAGGAGCACGCCGGCAGCCTAGTGAGCCGGCAACAGCATTAACAACGTGCCATGACGGGCCGTGTACAGCGCAAGCCGCTGTGCACGGCCCCACCGCTTTCCAGGCACCTTGGCCTGGCAGGGCCGGGCTAGGCGGCTCGGGAGACCGTGGCCTCTGCCAGCCTGCGGAGCGCGGTCTTGGGCAGCTCCTGAAGCGGCAGGAGGTCCAGGGCAGCGAAGGCCGCCTTGCCGAACTCCTCGATGAGTACTTCGGTAGCCTGGAGCGCACCGCAGTCCACGATGATCCGCCGGATCTCCTCGATGTCCGCGTCGCTGAGATCGGGACTGCCCAGTTTGGCGTCGATAAACTCTGATTCGGGCGCCGAGGCCTGGTCCAGGGCGAAAGCCACCAAGACCGTGCGCTTGCCCTCACGGAGATCGTCCCCGGCAGGTTTGCCCGTGGTGACGGGGTCGCCGAAAACGCCAAGGACATCGTCCCGCAGCTGGAATGCCTCACCGAGCGGCAGGGCGAAGGCGGAATAGCCGCGCAGCAGCTCATCACCGGCGCCGGCCAGGGCACCGCCCAGAGCGAGCGGGTGTTCGGTGGAGTACTTGGCCGACTTGAACCGGATGATGGACTGGGCCCGGCTGACTGCTCCGGCGCGGTCCCGCCTGGGCCCGGCGACCTCTTCCAGGATGTCCAGGTACTGCCCGGCCATCACTTCGGCCCGCATAAGGTTGAAGATCAGCCGTGCCGGGCTGCCGGAGGCGGCGCGGTGCCCGATTTCCGTGAACGATTCCTCACTGAAGGACAGGCAGAGATCCCCGGTCAGGATTGCTGCCGCGTGGCCGAACCGCTCGCTGTCCAGCGCCCAGCCCTGGGCCTCGTGCAGTTCGATGAACCGGCGGTGAACGCTCGGGCCGCCACGGCGGGTATCCGAGCGGTCAATAATGTCATCGTGAATCAGGGCCGCAGCCTGGAACAGCTCCAGGGCCGAGCCGGCCGTGACCACCTCGGCCGCGCCGGCCTCCCCGCCCGCGCCACGCCAGCCCCAGTAGCACATGAGCGCCCGCAGGCGCTTTCCGCCCGTGACCAGATTTGAGATCGAGCCCATGAGCGGATCGATGTCCTGGGAGATCGAGGACATGACGGCCTGGCGGCTGGTCAGGAACTCCGTAAGCTTGCCGGCGACGGCGGCCACGTAGTCCGTCTGCTCGAGCCTCAGCTGTTCCGCGAGACTCACTTGACGGACTCGGCAGCGACGTTCGCACCGATCGTGAACGTGGACACACCAGTTGTCTGCATGACGGAGATGTTCACGGTTTCGTTGTCCCCGCGCAGGAAGTCCTTGGAGGGCAGGGCGCCCACGGTTTCACCGGGTACGGGCTTGAAGCCCTGTGCCTGCAGGGCCTTGGTGTAATAGGCCAGGGCATCGGCAGCGGGGGCAGTGATACTGCCGACCAGTGCCACGGTTGCCGGCACGGTGGTCTTATCCAAGCTGCTGGACACCACTTTGGCTCCGGGCATGAGCGGCAGGAGCTTCTGCGGGAAGCCGGGAACCAGGGCGCCGACCGTCGCCGATGTGCCGGGCTCCGCGGACGGACTGGGGGGAGCCGTAGTGGAGGACTGCGCAGATGCGGCCGGGTTTGCCGCCGACGACGTCGCCAGGCTCTCGGAGCTGGCAGGCGTGCATGCGGCCAAGGCCAAGAGCGTGCCCGCCGCCGCGATGGCCACTGTGGCACGTTTGCGCTGTCCAAATACCTTCACAGAGACTTTCCTCCTGGTGTTGAAGCGGAATCAGCCTCCAGTTTAGTCAGTCCCCGGGCATAGGATTGAAGACGTGGGGCCGGACGCAGACAATCAGCAGCGAGTGCAGAGGAATATGCACCCTCCGGGGCCGTCGAATGCGCAGCCCCACATCCAGCCTTCCGGCCGCCTGAGCGGGGAATCCCTGCTGGACCTTCGGCGCAGCAGCATCATGCACGTGGACATGGACGCGTTCTTTGTCTCGGTGGAGCTGCGCAGCCGTCCCGAGCTGAAGGGAAAGCCTGTGATTGTGGGCTACCCGGCCGACCGGTCCGTGGTGCTCTCGGCGTCCTACGAGGCCCGGGCATTTGGCGTCAGGTCAGCGATGCCCATGGTGGTGGCGGCACGAATGTGCCCTTCGGCTGCCATCATCGAACCTCGCCACAAGCTCTACTACGAAGTCTCCGGCCAGATCATGGAGATCTTTGGTTCGATCACGGACCTCGTCGAGCCGCTCAGCGTGGACGAGGCCTTCCTGGACGTCGGAGGAGCCATCCGCAGGCTTGGTCCGCCCCGTGAGATTGGGGAACTGATCCGGGCCCGCGTCTTCCGGGAATTGGGCATCACGGCGTCGGTGGGCATTGCCGCGAGCAAGTTTGTGGCCAAGATCGCATCCACCCGGTGCAAGCCAGACGGGCTGCTGCTGATCAAGCCTGAGGAAACGCTCACGTACCTGCACAGCCTTCCTGTCAGCGCGCTCTGGGGCGTCGGCGGCAAGACCGTCGAAGTGCTGGCCCGCAGGGGCATCCGGACGGTAGCGGACGTCGCTGCGTCGCCGCTGCCCTCGCTGCGGAAGCTGCTGGGCGCCTCGGGGGAACACGTCTACCGGCTCTCCTGGGGCATCGATCCCCGGCCCGTGACGCCGGTCCGGCTGGAAAAGAGCATTGGAGCCGAAGAGACGTTTGCTACTGACACCGCAGATGAGGCCCTGTTGCACCGGGAGTTGCTGCGGCTTTCGCATAGGACGGCGGAGCGCCTCCGCGGCGCCGGCATGCACGCACGCACCGTGGCGCTCAAGCTGCGCTACGCGGACTTTTCGACCATTACCCGCAGCCGCACCGTCAGCACACCGATCGACAGCGCCCAACTCCTTTACGCCGTGGCCGTGCAACTCCTGGAATCCGTGGGCGAGAGGCCCATGACAGTCCGGTTGGTTGGCATCCGGGCCGAACAGTTGGAAGAGGCAGCCCACGCCCCGCTGCAGCTCAGCCTGGATCGCCGGGACGACAACTGGCGGGCTGCCGAACAAGCCCTCGATGCTGTCACCCGGAAATTCGGCAATAAGTCGGTTCTACCGGCGCGGCTCTTGGATCCCGGGGGTCCCCTCGAATGAGGCTGGCCCAGGGATTTGCGGTGTCGTCACAGCAGGGGTTTCGGACAAGCGGTTCCGGGCACGTGACAGGGCCTTAAGACTGTCTTTCAGAACAGGCCGCAACAATCTATCCTTATTAGTACCTAGGTTTAGGACTACTGGATCGACCGTTCGGGCGACCTGGGCAGCTCAGACCGGCGCGGGACTTTGAATGGCCCCGTTCACCAAAGGCGGTGAACGGGAACCACTTCGCAATCCCGGGCGTTAGGGGATAAGGGCAATGGCCACGTCACGCCCGGACGTTGGCAGACATGAGGAGGTCGTGATGCCGCTCTCGGAGCACGAACAGAAGTTGCTGGAGCAACTTGAGAAGCAGCTGCATGAGGACGACCCAAAGTTTGCAAGCCAGATGGGTTCGGTCCCCGGACGATCCTGGTCCACGCGCCATCTGGTGATGGGCGTGCTCGCGACTCTCGCGGGCGTGCTGCTGTTATTGGTTGGAGTGTCGACGCAAATCATCATCGTCGGAGTCGTGGGCTTTGTAGTCATGGGCGCCGGCGTCTATTTCGCAACCATGCGCAGTTCGGCCGTCGGCAAGGCCCGGGCAGCCGGCCGCAAAGGCAAACCCAGGAGTTCGTTCATGAGCAATCTTGAGCAGCGCTGGGACGAACGCCACGGGGGCGAATCCTGAGCCAATCCGTGACGGCCCCTTGGGCCCTCCACTTCCCGCCACCGGTACACCGGGGACGGCGCGAGACCCGCTTCGGCGGGTCTTTCGCCATTTAAAGCAGAAATGTTGCTGCGATCGGGACACAAAAGGGTGTCACCGTCGAATTGTTTCCACGCTGGGGCCGGTCCGCGCCCCGAATCGCGACGGCGGATGAGGCATGCAGGCAAAATCGCTCCACTTTCCCCCACCAATCCTGTTTCCCTGCAAATGCTGGGAAGAAAGGGGATAAACATCCGCAAATTTGTCTAAACATCCCGGGCGTGTCGTTGACTGTGGAGCGATGTGGAGTAATGTGGAGGGCGTAAGAGGGTAGTGGCAACACAGGGGACGTTGGACTTTCTAGAACAGACGGGCGGTGGGCCGTGTTTCTCGGCACACATTCGCCGCGTCTGGACGAAAAAGGTCGAATTATCCTCCCCGCGAAGTTCCGCGAGGAACTTGCCAGCGGGCTGGTTCTCACAAGGGGCCAGGAGCGTTGCATCTACGTCTTTAGTGAGGCTGAATTCGGTCGGGTTCACGAGCAGATGCGGGAGGCTCCAATTTCCTCCAAGCAGGCACGTGACTACATCCGTGTTTTCCTCTCTGGAGCCTCGGACGAGGTACCTGACAAGCAGGGGCGCGTGACCATTCCGTCGGCGCTCCGGGAGTACGCAGGTCTAGGCCGGGAACTCGCCGTCATTGGCGCAGGATCCCGCGCGGAGATCTGGGACGCCCAGGCTTGGAACGAGTACCTGGCCGAAAAGGAAACCGCCTTCTCGGAGACTGACGACGCTATTCCGGGGATTCTCTGAACCCCACTGATCCACAAGCAAACAACGTTCCTTGATCGAGATCTCCAGCCGCCCATCCGGTTGTTGTCCTGGCTCACTTCCCCGGAGCCAGGCCGGCGCAGGGTAGGCGCGGATGGGGATCTGGACCAAGGAACGTTGCGTAAGAGCCCCAACCACCCGCAGCCGACAAACCCCCGCAACGAAAGGACGACGGCATGACTGATCCCGACCAGGCGAAGCCTACGTCCGAACGCCATGTACCGGTCCTCAAGGACCGGTGCATCAATTTGTTGGCCCCTGGCTTCGAGGCGGCGCGGAGCCGCGGCGAGACCCCCGTGGTGATCGACGCGACGCTCGGCATGGGCGGACACTCCGAGGCCCTTCTCCAGCGCTTTCCCGACCTCCACCTGATCGGCATCGACCGGGACGAGGAAGCCCTGGCGCTGGCGGGGGCGCGGCTGGCCCGCTTCGCGAACCGGACCGACCTCGTTCACGCCGTCTACGACGAAATCCCGGACGTCCTCGCGGACCTGGGCTTCACCGAGGTCCACGGTGTGCTGATGGACCTCGGCGTCTCGTCCCTCCAGCTGGACGAGCGGGAGCGCGGCTTCGCCTACTCCTTCGACGCGCCCCTGGACATGCGGATGGACACCAGCCGCGGCCAGACTGCCGCCGACGTCGTCAACAACTACAGCGAAGAAGAACTCGTCCGGATCATCCGGAAATGGGGCGAAGAGAAGTTCGCCGGCCGCATCGCGAACAGGATCGTGGCCGCGCGCGCCGAAAAGCCCTTCACCACCACCGGAGAACTCGTCGAACAGATCCGGTCCGTGGTGCCCGCCGGCGCCGCCAAGTCCGGCGGCCACCCCGCGAAACGCACTTTCCAGGCACTCCGGATCGAGGTCAACGAGGAACTGGACGTCCTGGAACGCGCCATCCCGGCAGCCATCGCGGCCATCGCCGTCGGTGGCCGCGTGGTGGTCATGTCCTACCACTCGTTGGAAGACAAGATCGTCAAGGGCTTCTTCCAGGCCGGGTCGAAGTCCTCGGCCCCGCTCGGCTTCCCGGTAGAGCTCGAAGAGCACAAAGCCCAACTCAAGACCCTGACGAAGGGCACTGAGGTACCTACCGCCGCTGAAATCGCCGAAAACCCCCGCGCAGCTTCCGCCCGGCTGCGCGCCGTCGAACGCATCAAAGCCAGGAGAGCAGCATGAGCAACGCCGCCGTCAACAGCTACCCCGTTGCCCAGGGCGCTACCGCCCGTGCCCTGCCAGGCCGCCCCGGCGTAGATCAGCCCCGGAAGGCGCGCACTCCGCTTTCCGTGGTCCGCTCGGTGCCCCGCAAACGCCGCGCACCATTCGTGGTCCTCTGCTTCGGCCTCCTGGCGATTGCCCTCATGGCCGTGCTGGTCCTGAACATCTCCGTCTCCTCGGCCCAGTACCAACTGGTCGAACTCCGCAGTGAGCAGACCACCCTGACTAAGCAGAACCAGGACCTCACTCAGCAGGTCCAGAACTTCGACGCCCCCCAGAACCTCGCGGCCAAGGCCACGGAACTGGGCATGGTGGCTTCCCTTGCCAAGGGCCAGATCGATCTGTCTACCCTCAAAGTCACCGGCAAGGCGAAGCCGGCCGTCAAGGGCGACGCCCCGGGCGCCGTCATCGCCGCGCCGGCCCTCGCCGGAGCGCTCAATGTCGTCCCGCCGGCCACGGAGAATGAACCGCTCGCCCAGCGCAAAACGACACAAACAGACGCCAAGCCGTCCGACACCAAACCGGCTGATGCCAAGCCGGCGCCGGCGCCTGCCGCCCCCGCGCCGCCCGCAGCCCCCGCCGTCGAGCTCCACGGCGGATCGGTTCCCGCCCCAGCACAGAAGACCCCCGGGCAGTAACGTTCACTGACCACCAGCAAGGCAAGCAGCAAGGACTCACCGTGGCGAAGAACTCCGGCAAGGCAAACAAGGCGAAAGCCCCAAACGCCACCCGGCGGCTCCGCTGGGGACTCGGCATCATGCTGGCGCTCCTGCTGGTGGTCGGCGGCAAGCTGTTCATGGTCCAGGGCCTGGACATCGGGGGCATGGCCGAGGCCGCCCTCAATAACCGGCTCACGCCCATTGTGCTGCCCGCAGAGCGCGGCAGTATTCTCGATTCCTCCGGCACCGTCCTGGCCAGCAGCGTCATCCGCTACAACATCGTGGTGGACCAGACCGTCAACACCAAGACCGAATCCTTCCGCCGGCTCGAAACCATCAAGGGCAAAGACGAACTCGTCAAAGTCACCCGCGACCAGGGCATCTCCGAACTGGCCGGAGTGCTCGGCATGGACCGCGACGCCCTGCGCGATGCCCTGACCGGAACCCAGCGCTACTACATCGTGGCCAAGGACTTGAAACCGGACGTCGAGGACCAGGTCTCCAAGCTGTCGATTCCGGGCATTGTCACTGTAGGCACCAGCAAGCGGGTATATCCCAACGGCTCCGTGGCCGGTGGGATTGTAGGGTTTCTCAAGGACGGCACCACGGGGCAGGCCGGGCTCGAACAGACCCAGGACGAGATCCTCAAAGGAACCCCCGGCAAGCGCGTGTTCGAAATCGGCGCCGACGGGCTGCGGATCCCCGTGGGCGTGGACGAGTTGACGCCGGCGATCAACGGCAAGGACATCAAGCTCACGCTGAATTCGGACCTGCAGTACTTTGCCCAACAGGCGATCCAAAGCCAGAAGGACAAGCTCAGCGCCGAGTGGGGTGTGATCGTGGTCTCCGACATCAAGACCGGCAACATCATCGCTATGGCGGACACCGACTCCCCGGATCCCAACGACCCCGGCAAGGTTCCTGCCGAGGACCGCGGAGTGCGGGCCGTCACCGCCTCCTATGAGCCCGGCTCGGTGGAGAAGATGATTACGGCCGCCGCCGCGATCCAGGAAGGCAAGTCCAGCCCGCTGGACACCTTCACCGTTCCGCCGGCCTACACCGTGGACGGGCAGACCTTCAACGACGCGTTCGAACACGGCACCGAACACCGGACGCTGGCCGGAATCGTGGGCTATTCCATGAATACCGGCACGGTCATGGTGGGCCAGCGCCTGAGCAAGGACCAGCGCCATGACTGGCTGCAGAAGTTCGGGATCGGCCAGGCCCCCGACATTGGGCTCCCCGCCGAATCCAAGGGCATCCTGACCCCGGCCGACCAGTGGGATGGCCGCCAGCAGTACACCGTCCTCTTTGGCCAGGGCGTCGCGCAATCCACTCTCCAGACCGTCCGGGCATACCAGAGCATCGCCAACGACGGCGTGATGCTCCAGCCGCGGTTGATCGACAGCTACATCAACCCGGACGGATCCGAGGACAAAGTCCCGGCCAAGACGCCGCAGCAGATCGTTTCCAAGGAGACCGCCAAGCAGGTGCGCGACATCCTGGAGAGTGCGGTGACCGAGGGCGAAATCAAGGAGGCCGCGATCGACGGGTACCGCGTGGGCGCCAAGACGGGCACCTCCGAATCGCCGTGCGACGACGGCAAATCCGGCTTCTGCGGCTACACCGCTTCGATCATCGGGATGGCGCCCATGGACAATCCGCGGTTTATTGTTGAGGTGGTCCTGCAACGGCCCAAGGGGTCTATCTTCGGAATCACCAACGGACCTGTGTTCCGTTCGGTGATGAGCCAGACGCTGCGCACATTCAACGTCCAGCCCTCCACCGGTGAACCCGTGCGGCTGCCGCAGTACGCCAAGTAGCGCCCGTTCCACCTGGCACCCGGAAGGTATCAGCGGGCGCCACTGCCCAGTGCCTGCGCGCCGGAGCATGTTTGCGTGCCAGCGTCAGATTCTTGCAGTGCCAGATCCATGCAGTGCCAGATCCATGTATTGCCCGAACCACTAGCACCACAACGGAGATCCACTTGTCAGAGCTCACCGACCCCGATGCTTCCGCGCCGTCCGGCCATGACTCCACCCTTGGCTTCCGGCCAACTGCGGTTGCCGCAGTGCCGCTGGCAGCCATCGGTGCGGCGATCGGCGTCGCCGTTCCCGGGGCCTCCAGCTCCATCCCGGTCACCGGGATCTCCCTGAACTCCCGCTCGGTCCGCCCGGGGGACCTCTACGTGGCGTTGCCGGGCGCCGCACGGCACGGGGCCGACTTCGTGTCCCAGGCCGTCGACGCCGGCGCTGTGGCTGTCCTGACGGACGACGCCGGCGCGCGTCTGCTGGCACTGGCCAATGACATCCCCGTCCCGGTGCTGCTGGCCGACGAGCCGCGCAGCGTGGTGGGCAGGCTGTCCGCACTCATTTACCAGAGCCGGCCCGACGGTGCCGGGGCACCGGCTCTCTTCGGCGTGACGGGCACCAACGGCAAGACCACCACCACCTACTTCATCAACGCCCTCCTTCGGGCGCTGGGCAAACGGACCGGGCTGATCGGGACGATCGAGATCCTGGCTGGCGGCGAGCCGATCCCGAGCCTGCTGACCACGCCCGAATCCACGGATGTGCACGCGCTGCTGGCGCTCATGCGCGAACGCGGGCTCGATGCCGCCTCCATGGAGGTTTCCTCCCACGCCGTGTCCTTCCACCGCGTGGACGCCGTGGTGTTCGACGTCGCCGGGTTCACCAACCTCACCCAGGACCACCTGGACCTGCACGGGACCATGGAGGAATACTTCCAGACCAAGGCCCAGCTGTTCACGCCGGAACGCGCCCGGGCCGCCGTCGTGACTATCGATGATGCGTGGGGCCGGAAGCTTGCGGACGCGGCCCAAATCCCGGTGACGACCCTCGCCACGGCCGGGACCACCGGCAGCGGGGATGTTGACGAGGACCGGACTTTGGCCCGGACTGCGGACTGGTCTGTGGCGGAGACTGCCCCGCGGGGCCTCGGCTCCGACTTCGTACTCCGGCACCGCGACGGCGCCGAACTGCGCGTCCACACCGGCCTGCCCGGAGGATTCAACGTCGCCAACGCGGCGCTGGCCACGGTGATGGTACTCGCCGGCGGCCACGAGCCCGCCGAAGTGCAGGACGCCCTCGACGCCGCGGACCCCTTCACCGTCGCCGTGCCCGGCCGGATGCAGCTCGTGTCCACGGCCCCGGCGGCCGTGGTGGACTTCGCGCACAACCCCGACGCCCTGGAACGTGCCCTCGAGGCCGTCCGGTCCCCGGAACCCGGATCCAAGGTGATCATCGTGTTCGGCGCCACCGGGCAGCGGGACCAGAGCAAGCGCCCAGCCATGGGAGCCATCGCGGCCCGGCTGGCGGACACTGTCATTGTCAGCGACGACGATCCCCACGACGAGGACGCGGCGGCCATCCGCGCGGACGTCCTCGCCGGGGCCCTGGCGGCCAAGGACGACGAGGGCCTGGACTGCACGGTCCTGGAGGTTTTCCCGCGCGACTCAGCGATCCTGAAGGCCGTGGAGCTCGCCGGAGCCGGGGACACCATCCTCGTGGCCGGGCGCGGCCACGAGGTGTGGCAGGAAGTCAAGGGAGTCAACCTGGCACTCGATGACCGGGTGGAGCTTCGGAACGCCTTGACAGCACGGGGATTCACCGTTCTCGAAGACCACCGGATAGAGTCCTAAACCGAGATGATTGCACTTACAGCGGCGGAAATCGCCGACATAACCAACGGCCGGCTCGCTGCGGAACCGGGAATTACCCCCGCATCCGTGGTGACCGACTCCCGCGAGGCCACGGCGGGTTCCCTCTATGTGGCCAAACCGGGGGAGAACGCCGACGGGCACGACTTCGTGGGCGCCGCCTTCGACCGGGGCGCCGTCCTGGCACTCGTCGAGCGCGAAGTCGCCGACGCGGCCGGAACGAACTTTCCCGCCGTCGTCGTTGAGGACGCTGTCCTCGCCATGGGCGCGCTGGCCGCTGAATCGGTCCGACGGATCCGCGCCAGCCGCGCGGCCGCCGGCGCCGCGTTCACCGTGATCGGCATCACCGGTTCCGCCGGCAAGACCACCACGAAAGACCTGCTCGCCGGGATCTTCGCGGCCGCCGGCGCCGAAGGCACCACCGTTGCGCCGCAGGGATCCTACAACGGCGAGATCGGCGTCCCGCTCACGGTCTTCAAAGCAGATCTCGACACCCGCTACCTCGTCATCGAAATGGGCGCCACGGGCATCGGCCACATCCAGTACCTCGCGGACATGGTCCGGCCGGAGATCGGCGTCGTCCTCGGCGTCGGCTCCGCCCATGCCGGCGAATTCGGCGGCGTCGAGAACATCGCGGTCGCCAAGGGCGAACTCGTTGAAGCGCTCCCGGCCAACGGCACCGCTGTGCTGAACCTGGACGACTCCCGCGTCGCCGCGATGGCCGCCCGGACCAGGGCCCGCGTGCTCGGATATACCTCCCGCGCGGCCGGCATGGGCCAGGGTGACGGTGTCCAGGCGGAGGTGGCCCCGGCGGACGTGGCCCAAGCCAATATGGTCAGGGCCGAGGGTGTGGAACTGAACGCCGAAGGCCATCCCGAATTTGAGCTTTACCTCACCGCCGACGGGGCCCCGCACGGGGAAACCCCGCAAGGATCAACCCGGCATCACGTTGCCGCCAAGCTGATCGGTGCCCATCACATGGCCAACCTCCTCGCGGCTGCTGCTGCGGCGCACGCGGCCGGCATCCCCGGCGCGCAGATCGCGGCCTCGCTCAGCGAGCAGGCGGCCGCCAGCCGCTGGCGGATGGAACGCACTGAGCGTCCTGACGGCGTGACCGTCATCAACGATGCCTACAATGCCAACCCGGAGTCCATGCGGGCGGCACTGCGGACGCTGGCCGAGTTGGGCCAGGGCCGGCGCACCTGGGCGGTCCTGGGCGCCATGCTGGAACTTGGACCGGATTCGATCCGTGAGCACATCGCAGTCGGCACCCAGGTGGTGCGGCTCAATATCTCCCGTCTCGTCGTGGTGGGCCGGGAAGCCCGGTCGCTGTATGTCTCGGCCGTCAACGAGGGCTCCTGGGGCGATGAATGCGTTTTCGCCGAGACTGCGGACGAGGCCTACGAGCTTCTTCAAGCCGAGCTCCAGCCCGGCGACCTGGTCCTGTTCAAGTCCTCGAACGGCATCGGGCTGCGCCACTTGGGGGATCGGATAGCATTACCCCCACATGCCACCAAAGACTCTCCCGAGCGATTTGCTGAGGGAACTGCCGCAACCGCCACCGAAGGGAGTGCACAGCTGTGATCGCACTGCTGATGGGCGCCGGAATGGCGCTGTTCCTCGCGTTTGTGGGCACCCCGCTGTTCATCCGTTTCCTGGTCCGCAAGGGCTACGGACAATTCATTAGGGACGACGGACCCACGTCCCACCACACGAAGCGCGGTACACCCACCATGGGTGGCGCCGTGGTGGTCCTGGCCGTACTGGTCAGCTACGGGCTCACGCACCTGTTCATGTGGATGATGAACCCACACTCCCCGGGACCTAGCGCCTCCGGTATGCTCCTGCTGTTCCTGATGGTGGGCATGGGGCTGGTCGGTTTCCTGGACGACTTCATCAAGATCTCGAAGCAGCGCAGCCTGGGGCTGGATACCAAGGCCAAGCTGATCCTCCAGGGCGCCGTTGGCATCGTTTTCGCCGTGCTGGCGCTGAACTTCCCCAACGCTGCCGGCCTGACGCCGGCTTCTACCCAGATCTCGCTGGTGCGCGATATTCCGTGGCTTAACCTGGCCTTCGCCGGGACGGTACTTGGAGCGATCCTGTTTGTGCTGTGGTCCAACCTGATCGTCACGGCCGCGACCAACGGTGTGAACCTCACCGACGGCCTTGACGGCCTCGCGGCCGGCGCTTCGGTCATGGTGTTCGGGGCGTACACGCTCATGGGCATCTGGCAAAGCAACCAGGCGTGCGGATCCCCGCGGCAGGCCGGCGGTGGCTGCTACTCGGTCCGCGACCCCCTGGACCTGGCCCTGTTGGCTGCCATCCTGAGCGCGGCGATGGTCGGATTCCTGTGGTGGAACACCTCGCCCGCGAAGATCTTCATGGGCGACACAGGCTCCCTGGCCATCGGCGGCGCTGTTGCAGCGTTCGCCATCCTGTCCCGCACCGAGCTGCTGCTGGCGTTCATCGGCGGACTCTTCGTCCTCATCACGCTCTCGGTCATCATCCAGGTGGGCTACTTCAAACTCACCAAGGGCAAACGGTTCTTCAAGATGGCACCGCTGCAGCACCACTTTGAACTCAAGGGCTGGGCCGAAGTCACGGTGGTGGTCCGGTTCTGGATCCTGTCCGGGTTGTTTGTCGCCGCTGGCCTGGGCATCTTCTACGCCGAATGGGTGGTGCTGCTGTGACCGGACCGATCCCCGCCCCGCTCACCACCTCACCCCGGCTGCAGGGACTCACCACCTGGGACTCCGATTGGTCCGGCCTGCGCGTCGTGGTTACCGGCATCGGCGTCTCGGGTTTCGCCGCCGCCGATACCCTGATTGAACTCGGTGCCCGGGTGGTGGTGGTGGACGCCGCCACCAGCGCCAAGGCGCTGGCCCAGGCCGACACGCTTCGGATCGTCGGCGCCACTGACGTCCTGCTGGGCGAAGAAGCAGTGGAGTCCGTTCCTAAGATCGACGGGCACAAGCCTGACCTGGTCGTAACGTCCCCGGGCTGGCGCCCGGACCAGGCCATGCTCGCCGCTGCCGCGCGGGCGCACATTCCGGTGTGGGGCGACGTCGAACTCGCGTGGCGGCTCCGCGAACGCAAGGGCCGCAAGACCGCCGACTGGCTGACCATTACAGGCACCAACGGCAAGACCACCACGGTCGGTCTGACGGAGTCCATGCTCCAGGCCGCCGGACTCAAGGCGATCGCCGTCGGCAACGTCGGGACCCCGATCCTGGACGCCCTGCGCGACCCGGTGGACTACGACGCCTTCGCGGTGGAACTCTCCAGTTTCCAGCTGCACTGGAGCCACTCGGTGTCCCCGGTGGCCAGCGTGTGCCTCAACGTCGCCGAAGACCACGTGGACTGGCATGGCTCCTACGCCTCCTACCTGGCCGACAAGGCCAAGGTCTACACAAACACGCAGAAGGCCTGCATCTACAACGCCGAGCAGATCGAGACCGAACGCATGGTCGAGGACGCGGACGTAGTGGAAGGCTGCCGGGCCGTGGGCTTTACCACACTGACGCCGGCCATCAGCATGCTCGGCGTCGTGGAGGGGCTGTTAGTGGACCGCGCCTTCATCGCCGAACGCAAGGACAGCGCCGCCGAACTCGCCTCCATTGCTGATTTGGGGTCGGCAGCACCGCGCCACATGGTGGCGAACGCGCTGGCAGCGGCCGCGCTGGTCCGGGCTTACGGCGTGGAGCCGTCGGCAGTCCGCCAGGGCCTGCTGAACTACCTCCCGGGCGACCACAGGATCCAGCCCGTGGCCCGCCATGGGGGCGTGCTCTGGGTCAACGACTCCAAAGCCACCAACCCGCACGCCGCCGCCGCCGCTTTGTCCGCGTTCCAGAACGTGGTGTGGATCGCCGGAGGATTGTCCAAGGGCGTGAACTATGACTCCCTGATCCAGGAACAGGGCAACCGGCTCAAAGCCGTGGTCCTGATCGGCACGGACACCACCGATCTGCAGGCCGCGCTGAAGCGACACGCGCCCGATGTCCCCGTGATCTTGCCGGCCAAGGGTGAGACTGAAGACGTGCAGACTGCCGGAACGGCCAAAGCCGCCGCAGGCCCTTCGCCGATTTTCAGCGAGACTGTGATGGCCCAGGCCGTTGCCTCGGCGGCGCAGCTGGCCGCTTCCGGGGACACTGTGCTCCTGGCCCCGGCGGCTGCTTCCATGGACCAGTTCTCTTCCTATGCTCACCGTGGCGATGCCTTCATCGAAGCTGTCCGCGAGCTCGTGGAAGGGCAGGCTCAGACCAGCGAGGAGTAACAATGGTCAGCACGCCCACACGTACGACGGCGGCACCAGCCGCCGCAGGCCGGGCCACCAGTGGCGGTGCCAGTGGCAAGCCCGCCGGCAGCAGCACGTCCGGCACCGGGAGCGCCGGTGCCCGAAGCGCCGGTGCCGCATCAACGCCCGGCAGGCCCGCGGTGACTCCGGCAGCCCGGGTGCTTGCCTGGAACCGCGGCTTCTGGTCGGCGCTCGAAGGCACCGGCAAGTCCCGCAACGGGTCCACGTACTACCTCATTCTTGGCTCTACCCTGGCGCTGACTGCGATCGGCATCATGATGGTCCTCTCCGCCTCCAGTGTGGAAGCCATCGCGGCAGGGGAGTCGCCGTACTCCGCCGCCCTCAAACAGGGCGGATTCGCCGCGCTTGGCGTTTTCGCGATGTTTGTCCTCTCACGCGTCAACGTCGTCTGGCTCAGGCGCGTCGCTTGGTGGCTCATGCTCCTGGCCGTTGCGCTGCTGGGACTGGTCCTTCTCGTGGGACGCAGCGCCCTGGGTAACCAGAACTGGATCGACGTCGGCCCCTTCACCTTCCAGCCCTCCGAAGCCGCCAAGCTTGCCCTCGCGCTCTGGATGGCCACAGTGCTTGACCGCAAAGCGAAGCTTCTCCAGGAATGGCGCCACGCGCTCATTCCCGTCGTGTTCCCGGGTGCTGTTGTGGTCCTGGTCCTCATTCTCGCCGGAAACGACCTCGGCACGGCCATGATTGTGATGATCATCGTGGCTGCCGCACTGTTCTTCGCCGGCGTCCGGCTCTCCTTCTTCGCCATTTCCGGGGCGCTACTGGCCATTGGCGCGACCGTCCTCGCCGTCACGAGCCCGAACCGGATGTGCCGCATCCTGTCCTGGACGGGCCAGACCTGCGCCGATGGCTCAGACCTGAACTACCAGTCCACCAACGGCCTGTACGGGCTCGCGTCCGGCGGGTGGTTCGGCGTCGGACTAGGCCAGAGCCGGCAGAAGTACAGCTGGATCCCGGAAGCGCACAACGACTTCATCTTCGCGATCATCGGCGAGGAGCTCGGTCTGGTGGGGACAATCGTCGTCCTGGTCCTCTTCGCCATCCTCGGCACCGCCATCTACCGCGTCGTCGTCGCACAGCACGATGTCTTCCACCGCGTCCTGGCCGGCGCGATCATGGTCTGGCTACTGGGGCAGGCCAGCGTCAACATGGCCGTGGTCACCGGGCTGGCACCGGTGATCGGCGTCCCGTTGCCCTTCATTTCCTACGGTGGCTCGGCCCTGCTGATGTCGCTGTGCGCAATCGGCGTCGTCCTGTCCCTGGCCCGGGCCCAGATGGACCCGGGCATGCAGCCGAAGAAGATGCTCAGGTTTGGCCCGGCCGCCTTCGCCAATTCCGTGCGGCGCGCCCGCGCTGCCCGGGCCGCCGGCCGGTCCGCCGCCAGCACTGCGGCCAGCCGGTCCGCCGCCCGCCCCGCCGCCAAGTCAGCCGGCCGCCCCGCTGGCAACCCCGTCACCAAGGGTGCCGGGAAGGGTGCCGCCAAGGGCGCCGGGAACAGCTCCGGGAACGCCGCCAACAAGTCATCGGCCCAGATCTCCACCGGCAAAAACACTGCCGGCAAAATCCCCACCATCAAGAACTCCGCCTCCACAAACCGTACGAAAGCGTAAACAGCCCTTCATGAACACCGAGACGCCCTTGTCCGTGGTCCTTGCCGGCGGCGGAACCGCCGGCCACATCAGCCCGCTGCTGGCCATCGCCGGGGCCCTCCGGCAGTCCCGCCCCGGAGTGCAGCTCCTGGCTGTGGGGACCCCCGGCGGGATGGAGGCGCGGCTGGTCCCGGCGGCCGGGCTGGACCTCGCCACCATCAGCAAGGTCCCGCTCCCGCGCAAGCCGTCCGCGGACCTGCTCCGGCTGCCGGGCCGGATGGCCGGTGCGGTGAAGCAGGCGGGTTCCATCCTGGATGAGGCAGGCGCCGACGTCCTGGTGGGAGTCGGGGGCTATGTGTGCACGCCGATGTACGTCGCGGCCCGGCGCCGGAAGATCCCGATTGTGGTCCACGAGGCCAACACCCGCCCCGGCCTGGCCAACCGTGTCGGTGCACGCCTCGGCGCCCACGTGGCCGTCGCTTTCGCCGCGACCAAACTGGGCCGTGCACGGCACGTCGGCATGCCGATGCGACCCGAAATTTCCGGCCTCGACCGCGCTGCCGCACAGGCCGGTGCCCGGCAGGCTCTCGGGCTGGACGCGGACAAACCGACGCTCATTGTCACGGGCGGCTCGTCAGGGGCCCAGAGCATCAACCGGTCCCTCGCCGCGGCCGTGGGAGCCCTCGCCGACGCCGGCGTGCAGACTCTGCACATCACCGGCCGCGGCAAGTCCGTGCACGACGCCGACGGCCGGCCGCTCGCCGCGCCGGGATACCGGCAGATGGAGTACGTGGACGGCATGGAAACCGTCTACGCCGCGGCGGATCTGCTGCTGGCCCGTGCCGGAGCCGCCACCGTCTGCGAGGTGGCCGCGGTGGGCGTCCCCGCCGTCTTCGTCCCCCTGCCCATTGGCAACGGCGAACAGGCGCTGAACGCTGCGGGCCTCGTCGCCGCGGGCGGCGCCTTGATCGTCGACGACAAGGCCTTCTCCGTGGACTGGATCCGCGAAAACCTCATTCCGCTGCTGCGGGACCCGGACAAGCTGGCCCGGATGGCCGCCAGCTCCGAACAGCTCGGCATCCGGAACGCAGACCGGCGCATGGCCGACCTCATCCTCGAAGTAGCGTCCTCAAGCACGCTCAGCAGAAACCAGCAGCGCCCGACACAGCATGGCAGGAAGCAGTAGAGCAATGACCCAGCCCCAACACGGAACGCGTTCCCTCGAATCCCTCGGCCGCGTTCACTTCATCGGCATCGGCGGCGTCGGCATGTCCGCCGTTGCCCGCATCATGGTGGCGCGAGGCATCCCGGTGAGCGGCTCCGACGCCAAGTCGCTGCCCGTCATGGGAGACCTCGCAGCCGCCGGGGCACGGATCGCCGTCGGTTATGCTCCCGGCAACCTCGGCGACGCCCAGACGGTGGTCGCCGGCTCGGCGATCCGGCCCGAGAACCCCGAGCTCGCAGCGGCGCGCGCCGCCGGGCTTCCGGTGCTGCACCGCTCCGAGGCGCTGGCCGCCACCATGGCGGATGACACCGTGGTCGCAGTCGCCGGAACGCACGGCAAGTCCACCACGACCTCCATGATCACGGTGCTGCTGCAGGGCGCCGGACTGGACCCGTCGTTCGCCATCGGCGCCAACGTCCCGGCGCTCGGCGTCAACGCGGCCCACGGCACCGCGGGGATCTTCGTGGCGGAGGCCGACGAGTCAGACGGCTCCTTCCTGAACTACCGCCCCATGATCTCCGTAGTAACCAACGTCGAGCCGGACCACCTGGACTTCTACGGCACCGCCGAGGCCGTCTACGCCTCTTTCGACAGCTTCACGGCCTTGCTCCCGGCCGACGGAGTCCTGGTTGCCTGCGCGGACGACCCCGGAGCAAGGGCCCTGGCCGAGCGCACCCTGGCCCGCGGCAACACCCGCGTGGTCCTTTACGGGACGGCGGCCGACGCCTCCATCCGGCTGCACGACGCCGAACCGGGCCAGGTGGAGATCTCGACGACGGCCGGCACCTTCGGCGTCGAACTTCAGGTTCCGGGCCGACACAACGCGCTCAACGCTGCGGCCGCCTTCGCCGTGGCGGTTGAACTCGGCGTCGCGCCAGAGACCGCGGCAGCGGCACTGGCCCACTTCTCCGGCGCCTCGCGCCGCTTCGAGTTCAAGGGGGAGGGGCGCGGCGTCCGCGTCTACGACGACTACGCCCACCACCCCACGGAAGTCCGGGCCGCCCTGTCCGCGGCGCGGGCCGTCGCCGGGCAGCACAAGGTGCACGTACTCTTCCAGCCCCACCTGTTTTCCCGGACCCGGGAATTTGCCCGCGAGTTCGCCGAAGCCCTCAACACGGCGGACACTGCCCTGGTCCTGGACATCTACCCAGCCCGCGAGGATCCCATTCCCGGTGTCACCAGCGGGCTGATCGCCGAGCACCTGGGATCCCGCGGCCGCCTCATCGGACCGGGCGGGGAGGCTGTGCAGGCACTTCTGGCCGACGCCGGCCCCGGGGACATCGTGCTGACTGCCGGCGCCGGCGACGTCACGGCCTACGGGCCCCTGATTGTCGATGCCCTGACGATCGAGGCCGCCGGTGCCTAGCACCAGGCGGCCCACCTACCGGGGCGGATCCAACGCCTCCGGAACCGGCTCCCGGCCGCCGTCCGGCGGAACGGGCACGGATGTCATTTCTGCATCCAAGAACGCCGCAGACGCCGCGAGCGGCCACTCGAAGAACACTCAGCACCCGCAGGGCACAGCGGATATCGGTTCGGGCAAGGTGCTGTCCTTCCCTGAGCCCAGGGGCAAACGCCGCCGGCGCATCCTGCTCAGCACCATCGCCATCGTGGCCGTGCTGATGGCCGGGATCGTCGCGGCCGCGGTCTACTCGCCGGTGCTCGCCTTGCGGACGATCACGGTGGAGGGCACGAAGATGCTGAAGCCCGATCAGGTTAAGGCCGCCCTGGCGCCCCTTCAGGGCAAGCCACTGCCTCAGATCAGCGAGGAGGAGGTCACAGCCCTGCTCAAGCCGCTGGTCCAGGTCAAAGCCGTCACCGCGAAGGCGCTGCCGCCCGCCACCTTGCAGGTGCACGTCACCGAGCGCATTCCCGTGGCCCTGGTCAAGCAGGGCAAGACATTCCAGTTGGTGGACGTCGACGGTGTCCAACTCAGCACCACCGCGGATGCCGCCTCGGTATCGCTCCCCGTGATCGACGGCGGCAGCGGGACGCTTCCGAAGGACCTGTTCCAGGCCATCACAGCGGTGCTCGGGGCTCTGCCGGCCGACGTGCTGGCGCGGCTCTCCAACGCCTCCGCTGCCTCCGCCGACGCCGTCGAACTCAAACTCGATGACGGGCAGAGAATAGTTTGGGGCAACGCGGGGGAGAAGGAACTGAAGGCGCGGGTCCTTTCCGCCCTCCTGAAGGTCCCGGCCGACCCGAAAAACGCCGTCAACGTTTACGATGTCAGCGTGCCGCGGCACCCCGTCACGCGGTAGCTGCGACGCCGAGGGACGTCCAGCTGCGCTCGGGAGCACATACAGGGCCTATTTGCCCGGTATTCCCGCGACACGCGGCGGCGGTTATTGAATGTCCCCGGCATAGGAAATACCGTCACAGACATGAGTTACTTGACATAACTATAACCTTCAAGTCGAAGGTTAAGGTTAAAAGGTTCAAGCTGGACTCGACCAGTTTTCGCATTAGTACACGAACAAGGGACACGTAACGTGGCAGCTCCGCAGAATTACTTGGCCGTCATCAAGGTCGTCGGCATCGGCGGCGGTGGCGTGAACGCAGTCAACCGCATGATCGAGGTCGGTCTTCGCGGCGTCGAATTCATCGCCATCAACACCGATGCCCAGGCATTGTTGATGAGCGATGCCGACGTCAAACTCGACGTCGGGCGTGAGCTGACCCGTGGTCTCGGTGCTGGCGCGAACCCCGAGGTCGGCCGCCAGGCCGCCGAGGACCACGCCGATGAAATCGAAGAGGTCATCCGCGGCGCAGACATGGTCTTCGTCACCGCCGGCGAAGGTGGCGGAACCGGTACCGGCGGCGCCCCCGTCGTCGCCCGGATCGCCCGTTCCCTTGGTGCCCTGACCATCGGCGTCGTGACGCGTCCCTTCACCTTCGAAGGCCGCCGCCGCGCCGGCTCCGCCGAGGCCGGCATCGACGCCCTGCGCGACGAGGTCGACACCCTGATCGTGATCCCGAACGACCGACTGCTCTCCATCAGCGACCGCAACGTCTCGGTCCTGGATGCATTCCGCTCCGCCGACCAGGTGCTGCTCTCCGGCGTCCAGGGCATCACGGACCTCATCACCACCCCGGGCCTGATCAACCTCGACTTCGCTGACGTCAAGTCCGTGATGCAGGGTGCCGGTTCCGCGCTGATGGGCATTGGTTCTGCCCGCGGCGAAGACCGTGCCGTCAAGGCCGCGGAGCTGGCCATCGCCTCCCCGCTGCTGGAAGCATCGATCGACGGCGCCCACGGCGTCCTGCTTTCCATTCAGGGCGGCTCGGACCTGGGCCTCTTCGAAATCAACGAGGCAGCCCGCCTGGTCCAGGAAGTCGCCCACCCTGAGGCCAACATCATCTTCGGCGCCGTGATCGACGACGCCCTCGGCGACGAGGCACGCGTCACCGTCATCGCCGCCGGCTTCGACGACGTCAAGGCCACCTCGCCGTCCATGGACCAGTCCCTCCCGGCGGCGCCGCAACGGCCCACGTCCGCCGCCCCCGCTCCGGCGCAGGCACCCGCAGCCGCCCCGGTCCAGCCGCTGCACGCCACTGTCGGTGCCTCGGGCTACGGCGGCTGGGGCCAGCAGCGCCCCTCCGCGGTACCGGCCGACTCGGGCTTCGACGTCGACCTCCCGGCCGTCGTGGAGCCGGACCTGTCCGGCCGGCACTCCGATGACCTGGATGTACCGGACTTCCTCAAGTAAATCGTTCCGCTTCAGCATGGCACCGCCGTCCGGCGGTGCCATGCTGCTTTGCGGCGGGATACGGTGGATTGTATGAACGCAGATATTCCGGACATGTCGATGGCGGTGTTGTGATTGTTTTACTGGCGGGCTGAAGTCCGGCCGGGCGTGTGGGTGGCCTTCACCGACGCCCGAGCCGGAAACCTTGCACTGCATGTTGGCGATGACCCCGCGGCGGTCCGCCGCAGGCGTGCGGAGCTCGAAGCGGCCGCCGGGCTCGGCGGCCGCTCCTTCCGATACATGAACCAGGTCCACGGCAACGACGTTGCTACGATCGTGGGCGCAACGGCGACGACAGGCGCGGCGACGACAGCGGCGACGGCCGATGCCACCGTCCACGTGCCGGCCGCACCCACAGCCGATGCCCAGGTCTCACTGACCGAACCGCTGGCTGTCCTGGTGGCGGACTGTGTGCCCGTGGTACTGGTCGGCGAGGACGCGGCGGGTGAACCTGTCCTCGGCGTCGTCCACGCCGGACGGCCCGGCGTAGCCGCCGAAGTGGTGCCCGCCGCCGTGGCCCGCTTGCGGGAGCTCGGCGCTGACAGCATCAGCGCCTGGGTTGGGCCCTCGGTCTGCGGCCGCTGCTATGAGGTCCCGGAGGACCTGCGCGTGGACGTTGCCGCTGCCGTACCTGCCACCTGGTGCACCACATCCACCGGCGCCCCCGGCCTGGACCTGCCGGCAGGTGTCCGGAGCCAGCTGGAGGCAGCGGGCGTCGCGGTCGAATACTCCGGGGGCTGCACCCTCGAGGACGACACCCTCTTCTCCTACCGCCGCGACAGCCGCACCGGCCGCTTCGCCGGGCTGGTGTGGACGAACGGTGCGCACGGGATTACGGCGCATGGCCATGACTGAACCGGTTGACGTACCGGACACAAGCGCGTTCAAACCCGGGAACGTGCCGGGGGAGAGCCTGGAGGACGCGCTGCTAGGCCCGCGGCTTGCCCAGCTGGGGGCGAACCTCGAGACCGTCCGCCGCAGGATCGACGCCGCCGTGGCAGCCGCCGGTCGCACGACGCCGCCACGCCTGATCGTCGTCACCAAATTCCATCCGGCCCAGGACGTCCGGCGGCTGGCGTCGCTGGGTGTCACCGACGTCGGGGAAAACCGGGACCAGGAGGCCGCGGAGAAAGCGGCGCAACTCGAAGACCTCGGCCTGAGCTGGCACTTCATCGGCCAGCTCCAAAGCAAGAAGGCCAAATCCGTGGTGAAATACGCCGCGTCGGTGCATTCCGTGGACCGGGAGGCGCTGGCTTCCGCACTCGCCAAGGCGATGGCCGCCGAAAGCGACCGCACCGGGCGCGCGCCCCTGGAGTGTTTCATCCAGGTCAACCTGGACCAGGACGCCGGGGCGCACCGCGGCGGCGCGGGCCCCGACGAGGTCCCCGCACTGGCCGAACAGCTGGCCGGCGCTGCCGGACTGAGGCTCGCCGGCGTCATGGCCGTAGCCCCGCTCGGGGCGGATCCGGCGGCCGCCTTCGAGAAATTGGCAGGCATTTCCGGGCGGCTGGCTGAACAATATCCGGGTGCCACGGGAATATCCGCCGGAATGAGCCAGGACCTCGAAGAGGCGGTCCGATTCGGGGCGACACACCTGCGCATAGGCTCCGATATTCTCGGTCCGCGTCCGGCCCTGCGGTAAGTTCGACGTATTGGAAGGTAATGGCGGGGATTCCAAGGCTGTCCAGTCACTAAGCGGCCCGCTTACGGACAAGATTAGGAGTCGACCATGGCTGGCGCTCTGCGCAAGACAATGATCTATCTTGGGCTCGCCGACGGCGACGAACACTACGAGTCTGAGCACCCCACACCGCACAAGGATGAGGACGAATCCATGGAGCAGGACCGCGAGGAACGACGTGCTCCGGCGCCCGTCCGCGAGGTCCCCCGGGAAGAGCCCCACGCCGCTGAAGAGGAATATCGCGCACCTGTGACACCCATCAAGCGTGCGGCATCGAGCCGCGAAGAGACCACCGGACTCCGGCAAATCACTACCATCCATCCGCGGTCGTACAACGACGCCAAGCTCATTGGTGAAAGCTTCCGCGAAGGCATCCCCGTCATCATGAACGTCACCGACATGGGCGAAGCTGACGCCAAGCGCCTCGTGGACTTCTCCGCCGGACTCGTCTTCGGCCTCCGCGGCAGCATCGAACGGGTGACGAATAAGGTGTTCCTGCTCTCGCCGTCGTACATCGAGGTCATTGGCGATGACAAGAAGGTCAGCGAGACCCAGGCAAGTTTCTTCAACCAAAGCTAGGCCCAAATATCGTTACGGATGCCAGGTGGGGACACCCGCCTGGCATCCGTGCGGAATTATCCGTGTTGAAATAGAAGTGACACTTTCCTTAGGACACTGCGGTATCCGGAATGAACATGGAGATATGAGTTAGCTCATGGGAATTGTTTTCGGACTCGTCTATATCGCTCTGTTGCTCTTCTTCGTGGCATTGATCATCCGCCTGGTCTACGACTGGGTGCAGATGTTTGCCCCGAGCTGGCGGCCCCGCGGCATGGCACTCGTGACGGCCCATGCCGTGTATTCGGTCACGGACAAGCCCCTCAAGCTGCTCCGCCGGCTCATCCCGCCGCTGCGGTTGGGCGGGATTTCACTGGACATCGGCTTCCTGCTCCTGTTCGTGGCCGTGAGCGTGGCGATGTGGATCGTCAAGGGCCTGGTGTACGCCCAGCCGATCGCAGCATGAGCCGCCGGGGCCGGGGAGGCGACTTGCCCGGGCCCAGGCCCACACCGAATGAAACTCCGGTTTGACACTGCGGTGTTGAATTAGAGGAACCAGACCATATTTAGGTACCGTAGTTTTGACGGCCGGAAGGCCTACTGACTAACTAGACCAACGAGGTGACCAGATGGCTTTGACGCCAGAAGACGTTGTCAACAAGCGCTTTCAGCCGACCAAGTTCCGCGAAGGCTACGACCAGGATGAAGTTGATGACTTCCTGGACGAGATCGTCGTCGAACTTCGGCGCCTGAACCAGGAGAACGACGAGCTCCGCAAGAAGCTCGCGGAATCCGGCGCCGGCACGCCTGCCAGCTCCGCAGCCGCCGCACCCGTGGTGGAAAAGGTCCCGGCGCCCGTCAAGGCCGAGAAGGAAGACACCGCCAAGGCCGAGGCCGAAGCCAAGGCAAAGGCGGCCGCAGAAGCTGCCAAGAAGAAGGAAGCCGAGCAGGCTGCTGCCAAGGCAGCCCAGGCAGTCGAACCGGCACGTGCCGCTGCCACCCCGGCTTCCGAGTCCGCCGCCGGCCTGCTGGCCATGGCGCAGCAGATGCACGACAAGCACGTCGCCGACGGCGAGCAGCAGCGGGACAAAATCATCGCTGAAGCCCAGATCGAGGCCAGCAGCCTCGTCAACGATGCGCAGGAAAAGTCCCGCAAGATCCTTGGTGCCCTCGAGCAGCAGCGCTCCGTGCTGGAACGCAAGGTCGAGCAGCTTCGCGGCTTCGAGCGCGACTACCGCTCACGCCTGAAGGCCTACATCGAAGGCCAGCTCCGTGACCTCGATGCCCGCGGCTCCGTTGCGGCCCCTGAGGTCGAAGCCAATAGCTAGGCAAAAGCAAAGTATTCTGAAAGTCGGTGGCTGAGGTTTCCTCGGCCGCCGGCTTTTCACTTTCCCGCACGGTATTTTCCGGCACTGTAATTTTCCCGCACTGTGCCGCCACCGGTCCGGTGCCCGCTTGCCGGGCACCTGGCTACCAGTCTCCGCACTGGCTCCCGAACGAAAGCCCTATGACTGACGCACCATCACCAGACGCCATGCAGCCGCTCGAGGCGGCACAGCCTGTGCACCCCCGGCCGCGCCGGGCAAAGCTGTTTGCCTTGTTCGCTGCCTTCGCGGTGTTCGCCTACGTGTTCGACCAGCTGACCAAGCTCTGGGTCACCAGCACCATGACCGAGGGCGAGCGGATTCCCGTTTTGCCGCCGCTGTTGCACTGGTTCTACATCCGTAACTCCGGCGCCGCGTTCTCGATCGGCGAGAACGTCACGTGGGTGTTCACGATCATCATGGCGGCCGTGTCCGTCGCGATCTTGCTGCAGTTGCGCAAGCTCGGCTCGCTCTGGTGGGCGTTGGCGCTGGGGCTGCTCCTCGGCGGCGCACTCGGCAATCTCACCGACCGGCTGTTCCGCGAGCCGTCTTTCGCAATGGGCCACGTGGTGGACTTCATCCAGCTCCCAAACTTCGCGATCTTCAATATCGCAGACTCGGCCGTGGTCTCCGCCGTCGTGATTATCTGCCTGCTCACCCTCCGCGGGATCTCCCTGGACGGCTCACGCCACACGAAGGATACGGTGGCCAAAGATGTCTGAAACTACCTCAGGAAACGCCGCAGGACGCGCCGCGGAGGACATGCCGCAGGATCTGGCGCCGGACGTCGCCGACAGCCTGGCAGATGACCTGGCAGAGGACGCATCTGACGACGTTGCGGCGGATGCTGCCGGCAAAGCCGGTGCTGCAACTGCCGGGCACCGGCAGTTCACCGTCCCGGAGGACCTCGCCGGCTCCCGCGTGGACGCCGGCCTGGCCAGGCTGATGGACATCTCCCGCTCCCAGGCGGCCACGCTCATCGCCGAGGGCAACGTCACCAGCAATGCCAAGCGGGTCGGGAAGTCGCTCAAGCTCGCCCTGGGTACCGTGCTGGACGTCGTAGTACCGGACCGCAGGGATCCCCTGGAAATCGTGGAGGAAGTTGTGGACGACCTGTTGATCCTGCTGGACGATGACGAATTTGTTGTCATCGACAAACCGGTGGGCGTGGCAGCGCACCCCTCGCCCGGCTGGGTGGGGCCCACAGTGGTGGGTGGCCTCGCCGGTCTCGGCTACCGGATCTCGACGTCGGGCGCTTCAGAGCGCGCCGGCATCGTCCACCGGCTCGACGTCGGGACCTCCGGCGTCATGGTGGTCGCCAAGACCGAAAACGCCTACACCGTGCTCAAACGGGCCTTCAAGGAACGCACCGTGGACAAGGTCTACCACGCCGTGGTCCAGGGCCTTCCCGATCCGCTGGCGGGCACCATCGACGCACCCATCGGCCGCCACCCCGGCCATGACTGGCGGTTCGCCGTGATTGAGGACGGCCGTGATTCGGTGACGCACTACGAGGTCCTGGAAGCTTTCGGGAAGGCCTCCCTGGTGGAGGTGCACCTCGAAACCGGCCGGACCCACCAGATCCGTGTGCACTTTGCGGCCCTGCGCCACCCCTGCGCAGGGGACCTCACCTACGGCGCGGACCCGCGGCTGGCCGCCACCCTCGGGCTGACCCGGCAGTGGCTGCACGCCCGGGAGCTCTCCTTCGACCACCCGCGGACAGGGGAGCGGGTCACCGTGTCCAGCGAATACCCGCAGGACTTGAAATACGCGCTTGAGGTCCTGGAGTCCGGAGACGCCTGAACCGCCCGGGCCGGGCGGGGTGATCCAATCCGGCCCTCGGTCTTGCCCCTGGTTTCGGCCGGCGGATCCGGCGGTCTGTACGGCAGGTTCCGTTCGCGCCCGTCGTGGTTGCACGCCGCCGTCGTGGGTCGGCACTAGAATGGTGCGGTGACTTCCAGCAACGACTCGTTTGTCCATCTCCACAACCACACCGAGTACTCGATGCTGGACGGTGCCGCCCGGCTCGGTGAGCTGTTCGACGAAACCGAGCGGCTCGGCATGCCGGCCCTCGCCACGACGGACCACGGCTACCTGTTCGGCGCCTTCGACTTCTGGAAGCGGGCAACCGACCAGGGCATCAGGCCCATCATCGGCGTCGAAGCCTATGTGACTCCCGGGACCGCGCGCACGGACAAGACCCGTGTGCGGTGGGGCGAGGAGCACCAGCGCAAGGATGACATTTCCGGCGGTGGCTCCTACACGCACATGACCCTGCTCAGCTACAACAACGTGGGCATGCGGAACCTTTTCCGGGCCTCCTCGATCGCCTCATTGGACTCGGTCTTCGGCAAATGGCCCCGGTTGGACCGTGAGCTGCTGAACACGTACTCGGAAGGGCTCATCGCCACCACCGGCTGCCCGTCCGGTGAAGTCCAGACCCGGCTGCGCCTGGGCCAGTACCGCGAAGCGGTTGAGGCCGCGGCCGAGTTCCGCGACATCTTTGGCGCGGAGAACTACTTCTGCGAGCTCATGGACCACGGCCTGGACATCGAGCGGCGCGTCACCGGTGACCTTCTGCGCCTGGCCAAGGACCTGAACCTGCCGCTCGTGGCCACCAACGACCTGCACTACACGCACGAGCACGACGCGAAGGCGCATGAGGCCCTCCTGGCCATCCAGTCCGGCTCCACCCTCCTGGAGCCGACTTACGACAACGGCGGCTCTCGCTTTGCCTTCTCCGGCAGCGGCTACTACCTGAAGTCACCGCAGGAAATGCGGGAGCTGTTCCGCGACCACCCGGAGGCGTGCGACAACACGCTCCTGATCGCCGAGCGCTGCGAGGTCTCGTTCAACACCGGCGCCAACTACATGCCCCGGTTTCCCTGCCCGGAGGGGGAGGACGAAACGTCCTGGCTGGTCAAGGAAGTCGACAAGGGACTCCAGTACCGCTATCCCCAGGGCATCCCGGACAAGGTCCGCAAGCAGGCCGACTATGAGCTGGAAGTCATCACTTCCATGGGCTTCCCGGGCTACTTCCTCGTGGTGGCCGACTTCATCAACTGGGCCAAGAACAACGGCATCCGCGTCGGTCCCGGGCGTGGTTCCGGTGCCGGCTCCATGGTGGCGTACGCCATGCGCATCACGGACCTTGACCCGCTGCACCACGGCCTGATCTTCGAGCGCTTCCTCAACCCGGACCGCGTCTCCATGCCTGACTTCGACGTCGACTTCGATGACCGGCGCCGCTCCGAAGTAATCGACTACGTCACGCGCAAGTACGGCGACGAACGCGTGGCGATGATCGTCACCTACGGCACCATCAAGACCAAACAGGCCCTCAAGGACTCCTCGCGCGTGCTGGGCTACCCGTTCAGCATGGGCGAGACGCTGACCAAGGCGCTGCCCCCGGCCGTGATGGCCAAGGACATTCCGCTGGCCGACATCCAGAACCCCCAGTCCAAGCGCTACAGCGAGGCCGGGGACTTCCGCCAGCTGATCAGCACTGATCCGGAGGCTGCCAAGGTCTTCGAGACGGCGCTGGGCATTGAGGGGCTGAAGCGGCAGTGGGGCGTGCACGCCGCCGGCGTCATCATGTCCTCGGACCCCATCATCGACGTGATTCCGATCATGCGCCGGTTCCAGGACGGCCAGGTCATTACCCAGTTCGACTATCCGACGTCCGAGGGCCTCGGCCTGATCAAGATGGACTTCCTCGGGCTTCGAAACCTGACGATCATTTCCGATGCCCTGGAAAACATCAAGATGAACCGCGGCGTCGACCTCGACCTTGAAACCCTCGAGTTGGATGACACGGCGTCCTACGAGCTGCTGGCCCGGGGAGACACTCTGGGTGTCTTCCAGCTCGACGGCGGGCCCATGCGCTCCCTGCTCAAGCTGATGAAGCCTGACAACTTCGAAGACATCTCCGCCGTGCTGGCCCTCTACCGGCCCGGACCCATGGGCGCCAACGCGCACACCGACTACGCGCTACGCAAGAACAAGATCCAAGATGTCATCCCGATCCACCCGGAGCTCGAGGAGCCGCTCTCCGAAATCCTCGGCGGGACGTACGGGCTGATCGTGTACCAGGAGCAGGTCATGGCCGTGGCGCAGAAACTCGCCGGCTATACCCTGGGGCAGGCCGACATCCTGCGCCGCGCCATGGGCAAGAAGAAGAAGTCCGAGCTGGACAAGCAGTTCGCCGGTTTCTCCCAGGGCATGCAGGACAACGGCTATTCCATGGCCGCGGTCAAGACCCTCTGGGACATCCTGCTGCCGTTCTCCGACTACGCCTTCAACAAGGCGCACTCGGCCGCCTACGGTGTGATCTCCTACTGGACCGCATACCTGAAGGCGCACTACGCGCCGGAATACATGGCTGCCCTGCTGACCTCGGTGGGCGACGACAAAGACAAGTCGGCCATCTACCTCAACGAATGCCGGCGGATGGGCATCACGGTACTGCCGCCCGACGTCAATGAGTCAGCCCTCAACTTCACCCCTGTCGGCACCGACATCCGCTTTGGCATGGGCGCCATCCGCAACGTCGGCGTGAACGCCGTCGAAGCCATGGTGGCGGCGCGCGAAAAAGAAGGCGCCTACACGTCCTTCAAGGACTACCTCCTGAAAGTCCCGGCGGTGGTCTGCAACAAGCGGACTATCGAATCCCTCATCAAGGCCGGCGCCTTCGACTCGCTCGGCCATCCGCGGCGGGCCCTGGCCATGATCCACGAAGAGGCAATCGACTCCGTCATCACCCTCAAGCGCAACGAAGCGATCGGCCAGTTCGACCTCTTCGCCGGCTTTGAGGACCAGGAGCCCGAGGCCTCGCTCAGCACCGAGATCCCGGACCTGCCGGAATGGGAGAAGAAGGACAAGCTGGCGTTCGAGCGTGACATGCTCGGTCTGTACGTCTCCGACCACCCGCTGCAGGGGCTGGAAGGGCTGCTGAGCCAGCACGCCGACCGGTCGATCACCTCGATCATCGCCGAGGACGGCCCGCCGGACGGCTCGATCGTGACCATCGCGGGCATGATCACCTCCCTCAGCCGAAGGATCGCCAAGGCAAGCGGCAATGCCTACGCCCGCGCCGAGATCGAGGACCTCGCCGGTTCCATGGAGGTCATGTTCTTCGGCCAGGTCTACGGCCCCATCGCCTCGGTGCTCGCGGAAGACCTGATCGTGGTGGTCAAGGGACGCCTGCAAAGGCGCGACGACGGCGCCGTGACCTTGAACTGCATGGAACTTTCCGTGCCGGACCTCAGCGACAGCCAGAACGGGCCCGTGGTGATCACCATGGCCACGCACAAGGCCACCGAGGCCGTGGTCACGGAGCTGGGCGACGTGCTGCGGACCCACCGTGGAAACTCCGAGGTCCGGCTGCACCTGCAGGGCGACACCCGGGTGGAGGTCATGGGCCTGCCGGTGCACTTGCGCGTCAACCCGAGCCCGTCCCTGTTTGGCGACTTGAAGGTGCTGCTCGGCCCGACCTGCCTGGACAACTAGCGCCGGGGGAGTGGCCCCGGGCCTTCAGGTCTCGGCGCTCAAATTTCGTAGTCGAGCGGAACGGGCTGGCTGTAGGCCCCGGAGTGGTAGAGCAGGGGAGTGCCGTCTTCGCCGACCTGGCCCTCCACCACCTCAACCACCACAACGGCGTTGTTCTCGAAGGAGAGCCGCATCTGGACTTTGCCGATCAGCCAGCCGCTGACTCCCTTGAGCACGGGCACCTCGTGGGGTCCGAGCTCCCAGTGGTCGCCGTCGAACCGGTTGCCGGCCCGGGCGAAACGGTCGGCGAGTTCCTGGTTCTCCAGCCCGAGCATGTGCACGCCAATGTAAGTCGTGTTCGCCACTGCCGGCCACGAGCTGGAGGTCCTGGCCATATTGAACGTGAAGCGCGGCGGTTTGGCGGACAGCGAGGCCACTGAGGTTGCCGTGAATCCGAACGGCACGCCGTTGTGGTTGGCCGTGATGATGGCCACGCCCGCCGCGTGCCGGCGGAACATTTCCTTGAACGTTCCCTCGAAGATTCCTTCATCTGTGGCCACTGCGATCCAACTCCCTGCTGCACGTGCGTGTGGTACTTCCTACTCTGCCAGCGTATTGCGCCGGTGATCGAGGTAGGGCATTTTGTTTACTTCCGCCGTCATGTGCTGCCGGGGCTTCGCCATGCGCCGGCAGAATCCTTGTTACGGTTTGTTGCATGACACAGCCCGCAGTAGACGGCCCCGTCCACCACTCCGGGGAGCCCGCGCAGCCGGTCCCGCCCGAGAATCCCGAGCAGCACCGCGGACCCGGCGGGACCCCATGGCGAAAGGCCGCGGTCATCGCGGCCGCCGGCGTCCCGGTGGGATTGCTCTGGTGGCTGCTGGCGCCGTCGGGCCTGAATCTCCTGACGGGCAACCCGGACCTCGCCGCCGGCAGCAACACCGCCACCTGGCTGCCCAGGGACCTGGTGCTGGCAGGGCTGTGCCTGCTCGCCGGGTGCATCGCCGGGTCCTTCGTGGCCGGCAACAAGCACCACCAGCCCGGCGCCGGCACCGTCATCCTGGTGGTCCTCGCCGGCGCGGCCGGGGCGCTCCTAGCGTGGGGAACCGGCGTGCTGAGCGCCCAGTGGTGGGGAGCGCCGGCAGATACCTCGGCCAGCACCAGCGTCGCCTTCTCACTGCGCTCCTATGCGGTCCTCGTCATCTGGCCCGCGGCGATTGCCCTGGCCATCTTCCTGAACAGCCTCTTCCCTGGCTCCGGCGGCAAACCCCGCCGCTGACGCCAGTGCCAGACCGCCGCGGCGGGACACGTAAAATGATCGGGTGAGCCTAACTCCTGACAGCCCCGTCACCCCGATGACCGCCCTCAACTTCCGCACGGTGGACGTGCGCGGTGCGCAACTGTCCCTCGCCGGACTCCGCGCTGCGGTGCCCCGGGCACAGTCCGGCACCATGGCCGACGCCGAGGGCAAGGTCCTGGACATCATCTCCGCCGTCCGAACTCGGGGCTTCGGCGCACTCCGGGAGCTGGCACTGGCCTTCGACGGCGTCGAGCAGGCGCACCCCCGGGTCCCGGCCGAGGCCCTGCGTGCGGCCCTTGAGGGCCTGGATCCCGCCGTACGCGCGGCACTCGAGGAGTCCATCAAGCGGGCGCGCGCCTTCGCCGACGCCCAGCGCCCGGCGAACATCGACGTCGAACTGGGCGTTGGTGCCGTCGTCAGCCAAAACTGGGTGCCGGTGGCCCGTGTGGGGCTCTACGTCCCCGGCGGCCTGGCTGTCTACCCGTCCTCGGTGATCATGAACGTGGTCCCGGCCCTGGCCGCCGGCGTCGAATCGATTGCCCTGGCTTCACCGCCGCAAAAGGATTTCGGCGGCCTCCCGCACCCCACGATCCTGGCCGCGGCCTGCCTGCTGGGCATTGAAGAGGTCTACGCGATCGGCGGGGCGCAGGCCATCGCCGCGTTTGCCTACGGCATCCCGGCGGATTCGTCCGACACATCCGACGCCGGCAAGCTCCCCGGGATCGACCCCGTGGATGTCGTGACCGGCCCGGGCAATATCTTCGTGGCGACCGCCAAGCGGCTGGTCAAGGGCGTTGTCGGGATCGATTCCGAGGCCGGCACCACGGAAATTGCGATCCTTGCGGACTCCACCGCCAATCCCGCCCTCGTGGCCGCGGACCTCATCAGCCAGGCAGAGCACGACCCAAAGGCCGCATCGGTGCTGTTCACGGATTCCGAGGCCCTCGCTGCCGACGTCCGCGTGGAACTTGAACATCAGGCCGCAGCCACCAAGCACTCCAGCCGGGTCCTCGAGGCACTCTCTGGCCCGCAGTCCGGCGTCGTGCTGGTCGAGGACCTGGAACAGGGCATCGCCGCCTGTGACGCATACGCCGCCGAACACCTTGAAATCATGACCGCCGATGCCGCCAGCGTGGCCAGCCGGATCCGCAGCGCCGGCGCGATCTTCGTGGGGGACTACAGCCCCGTGAGCCTGGGCGACTATTGCGCCGGCTCCAACCACGTGCTGCCCACCAGCGGCACGGCGGCCTTCTCCTCCGGACTGAACGTCACAACGTTCCTGCGGGCCATCCAGGTCATCAACTACACCCGCTCCGCATTGGAGCAGGTCAGCGGCCACATCGTCAGCCTCTCCGGCGCGGAGGACCTTCCCGCCCACGGCGAGGCCGTCACAGCGCGGTTCGCCGCCCGGTAGCCAGGCCCAGACCACTACATGTAGTAATTACAGGCTTGTTATTCAGCTACATGTAGTCGTAAACTGGGGACACAGGGCAGCGCTGACTGCACTGTTTCAGCACTGACTGATACAGCACTGACTGCGGATTGCGACAGGGGAGGAACCGACATGTATTGCCCGTTCTGCCGAAACCCTGATTCGCGCGTTGTGGACAGCCGGATCGCCGACGACGGCTCCGCCATCCGCCGCCGCCGTCAGTGCCCCGAATGCGGCCGTCGGTTCACCACCGTGGAAACCACCAGCCTGACCGTCATCAAGCGCTCCGGCGTCGGCGAGCCCTTCAGCCGCAGCAAGGTCATCAACGGCGTCCGCAAGGCCTGCCAGGGCCGTCCGGTCACCGAAGACGATCTGGCCCTGCTGGCGCAGGAAGTCGAGGAAACGATCCGGGGCTCAGGCGCCGCCGAGATCGACGCCCACGAAGTCGGGCTGGCAATCCTGGAGCCGCTGCAGCGCCTGGACGAGGTCGCCTACCTGCGGTTCGCGAGCGTCTACCAGGCCTTCGAATCGCTGGAGGACTTCGAATCGGCGATTTCCCTGCTTCGCCACGAGGCCGAGACCAAGGGCCGGGACGGCAAGAGCCCGGACAAACGCCCGCTTCAGGCGCCGTCGTAATTCATTTGATTCATCTGACCTAGTGACTGTTTCGTGACTAGATCCTAGGATCCACCACAGACTCCGGTGGTGGCAGCGGAGGGGAAGCCGCGGCCACCACCGGCTCCAAAAAATTGAGCTATCACTCCGGGTCGTTCCCAGCGTTCAGAACGACCCGGAGTGATAGCTCATTTGGCTTTTACAGCCCATGGGGCCTTATTTGGCCAGCTTGTGCTTCAGCGCAATCTCGATGGCCGCGCCCACGATCCCGGCGTCGTTCTTCAGCTCGGCCGGGACGATCGGAGTGCGGAGCTTCAGGTGCGGCAGGTACTCGTTGGCGCGCTTGGAGATGCCGCCGCCCACGATGAAGAGTTCGGGGGAGAACAGGAACTCCACGTGGGAGAAGTAGCGCTGCAGCAGCACGCTGTACTGTTCCCAGCTGAGGCCGTCGCGCTCACGTGCCACGGCCGAAGCCTTGGTCTCGGCGTCGAAGCCGTCGATCTCCAGGTGGCCGAGCTCGGCGTTGGGGACCAGCTTGCCGTCGAAGATGAAGGCTGAACCGATGCCGGTGCCAAGGGTGATGACCAGGACGGTGCCGTCGATCCCCTCGCCGGCGCCGAAGCGGGCCTCGGCGAGGCCGGCGGCGTCGGCGTCGTTGATGACCTCCACGGGGCGGCCCAGACGTGCCGTGAGCATGCCATCGATGTCGGCTTCCAGCCAGGACTTGTCCACGTTCGCGGCCGAGTGGACCACGCCGTGCTGAATGATGCCGGGGAAGGTGACTCCCACGGGGCTGCTGGCATCGGGGGCGTCAGGACGTGCCGTGAGCTCAGCGACAACCAGTGCGACGACTTCGGCCACTGACTCGGGGGTGGAGGGCTGCGGCGTGGGGAAGCGCACGCGGTCACCGATCAGCTTCCCCTTCTTCAGGTCCACGATCCCGCCCTTGATACCGGTCCCGCCGATGTCAATGCCGATCAGGGGTGCGTGCTTCTTCGACTTTTCGTCCTTCTTGGCCAATGTCGTTCCGTTCGTGGCAGGGGCGGGCTGTGGTGACCGGGCGGGCCGGCAGGTGAAAGAGCGGGAGGTTCAGGGAAACAGCGTGTGGAGCGGGCGGTCAGGGCAGCGTGAGGACCTCGGCCCCGGACTCCGTGACGAGCAGGGTGTGCTCGAACTGGGCAGTGCGCTTGCGGTCGCGGGTCACCACGGTCCATTCATCGGCCCACATGTCCCAGTCAACGGTGCCCAGGGTCAGCATTGGCTCGATCGTGAACACCATACCGGTTTCTATGGTGGTGTTGTATGCGGGCGCGGCGTCGTAGTGCGGAATGATCAGCCCGGTGTGGAAAGCTTCGCCGACGCCGTGGCCGGTAAAGTCACGGACCACGCCATAGCCGAAGCGTTTTGCATAGGACTCGATGGTCCGGCCGATCACGTTGATCTCGCGTCCCGGAGCTACGGCCCGGACGGCGCGGTTCAGCGATTCCCGGGTGCGCTCGACGAGGAGGCGGGATTCCTCGTCCACCTCGCCGACCAGGAAGGTGTAGTTGGTGTCGCCGTGAACGCCGCCGACGAAGGCCGTGATGTCGATGTTGAGGATGTCGCCGTCCTGGACCACCGTGCTGTCCGGGATCCCGTGGCAGATGACCTCGTTGAGGGACGAACACAGGGATTTCGGAAAGCCCCGGTAGCCGAGGGTGGACGGGTACGCGTTGTGGTCCAGCAGGAACTCGTGGCCCACCCGGTCCAGGACGTCGGTGGTGACGCCGGGTTCGATGTGCTTGCCGACCTCAACGATTGCCTGGGCAGCTATTTTGGAGGCGATCCGGATCTTTTCAATGATCTCTGCCGACTTGACCTCTGAGCCGGTGAACTTTGCCGGCGCCGGCTTGCCCACGTATTCCGGACGCGGGATGGACGGCGGTACGGGAAGTTGCGGGCTCACTGTCCCCGGGACAAGCGTGCCGATGGGTGCAGTTGAGGCTAGAGAAGGCATAGATTGATCATATAAGCCCCCGGGCTTTGCCCGGAAAACAGTGACCGGAAAACAGTGACCGGAAAACAGAGCCCGGAAAACAGAGCCCGGAAAACAGTGACCGGAAATTACCACCGGAAACAGCAGGAATAACCGCAGGTAATCAGCGGGACAAACAGTGGAGGAAGCCCGATGCCCGAATACTGGTACAACGTCAACACTCATGAGATTGAGGAAGACGCGATGTCCGACTGGAGTCAGCTGATCGGGCCGTACAAGACCCGTGAGGAAGCCGAACATGCGCTGGAAAAGGTCAAGGCGCGTAACGAGGCGTGGGACAAGGACGACGACGACTAGCCCGCTCCGCCTCTCGGGTCAGTGAGGGCATCCCGGGCAGTCGCAGACCGGACACCGGGCACAAGGACGGATTTTTCTCCGCCCGTCATTCTCACCCTGTGAGGGTGAGTGCCAGCCGGTTGCGGCCAGCCATACTGGGAAAATGCCGACCAGCGTTCTGCGCACCCGCGGCGCCCGAGTCACCGACCTGGCCAGGCTGGCCCTTGCCTGGGCTGCCTCGACGTTAGCCCTTATTGTCACCGGCGCGCTGCTGCCGGGCTTCTCGGCAACCAGCTGGTGGGCTTACGCCGCCGTCGCCGCGGTGGCCGGCGTCGTCGGTTTGATCCTCCGCCCCGCGCTGGTGGAGGTCTCCGCCAGGGTGGGCTGGCTGGCGGTGCTTCTGATTGCTTTCATAGGGCAGGCCCTGATCATGTACGTCGCCATCAGACTGGTGCCCGGCATCGAGTCAACAGCATGGACCGCTTTTGCCGCAACCTGGGTCAGTGCCGTTGTGGGCACGCTGATCTCGTGGGCCACCACGGCCGGAACTGATGACGGGCTCATCACCTCACTGGCCGGAAGGGCACGCCGGCACGAAACGGTGAGTGATCCAGAGATTGACGGCATCCTGTTCGTGCAGCTCGACGGTGTTCCCTTCCCGGTGTTGCAATGGGCGGTCCAGTCCGGGGCGGTGCCCCATATCCGGCGGTGGCTGACGTCGGGGGATTACCAGTTCCGTGAATGGACTCCGCAGCTGCCCTGCACCACGCCAGCCAGCCAGCTGGGCATTCTGCACGGCACCGTAGACGGGATCCCCGCCTTCCGCTGGTATGACCGTGAGCTCAAACGGGTCCTGGTGGCCAACCGTCCGGCGGACGCCCGGGTGATCGAGGAACGGCACAGCACCGGCCAAGGCCTGCTCTGCGACGACGGCGTCTCCATTTCCAACTTATTCACCGGTGACGCCCCCCGATCGCTCTTGACGATGAGCCGGGTGGAGGCCCGGCGCGGCTCCACCGAAACCCGCCGCGCGTTCGCCTGGTTTTTCGCTTCGCCGAATGGATTCATGCGCAGCTTCACACGGACAGTCGGGGAGATCCTCAAAGAGCGCTGGCAGGCCCGGAGGCAGGTTAAACGGGACCTCAACCCGCGGGTGCATCGAGACTGGACCTTCGCCCTGCTCCGAGCAGTCACCAACGGCCTGCTGCGGGACCTAAACACGGCTTTGGTGGCGGAGGAACTGCGTCGCGGCACGAAGAGCATCTATGTCGACTACGTCGACTACGACGAGATCGCCCACCACGCCGGCATGTTCCGGCCCGAATCGCTCGCAGCCCTGGATGGCCTGGACCGCACGCTCGGATCCCTGGCCGAGCTCGCCGGGACCGCGCCCCGCCGGTATCGGCTGGTGGTGCTCTCGGACCACGGCCAGTCCCAGGGCACCCCGTTCGCCGACCGGTACGGCCAGGCGCTCGGCGAGCTGTGCGCGGAACTCATGAACGAACACGTTCAGAACGTGGACGCGTCCGTCGAAGGGCTCGGCCGCGCGGACTCCATCGCCGGTGACATCGCGGCCGGCGGGGTGACCGGGAAGCTGGCCGGCCGTGCCGACGAGGTGCTGACCAAGGCGCAGGAGACGGCAGCAGGGCCGACCTCTGGCTCAGGCGGCGACGGCGAGGATCCTGTGGTCGTGTTGGGCTCCGGCAACCTGGGCCTGGTCTACGTGCGGGGCGACCGGCGCCTGACTCTCCAAGCCCTCGAGAGCCAGTGGCCAGCCCTGATCCCCGGCCTGGCGGGCCATCCCGGCGTCGGCTTTGTCGCGGGCATCGATGAAGACGGACGGGCGTGGGCGATCGGAAGCGGCGGGCGCCTCGACATCGCCAGTGGCGCGGTCGAAGGCACCGATCCGTTGGCCGGCTTCGGGTCCCACGCGGCGCGAGTGCTCGGCCGCGCGCTGCTGCACCCCGAGGCACCGGATCTGTACGTCAACAGCACGGTCGATCCCGTGACCGACGACGTCTCAGCGTTCGAAGGCCTCGTCGGATCCCACGGGGGCCTCGGCGGTTGGCAGGACCGCGCCGTGCTGATCGGCCCGGCCGATCTCATGGTGGGGCTGCCCGAGCGGATCGAAGGCGCCGGAGAGCTCCACCGGGTGCTGGTGACGATGCTCGAGTCCTGCGGCCAGCGCACCACGACGGCGTCCCGGGGTTGAATGACTGGGTTGAATTAGCGGGATTGCCTGACTGGGCTGAAGACCGGTTCAGTGGCTCACGCGGGCGTCACCCAGGACTGGCCGGGAGCGAGGACCACCGCCGTGCAGCCAGGAGCCTGCTCCGCTATCGCGTCCGCAAACCGCTGTCCGGGCTGCTCGAGCCAGCCCCGGGCAAAGTGTGTGAAGAACGGAGGGTGCAGCGTTCCCCAGTGCACCGGGAGGGCGAATCGCGCGCCGCTCATCGCGACAGCCCGGACGGCGCTCTCCGGCGACAGGTGCCCCTTCGAGAGCCGCGGTCCCCACCCCCAGACCGGTACCAGGGCGACATCGATCGGCCCTCCCGCCATGGCGGGAATCGCGGCCATCTCCGGATACAGCCCCGTGTCCCCGGCGATCCAGACGATGCCCGATGGGCCCCGCACGAGCTGGCCATTGGCGTCGTTGGGGCGGTGTGGCATGGGGCGGCTGCGATGCTTGGCCGGGACCTGGCGAATCTGGACCCCGTTGCCCACCGGGGTCCAGTCGTCGCCCAGCGGAACTGTGTGCGTCAGCTTTCGGCGGCGCAGCCAAGCCACGTTTGCCGGAGCGCTCATCAGCGCCGCCCCGCGCAGCATGCGCAGGGAGCGCAACTCGGCGTGGTCGTGGTGCAGGTGGGAGAGGAGCACCACGTCCGGCCGGCTCCACGACGCCGGCTCCGGCCGCGGTGCCAGGCGACGCAGCAGCCCGGCATGGGGACGAAGCAGCGGATCGGTCAGGACCCGCACCCCGTCGAGATCCAGAACCACCGTGGAGTGACCAAGCCAGGTGATTCTCATGCCGGGCGTTACCGTCGCATCAAGCCAGCGTCAGGCCAAGGCCTTGGCCTTAAGGGAATCAAACTCGGTCTGGTCGATGGCTCCGGAATCGAGCAACGCCTTGGCGTCGGCGATCTGGGCGGCCGGAGTGGATGTCGTGCCTGCGGCCTTCTTGATGTACTCCTGCTGGGCAGCCTGCTGCTCGGCTATCGCCTTCATCTGACGATCGGTCATGCTGCGGCCCCGGGCGATCAGGTAGATAAGGGCGCCGAGCCAGGGCACGAAGACCAGCAGTATTACCCAGCCGGCCTTGGCCCAGCCGCTGAGCGTGTGGTCGCTGAACATGTCAATCAGGCAGCGGAACCACACCATCAATGCGGCGATCCAGATGAAGAACCAGAAACTCCACAGGAGAACGTCCCAGAAGTTAGTCGTGTCCATCGCTACTCCTCCAATCGTGTCCGCCGGAGCCGGACCCTGCGCTTCGCGCATGAAACCGTCCGGGCCGGCGGAGCATCTGCTGAGGCCCTGATGCAGACCTTAAGGTCAGCCTGACCTCAGCGGACGCGCAACACATCGTCCGTAAAGGATGAGGTGTGGGCTCCGGCGGCGGGCTGATTCCCGGATCCGGGGGGACCGAGGCCCGCAGGTGCCGCTAGAAGGAGTGCTCCGGACCGGGGAACTGGCCGGAACGGACGTCCTCGCCGTATGCCTTCGCCGCGTCACTGAGCGAGGCCCGCAGGTCCGCGTACTGCTTCACGAATTTCGCCATCTTTCCGCCGCGCAGGCCCGCCATGTCCTGCCAGACCAGGACCTGTCCGGTGGTGGCGCTGCCGGCGCCGATGCCGACGGTGGGAACCTCGACGGCGGCATCCACGGCGGCCGCCGTGGCGGCCGGGACCATTTCCATCAATACGCAGAAGGCGCCGGCGTCGGCCAGCGCGACGGCGTCGTCGATCAACCGCTGGGCGTCATCGCCGCGGCCCTGGACGCGGTAACCGCCGAGGGCGTGCTCGCTCTGCGGGGTGAAGCCGATGTGAGCCATGACCGGGATGCCGGCCTGGACCATGGCGCGGACGGTCTCGGCGTAGAACTTACCGCCTTCGATCTTGACCGCGTGGGCCAGCCCCTCCTTGAGGAACCGCACGCCGGTGGCCACCGCCTGCTGGGCGGAGACCTCATAGCTGCCGAACGGCAGGTCGGCGACCACTAGGGCCCGCCGGGCGGAGCGGGCGACGGCCCGGCACAGCGGTAGGAGCTCGTCCACCGTCACGGGAAGGCTGGTCTCGTTGCCGAAGACGTTATTGGAGGCCGAATCGCCCACCAGCAGCACCTCGATGCCGGCCTGGTCGAAAATCTCGGCGGTGTACTGGTCATAGGCGGTGAGCATGGCGAAGCGCTCACCACGGACCTTGGCCTGGTGGAGGTGATGCGTGCGGATCCTGGCCGCCGGTTTCCGGGACGCGTCCGCCGATCCCGCACTGGTGCCCGTGGTTCCGGAGGGGACGGCCGCGGAAGCAGCTGCCGGGCCGTTGCCGTAGGGCGCCGCAAGTTCGGCGGGCGTGCTGGAATCAGAGCTGTTGCTGGTGGCCATGCCACGAGCGTAGTGCGATACGGGTCGACACAGCTACCGGGGGACATCCCGGCTGTCAGTGAATCACGTCACATGCATGGTCCAGGGGGCGGCGCAGCGCCGCCGCACGCAGCGAAATCGGCGGCCGTTGTGTTAACGGTGTGTTACGCGGGGGTCCGGCTTCAGCAATCGTTGGCAATGCTTAGTAAAGTGAACGGTGAGCAGCCGCGGGGCCCATGAATGGCGGGCCTGGGGCGGATGGAAGAACCGGAAAGAGGCCAGTATGGACCGCCAGCAAGAGTTTGTCCTGCGGACGATCGAAGAGCGCGATGTGCGGTTTGTGCGCCTTTGGTTCACCGACGTCGTGGGATCGCTCAAGTCCGTGGCCCTGGCCCCGGCCGAGGTGGAAGGCGCCTTTGAGGAAGGACTCGGATTCGACGGGTCATCGATTGAGGGCCTTGCCCGCGTCTTTGAATCCGACATGCTCGCCCAGCCGGATCCGGCCACGTTCCAGATCCTGCCGTGGCGCGGGGAGACTGAGGCCACCTCCCGGATGTTCTGCGACATCCTGACACCCGACGGCGAACCCTCCGCAGCGGACCCGCGCAACGTCCTCAAGCGCACGCTGGCCAAGGCCGCGGACATGGGCTTCACCTGCTACACCCATCCCGAGATCGAGTTCTACCTGCTCAAGTCCCAGCAGCCGGGCCCCGACGGATCGCCCATCCCTGTGGACGAGGGCGGCTACTTTGACCACGTCCCGGGCGGCGTGGCCCAGGACTTCCGCCGGACCGCCGTGACCATGCTCGAATCCGTCGGCATCTCCGTGGAGTTCAGCCACCACGAGGCCGGGCCGGGCCAGAACGAGATCGACCTGCGCTACGCGGACGCCCTGCAGACCGCGGACAACATCATGACGTTCCGGACGGTCATCAAGGAAGTCGCTCTGCAACAGGGCACGTATGCCACCTTCATGCCCAAGCCCTTCACCGCCCACCCGGGTTCGGGCATGCACACGCACTTCTCGCTCTTTGAAGGGGACACCAACGCCTTCTACGAGGCCGGTGCAGAGTTCCAGCTTTCCGAGACGGCGCGCCAGTTCATTGCCGGCATCCTCAAGCACGCACCCGAATTCACGGCGGTGACCAACCAGTTCGTGAACTCCTACAAGCGGCTCTGGGGCGGGGGAGAGGCGCCGAGCTACCTGAGCTGGGGCCACAACAACCGCTCCGCGCTGGTCCGCGTCCCGCTGTATAAGCCCGGCAAGGGCCAGTCCGCGCGGATCGAATACCGCGGCATCGACTCCGCCGCCAACCCCTACCTGGCCTACGCCGTGCTCCTCGGCGCCGGCCTTAAGGGCATCGAGGAGGGCTACCAGCTCCCCGCAGCGGCAGAGGACGACATCTGGTCGCTGAGCTCGGCGGAACGCCGCGCCATGGGCCACGACCCGCTGCCGGCGAGCCTGCACGACGCCATCCGGACCATGGAGGATTCCGAACTCATGCCGCAGATCCTGGGCGAGCAGGTGTTCGAGCACTTCCTGCGCAACAAGCGCGCAGAATGGCAGGACTACCGCCTCCAGGTGACGCCGTACGAGCTGCAACGCAATCTCGGCATTCTGTAGGCTGCCCCAATGAGCCTGGCACGACGCCTCATTGCCGCCGGCTTCAGCGATCTCGACAAGGGCGAGCGGTTTCTGGCGGCCCGGGAACTGGAGGGGCTCGACCAGGATGCCCTGTTCGCGGGGCTGCAGCTGGCGGCGAACCCGGACACGGCCCTGCAGTCCCTGGTCCGGCTGATCGAGAAGCACCCGGAGCTGCGCAAGCTTGCCGTCGCGGACCCGGAAAGCAGCGAACCGCTGTACAGGGTCCTGGGGGCGTCCGAGGCGCTCGGGGAATTCCTCATCCGCCACCCCGAGCACCTCGACGCCTTCGAGGTGCGGATCAGCCCCGAACCGCTGGCCGCGGACGCCGTGACCCTCCGGGCCCGGCTGCTGCAGTCGGTGCGGGCCGACCCCAAGGCGGCCCGGCCGGTGGCGGCCCTTAGCGGACAGGACGCCTACGCCGCCCTGCGGACCGCCTACCGGCGCGGGCTCGTGGAACTCGCCATCAAGGACCTGTGCGCAGCCGATCCGCTGGACTTCATGCCGGCTGCGGGTGCGGAACTGGCAGATCTCGCTGGCGCCGCCCTTGAGGCGGCCCTCGCCGTGTCCCGGGCGGAGGCAGCGGAGAAGTTCGACGCCGCGGAGGTGGCCGACGTCGGTCTCGCCGTGATCGGCATGGGCAAGTGCGGTGCCCGCGAACTGAACTACATCTCCGACGTCGACGTCATCTACGTGATTGATTCCGGCGCGCTGGAGGACACCCGGGCCACCACCATCGGCACGGTCCTGGCTTCCGGGATCTCGCGGGCGATCATGTCCACGAGCCGCGAACCCGGGCTGTGGGAAGTGGATGCAAACCTCCGGCCCGAGGGAAAGTCCGGGCCGCTGGTCCGTACCCTCGCCTCGCACGAAAACTATTACGCGCGCTGGGCCGAGAGCTGGGAATTCCAGGCCCTCCTGAAAGCCCGGACCATTGCCGGCGACCCCGAGCTGGGCGCCCGTTACGAAGCGGCCGTGACGCCCCTCATTTGGTCCTCGGCCGGCCGGGAAGGCTTCGTCGAATCCGTCCGCGCCATGCGCCGCCGCGTCACCGAGCACATTCCAGCCGAGGAGGAACAGCGGCAGATCAAGCTGGGCCGCGGAGGACTTCGCGACGTCGAATTCACCGTCCAGCTGCTCCAACTCGTGCACGGCAAGTCCGATGAATCGCTGCGCTGCCGGGACACCACCTCGGCCATCGCCGCGCTCTCCGCCGGCGGCTACATCGGCCGCTCGGACGCCGCCGAGTTCGACCGCGACTACCGCTACCTGCGCCTGCTCGAACACCGGATCCAGCTGTTCCAGCTGCGCCGGACCCACCTCATGCCCGTGAACGAAGCGTCGTTGCGCTCCCTGGCCAAGGCTGTCCTGGGACCGTTCTCGGCCGAGCGGCCCAAGCCGGACGCCCTGGTGGCCGCCTGGCGCAAGACCAAGCGCTCCGTGCGGGAACTCCACGAACGCATTTTCTACCGCCCGCTGCTCAACACCGTCGCCACCCTGAGCAGCGAAGAGGCGCGCCTGACGCCGGAAGCCGCCCAAGGCCGCCTCGCGGCGCTCGGCTACCTCGATCCCCCCGGGGCCATGCGGCACATCGAGGCCCTCACGGCCGGCGTCAGCCGGCGCGCCGCACTCCAGCGCCAGCTCCTGCCCATTTTGCTGGACTGGCTCGCGGACGGCGTGGACCCCGACGCCGGGCTGCTCGCCTTCCGGCGCGTCAGCGAGGCCCTTGGCACGACGCACTGGTACCTGGGCATGCTCCGGGATTCGACGGCCGCGGCCGAGCGGCTCTGCCACGTTCTCGCCAACTCCCGGCTGATCGCGGACCTGCTGGAGGTTTCGCCCGAGTCCGTGGCTTGGCTGGGCACGGACAAGGAACTGGTGCCGCTCAGCTTCGAATCCCAATGGCTTGAGATCACCTCGAAGATGTCCCGGCACGCGGATCCGGAGAGCGCCATGCGGCTGATCCGGCTGATCCGGCGCAGGGAAATCCTGCGGGTGGCCATTGCGGACAGTGAGGGCCTGCTGGACCAGGACCAGGTGGGGGCAGCCCTCGCCGACACGGACCGCGCGGCCGTCCTGGGGGCGCTGCGCGTGGCGGAGACGATCATCACCGCCGAGGAGCCGCTGAAGACGCACGTGCTGGTGGTCGCGATGGGCCGCCAGGGCGGCCGTGAGATCGGCTACGGCTCGGACGCCGACGTCATGTACGTCCACCGCGGGCTCCCCGGCGTGCCGGAAGAGGAGGCACAGGCGCAGGCCGTGCAGATCGTAGGCAAGCTCTCCAGCCTGCTGACCCAGCCGCTCAAGCCGGCGATCCTCGCCGAACGGGTGCTGGCGGTGGACGCGGACCTGCGTCCCGAGGGCAAGAGCGGACCCATGGTGCGCACCCTGGAGTCCTATGCCGAGTACTACCGCCGTTGGTCCCTCGTCTGGGAAGCCCAGGCGCTGCTGCGGGCGCGCCCGATGGCCGGCGACGATGTCCTGGCCGAGGATTTTGTGGCGCTGATCGATACCGTCCGGTACCCGGAGTCGCTGTCTGACCAGGACGTGCGGGAAGTCCGGCGGGTCAAGGCCAGGGTCGAGGCGGAGCGCCTGCCGCGCGGGGCCGATCCCGCCCGGCACCTGAAGCTTGGCCGGGGCGGGCTGAGCGACGTCGAATGGCTGGCCCAGCTGCTCCAGCTTCAGCACGCCGGCACGCACCCGGAGCTGCGGACCACGTCCACTGTGGAGGCCCTCGAGGCTGCTGCTGCTTTGGACCTCATAGACGCGGGGGACACTGTGGTCCTGCTCCGGGCCTGGCGGCTGGCGAGCCGGATCCGGTCGGCCAACGTCATCTGGACCGGCCGATCCTCGGACCTGCTGCCCTCGTCCCGCCGCGACCTCGAGGCGGTGGCCCGCTGGTGCGGGTACGGTCAGGGCAACGCCGCGGCGCTCGAAGAGGACTACCTCCGGCTGAGCCGGCGGGCCCGGGCAGTTTTCGAGCGGGTCTTTTACGGCCAGTAATGCGCGCCGGCCGGCACTCGGCTGCCGAAAAGCGCTACTGACACGATTGCCGCGCGGTGCTACCTTGGGCGGATGGCCAGGCAACTGTTTGTGAACCTTCCCGTCCGGAATCTCGATAAGACCGTTGAGTTCTTCACGGCGCTGGGATTCTCCTTCAACCCCGACTTCACCGATGAGAACGCCACCTGCATGATCGTCAATGACGGCGCGTACGTGATGCTGCTCGTCGAGTCCTACTTCAAGACCTTCACCTCCAAGTCGATCGCCGCGACGGCGGACACCGCCGAGGCCATCATGTCCTTTTCGCTGGAGAGCCGCGAAGCCGTGGACGGGGTCATCCGAACGGCCCTGACCTCCGGCGGCACGGCGTCGGAGGAGGCCCAGGACTACGGCTTCATGTACACGCACAGCTTCCAGGACCCGGACGGCCACCTCTGGGAAGTCTTCTGGATGGACCCGGCCGGTCCGCCCAAGGACGCCGCCCTGTAGCTGCTTCACTCTCGGCGGCCTGCCCCGCCGGCGCGGGTACGCTGGCTACATGGCTGGACATGTGTGGCTGCTGCCCTTGAAGAACCTCGATGACGACGCCCGGGCCATCAAGCTGGGGGAGATCGCGCTGCTGGAGCTCGGTGAGGGGCAGCAGAGGTTCGTTGGCGAGCCGCTGCGAATGATGCTGATCGCGCTCGAGGAAGAGTCCCGGCACCCGTTCGCCGTGGATGAGAACGGCACCGCCGTCGGCGTGCTGACGCTCCAGGCCGGTGCCGCAACCCTGGCTGGCTGGCCCGACGACGACTCCGTCTGGCTGCTGCGGGGCTTCCTGATCGACCGGCGGCAGCAGGGCCAGGGCCTCGGCACCCTCGCTGCGGAGGCCGCAGTGCGGGAGGCCGCCAAACTGACGGCGGGCCTCGGCAGCGGCCAGGTCGGAGTCGTTCTCTCCGTCAACGAACTTAACCCCGGCGGCCTGGCCGCCTACAGCAAGGCCGGTTTCGAGGACCGCGGCCGCTACGAAGGCGGCGACGCCGGCCCGCAGCGCATCATGTACCGGGCATTCTGATCCAGGAGTCCTGGGCCGCGCTGGTATCTCACCAGCCCTAAGGGGCCTTGCGGGCGACAAGCCGGACCAGCGAGGCACGCAGCGGCCGGATCACCCAGACCAGACCAGCCGCGATGAGGACGCCGGCAATCCACAGGACCAGTGGCAGCGGGATTGCGGGGCTAGTGCTGGCCGCCTGTGCCGTGGTGGCGGCAGGCCCGGGTGTGGATGAAGGAGCCGGGCTGGCCGTGGCAGCCGGTGCCGTGTCGACGGGCGTGGCGTCTACGGGGGCAGCTGCTTTGACCGGGCCGGCAGCGTCGGCGACCGGCGACTCGGCCCGCACTGCAGCCTGCGGCTGCACGAAACCACCAGAGGCCCGCGCAGGAACGACGGAGGGCGCGGGGACATTGCGCGTGGTCGGCCGGACCGTGTCGGCGTGGCCGATGGGGGCCTGTTCATTTTGGGCCGGCGCCGGTGCGGGAGCCTGTTTCACGGATGCCGAGGCCGGTTTCGACGGGGCGGGAGCGGGAGCGGGCTTGTTCGGGGCCGGGGCTGGGGCCTGGTTCTCGGATGCCGGGGCCGGTTTGTTCGGGGTCGGGGCGGGAGCCGGTTTGTTCGGTGATGGTGACGGTGAGGGAGTGGCGGTCGGTGACGGTGAGGGCGTGGGATCCGGTGAGGGTGTGGGCTGACCGCCGGCATTCACCTCGCCGTCGACGATTTCGTTGTAAAGCGCGGTTTGGGTGTTCAGCCAGTAGCCGGGCGCTGCTGCGGTGACCTGTGCCCAGATCTTATGGCCTCTGTCGGCTGCTACAACACGGTAGGTACTTTGGATTGCTCCGGTGATCGGTTGGCCGTCCCGCAACCACCGGTATCCGACGGAAATCGGCTCACCGTCGGCAAAAAAGTCGAGTCCGCGTACCACACTGAGAGTGTTGCCGACCTCGTTTCCTCCGTCCAACCACATTTCGTCCGGGGCCTGGATGTACCCGGGGGTGACGGCCGGGGCGGTGTTCGACTTGGATAGGCTGCCTTGATCTGGCCAGCTGCCGGTCACCTTAAGGGTAACCACCTTGCCCAAGTCGGCTGTCCTGATTTTGTAGGTGTCGGAGGTGGCTCCCTCGATGTCCACACCGTCGGCCTGCCACTGTAACGCCAGATTATCGACCGACCAGGTGCCCAACTCGTTCAGTTCCAAGGTGAAACCGACCCTCGACCAGCCCCATACGACCGGGGCTTCGCCGGTGACGACGATGTCCGGCAAGGATCTGTACACGGCCGTGTTGGTTGCACTGACCTTGGGCGACGGGAGGGTGGTCGTCACGCCATCCTTCAGCCCGTCGGCGGAGCCTGTGACGCGCAGTGCCAGCGACCGCCCCTCATCTGACTCCGTGATGTCGTAGGTCTCGCCCTCGGCGCCGGGAATGATGACATCGTCTCGGAGCCACTGGTACTTCAGCGTTTGTGCCCGCTCCCAACTGCCGGAATACGACGTGAGCGTCTGTCCCGCCTTGAGGATGCCAGTGAAGGTCGGCTGCCCCCACGCCCGGACCAGGGTGCGGCCAGTGGCCCCCTCGCTGTAGTCCCGGCACGTCCTCCCGCTTCCATCATCCCAGCAGGCAGAAGTGGCCTCTGCCGGAGCCGCGAAAGCGATAGCAGACAAGATTACGGCAGCACCCGCGGCCGAAGCCGCGCGCGCAAGAGTTCCCATTAACATTTCCCCCAAAGAATGCCCTCGCCGTGTGCGGGAAGGGACCAAGGCAAATGATACAAGACAGTCACATCGGCTATGGTCCACCTCGATCAATGCGGAGAAAGTACTGCCGTACGACGCAGCCGCGATGACGGCTCCGGAACGGCAAAGAGTCCGCCAGGGCGACCTACATAAAGCCGAAAATCACAGCTAACCATGACTACCAGCCGGACTGGCGCCAATAGGAAATGGGCTAGAAGCGCCGGTGGGACCCGCCAAAGGATCGGTGACGCATCGGTACTTGACTGGATCGCTGGTCTTCGGCCCGGTCGCGGTAGTAAAGAAAGGTCAGGAAGGCCGCCATTAGAATGATCGCAGCCACGCCTATTCCTACGATCAACAGAACAACATCCCCGGAAACCTCGGGCGTGTCCAGGGACGCCATTGGGTTCATAGTTTTATGCAACTCCGAAACCTGTCCAGGCACAAGCAGTTTCTGATGGGGGCTTTGCTGACGTAGTCACGACGAACTACGCGACCTCTCTTTTGGCCATGCGGAGATGGGTTATAGATCCGACTGATCGACCGCTCAATCCGCAAATAAGTGCCGGGCAAACGAAAACGGCCCTCCTACCGGGATCGGTAGGAGGGCCGTTTCTGTATCTACGTTCTTGCTGACTGTCTGCGGACCATGCCCGGTTCAGCCGCGTGATCTAACTAGACGCCGTAGTAGAGCTCGAACTCGTACGGGTTCGGGCGCAGTGAGAGCGGACGGATCTCGTTCTCGTACTTGTATTCGATCCAGGTGTCGATCAGGTCCTGGGTGAAGACGCCGCCGGCCTGCAGGAACTCGTTGTCCTCGGCCAGTGCATCCAGGGCCTCCTCGAGGGTGCCCGGAGCCTTGGGGATGTCCTTGGCTTCTTCGGCAGGGAGCTCGTAGAGGTCCTTGTCGATCGGAGCCGGGGGTTCGATCCGGTTGCGGATGCCGTCGATGCCGGCCATCAGCTGGGCGGCGAACGCCAGGTACGGGTTAGAGGAGGGGTCCGGCGCGCGGAACTCGATGCGCTTGGCCTTCGGGTTGGAGCCCGTGATCGGGATACGGATACCGGCGGAGCGGTTGCCCTGCGAGTAGACCATGTTGACCGGAGCTTCGAAGCCCTTGACCAGGCGGCGGTAGGAGTTCACCGTCGGGTTGGTGAAGGCCAGGACGGCGGAGGAGTGCTTCAGCAGACCGCCGATGTACCAGCGGGCCATGTCGGACAGGCCGGCGTAGCCCTTCTCGTCGTAGAACAGCGGCTCGCCACCGTTCCACAGCGACTGGTGGCAGTGCATGCCCGAGCCGTTGTCGCCGAAGACCGGCTTCGGCATGAAGGTCACGGACTTGCCCCAGGCGTCGGCGGTGTTCTTGATGACGTACTTGAACTTCTGCAGGTCATCAGCCGCGTGGGTCAGGGTGGTGAACTTGTAGTTGATCTCAGCCTGGCCGGCGGAGCCGACTTCGTGGTGGCTGCGCTCGACCTCAAGGCCGGCCTCATCCAGGGCAACACACATGGCGTCACGCAGGTCGGCCTGCTTGTCGGTGGGGGAAACCGGGAAGTAACCGCCCTTGATGGGGGTCTTGTAGCCGAGGTTTCCGCCCTCTTCCTCGCGGCCGGTGTTCCAGTGTGCTTCCTCGGAGTCGATCTTGTAGAAGCTGCCCTGGGGTGAGGACTGGTACTGGACGTTGTCGAAGACGAAGAACTCGGCCTCGGGGGCGAAGAACGCGGTGTCGGCGATGCCGGTGGAAGCCAAGTAGGCCTCTGCCTTCTCGGCCACGCCGCGGGGATCGCGGTGGTACGGGTCACCGGTACGCGGGTTCACGATCGAGAAGTTCAGCGCAAGGGTCTTCTCCATGCGGAACGTATCGAGGAACGCCGTCGTGACGTCCGGGATGAGCTGCATGTCAGACTCGGCGATGCCCTGGAAGCCGCGGATCGAAGATCCGTCGAACAGCTGGCCGTTGACGAAGAAGTCGGCGTCAACGCTCTTGGCGGGCACGTTGAAGTGCTGCTGAACGCCAGGGAGATCGGTGAAGCGGATATCGACGAATTTGATGTCTTCGTCCTTGATGAACTTGAGGACTTCGTCCGCAGTCTTGAACATCTATGCTCCTTACGCATATGAAAAATCTGGCCGTCAGGCACATTGGTCCAGCGCAGTCCAACAAGCGGGGAAGCAAAAAAGTTCCCCCGCTTCGCAGTCGCTAGCAACTGTTACCACCCTAAGGACATGGGATTTCCCCGCAGTGTCCGCATTGTTTCAGAGAGGTTACAGAATGCCCTGACACGTAAACGCTAGTCGCCGGTCCACACTGTGGCCTATACGGTCCACAGTGTGACACCCTACCGCCCACACTGTGGACATGCGAGAGCCGATAAGATTGGAGGGTGGTTGATCGCAAAGACATCGGTTCATGGCTCACCGGGCCGGACACATCCGGCATCTCCAGATACCCGGGGGAGCGGCTAGGACTGCCCGACGCCGGGCCGGGATCGATCGCCCGTGCCGGCCGGCGCATTCTCGCGATCTGCATTGACTGGGGCATTGCGCTGTTGATCAGCAATTTCGCCTTCGCCGGCGATTCTTGGGCCACCCTCGCCGTGTTCGCCATCGAGCAGATCCTGCTGATCGGCACCCTCGGCTACAGCATCGGTCACCGGATCGCGGGGATCCACGTGGTCCGGCTGGGCGGAGGCCCGGCGGGCCCGCTCGCGGCCCTCGTGCGGACGCTGCTGCTGTGCCTGGTCATCCCTGCCGTCATCTTCGACCCGGACCAGCGCGGCCTCCACGACAAGGCCATGAATACCGTGCTCGTCCGGATGTAGCTTTCATTCGGGTCCCGACGGCGGATCCCCGCCAGTTGACGGAGGCCCGACGGCGGACTGTGCAGGCCCAGCATGGTCAGCGACGGCCAGACCCTGCCTGATCTCCGTCAGACCCCAGTGGAAACCGTGTCGTCGTCGTGGTCCGAAGTGCCTGCAACTTCGCTCTGATCGCTTCCCTGTGTCGCAGCACCGGCGCCTGTGGCATTGAGGTGACCGCGGCGCCCGGCCCAGCGTTCAAACCAGACGGTCGCGAAGGGGAAGATGGCGGACAGGCCCGAGAGCAAGGCAACCCGGAATGGCCAGCGAAGCTTCGCCCACAAGCTCAACGCCGCGATCGTATAGCCGATGAAGAATGCCCCGTGGATGGGACCGGCAATTTCTACGCCGAGTTCCGTCGTTTTGGTCACCCATTTGAGCACCATGCCGAACAGCAACGCCGCCCAGCTGAACGCTTCGGCGATTGCCAGCCCCCGGAAAATACGAATCATCAAGGCGGTCGGTGGGAATGTCATGGGCTTCTCCTGGTTCCTGGCATCCATAGGTAGATGTCCGGCGGTAATGGAAACGCCCCGGCTGGCGGCCTGAAGTGGCCGTGAACCGGGGCGTTTCTGCGTTACTGGTTGCTGCGCTATTGGGTGGCGCTGCGGGCAGAGCCTAGCGTCCGCGGGCCGCCTTGCGGTCCGGGCGTGCCTTGTAGGGATCGATGCCCTTCGGGATGGGCAGGCGACCGCCGAGCGAGGAAATGCGCTTGGACACGGCGCTGACCTCGGTCTTGGTCAGCTCGCCCTTGAGCTTGTTCATCTTCCTGGCGATCTGGCTGAGCGGCACCTGGCCCTCGCCGCGGCCGCTCTCGATCACGTGGATGGTGACGTTGGGGAGGATGCGGGCAAGACGCTTGCGCTCGGCGTCAACCAGCGGCTTGACCCGGTTGCTGGGGCCTTCGCTGACGAGCACGACGCCGGGACGGCCGATGGCGCGGAAGACGGCGTCCTGCGTGCGCGGGTTCACGGCAACGGGCTGGTCCTCGGTGATCCAGCCGCGCTTGAGCGTGCCCAGTGCGGCACCCGAAGCGCCCGGCTGGTCCTCGATCTGCGCGAACGCGGCACGCTCGGCGCGGCGGGACAGGATCAGCGTGGCCGCAAGGGCACCCAGTGCGATGCCGATGATCAGGCCGGTGATCCAGTTTTCGAGCAGGAACCCGACCAGGAGGCTGACTGCAACAACACCCAGGAAGGCCAGCAACATCAGCCACGGAACCATGGGATCGTGGCGGCGAGTCATCTGGAAGACTTCGCCGATCTGCTTCAGCCGGCTCGGCTTCTTGGCCTTTGCTGCCTTGGGCTTGCGGGAGAAAAGTCCGCGCTTCGGAGCATCGGAAGCCGGGCTGGAGTTGCTGGGATCAGGGGAATTCGCCATAGTGCCTTAATTCTACGTGATGGACAGCCAAGGGCCGGCACCGGATGACTCCGGTGCCGGCCCTTGGCTGGAAGGGGTTAGAACGGAATTCAGGAATGCGCTGCGAGCAGCGAGCTGGCTTCCTGGCGGGTGCTGCCGGAGCTTTCGATGTGTGCGAGTTCGGCCGGGATTTCCCAGCCCTTCTTGCGCATCGCGGTGGCCCAGAGCCGGCCGGCGCGGTACGAGGAGCGCACCAGGGGCCCGGACATGACGCCGAGGAAGCCGATCTCGTCCGCCTCGTTCTGCAGGTCCACGAATTCCTGCGGCTTGACCCAGCGGTCCACCGGCAGGTGCCGCTCGGAGGGGCGGAGGTACTGGGTGATGGTGATCAGGTCGCAGCCGGCCTCGTGCAGGTCCCGCAGCGCCTCGGAGATTTCCTCGCGGGTCTCGCCCATGCCCAGGATCAGGTTGGACTTGGTCACCATGCCGAGCTTGCGGCCCTGGGTGATGACGTCCAGGGAGCGGTCGTAGCGGAACGCCGGGCGGATCCGCTTGAAGATCCGGGGCACGGTTTCGACGTTGTGGGCGAAGACCTCGGGCTTGGAGTCGCAGATCGCCTCGATGTGCTCGGGCTTGCCGGAGAAATCGGGGATCAGCAGTTCGACGCCGGTGCCCGGGTTCAGCTCGTGGATCTTGCGGACCGTCTCGGCGTACAGCCAGACGCCCTCGTCAGCGAGGTCGTCGCGGGCCACACCGGTCACGGTGGCGTAGCGCAGGGCCATGGCCTGGACCGAGCGGGCCACCTTGGTGGGCTCGAACATGTCCACGGGCGAGGGCTTGCCGGTGTCGATCTGGCAGAAATCGCAGCGCCGGGTGCATTCGGAGCCGCCGATCAGGAAGGTCGCTTCCTTGTCTTCCCAGCATTCGAAGATGTTCGGGCAGCCGGCCTCTTCACACACCGTGTGGAGGCCTTCCTTCTTGACGAGGTTTTTGAGCTGGACGAACTCCGGGCCCATCTGGACCTTGGCCTTGATCCATTCCGGCTTACGTTCCACCGGTGTGGCCGCGTTTCGCTGCTCAATGCGCAGCATCTTCCGGCCTTCTGGTGCCAGTGTCACAGTAGAGCTCCTTCTGGGGTAGCAACTAGGGCTTGTTCATTGTTGCGCAGTTCTTCGGTGATCCGCGACACGAGGTCCGCGGGGGTGACGTCCCTGCCAAGTTCTTGGGCGATGGTGGTGACTCCGGCGTCACTAATACCGCAGGCAATGATTTGGCCGTAGGGGGCGAGATCGTTGTTGCAGTTGATCGCGAAGCCGTGCATGGTGACGCCCTCGTTGACGCGGATGCCGATGGCCGCGATCTTGCGGTCCGGGCCTTTGGCGTCCTGTTCGATCCAGACGCCCGCGCGGCCCTTGATGCGGACGGCGTCAATGCCGTAGTCCGCCAGGACGGCGATGATCACGGCTTCCAGGCGTTCCACGTAGTCGCGGATGCCGGCCTTGTTCTTCAGCTTGATGATCGGGTAGCCCACCAGCTGGCCGGGGCCGTGCCACGTGAGCTTGCCGCCGCGGTCCACGGCCACAACGGGAGTTCCGTCGAAGGGCCGTTCGTGGTCTTCGGTGCGCTTGCCGGCGGTGTAGACCGCGGAGTGTTCGAGCAGCAGTACAGTGCTGGGCGCGGTGCCCGCGAGGACTTTTTCATGCAATTCGCGCTGGATGTCCCAGCCGCGCGTGTAATCGATGAAGTCCGGGGCGAGACCCAGCTGTTTGAACTCAAGAGTCATGGCATCAAGCTTAGACCCAGCCGCACCTAGCGCCCGTTTGTGTGCTTAAGCTCTCATGCCTGTGGATAACTTCTGCACGATTCAGCGCGATGGGCTATTTCTTGGGTATGGAAGATCTCCCTGCCGTGGGCAGCGCCGCCCCCGAGGTTCCCGGTTACGACGTCGGACGCCTGCTGGGGCGCGGGGGCACTGCCGCCGTGTGGCTGGTGACCGACAGGTCAACGGGCCGGGAATTCGCCCTCAAGTGCTTCGACCCCGGGGGAGAGGCCGGGGAAAACGACGGCGGAACCCCGGACCGGGACGCTGAAGAGGCCATGCGCCGGGAAGTTCGGATCCTCTCGGCGCTGGACCACGACCACCTGCTCCGGGCCCACACCGTGCAGCGCCTCCGCGGGCCGCGGTCCGGTCCGAACGATCAGGAGGCCCTGGGCCTGGTGCTGGAGTATGCGCCGGGGGGATCGGTTGCGGACCTGGTCACGGGCCGTGGCCGGCTTGGTGCGGGCGAGACCGTCACAGTCCTGACGCCCATTGCCCAGGCACTTCAGTACCTGCACTCGCATGGCTTCACCCACGGCGATGTCTCGCCGGGCAACGTGTTGTTCACGGCGAACGGGAAACCGTTGCTGGCCGATGTGGGCGTAGCCCGGATGGTGGGCGAGGCCGGAGCAGCGCACGCCGCCGGGACCGAGGGCTTTTCCGATCCGGCGCCGGTGGATGCCGTCAGGGCGGGCCTCCAGCCGGAGCGGGACGTCTATTCATTGGCGGCACTGGGCTGGTATTGCCTGACGGGACGGGCCCCGGTCCCGGGTGCAGGGCGGCCGCCGTTGCCACTTCTGGTGCCGGAGGTCCCGGCGGCGCTGGCCGCCGCGCTGGAGTCTGGGCTCAACGAAGACCGGCGGAATCGGCCCTCGGCCGCCGAACTGGCCGCCGCGATTTATCGCAGCACGGTGGCGGAGCCGGTGGACCTATCTGTCACTGCCCACCCGAGCGTGGCACCGCACTTGCTGACCCGCCGCACGGTGCCCCGTAGCGCCGGGGAGCGGCGGTCCGAGCGGCTCCGCGGGTGGTTGCGCCGGCCCTTCGTGGGCCGCGCGCCCCTGCCGGGACGTGCTGCCATTGCGGCACCCGCCGCCGCCCCTGGCCCGTTCAACGACGCGGCCTCGGACACCAGCGAAGACTCCCTCGCGGACTCAGGTTCTTGCGACCGCATAGGCTCCTTCGCCGAGGAGGGACTTTTGCCGGATGCGGGCCCCGCGGCAGGCACCGCCGTGGCCGAAACGGTCCTTGCGGCGCCGGCGGGGGCGCATGCCAGGACGTCCCCCGTCTCGACCGCGAGGCACGCCGCCGCCGGGCCGACTGCGCGGCACTCCGCCGCCGGGCCCAGCACCGGGCCCGTGGCCGGTCGCAGCACTGACAACACGGTGCTGCGGGTAGCGGAGGAGCCCCGTCGAGAGACTGCGCGAGGCGCCCGCGCCGGGGCCCGGCCCCGCATCCGGCACGGCGACGCGTTCGGCGCCGGGCGCCGTCGGGGCCGCCGGAAGCTGTGGGCCGGCGCGGCAGTCGCGGTGATGCTGGTGGCCGGTCTCTGTGCCGCCTGGCTGCGTCCGGGCGGGGGCCTCGCGGAACTTTTTGCCGCATCGGCGCAGCCCACATCGACGCCGCCCGCATCGACGCCGCCCGCGGCAGCACCCGGTGTCGCCAACACCGGTATGGATGGCTCCTCCCGCGGCGCGGGGCCTGGCAATCGAGGGACGGGCAGCGAGGGGCCCGGCAGCGGGACAGCCGGAACCACTGGCCCGGCCGCTGCCAGCATCCCAATCGAACTCCGGGAGCTTCTGGAGTCGGCAGACCCTGGCCAAGCGGTCCGGGGACTTGCCGCCCTCCGCTCGCTGGCCTTCAACTCCGGGGATGTGGATCTGCTGCAGGAAGTGAACGTCCCGGCATCGGCCGCGGCGGACGCGGATGCCAAGATCGGCGCCCGGCTGGCGGCGGCTGGACATGTCCTGTCCGGGTTCGAGACCACGCTGGCGCGGGTGCAGACGGTTGCGGACGGCGGCCCGGACCGGACAGTGGTGGCCGTCAGTGCCGTGTCCCCGCCGTATCAGGAACGCGATGGCGCCGGTCAGGTAGTGGCTGAGGCCCCAGCCGGGAAGGAGATCAAGCTGCGGCTTGTCCTCGTGAGCATTGACGGGCGGTGGCGGATTGCGCAGGTCCTCGCTGGGGATCCGGCGCCTGGCTAGAGGGGTCCGGCTAACTCCCTCCGGCTAGTCCCGGCCGGCCACCCACGCCGCGGCCTCGGCGAGTGACGGGTGCTGCCATTCAAAGCCGGCTTCGCTCAGCAGCGCCGGTTCCATCCGCTGGCTGGCGAGCAGCAGTTCTTCGGCCAGTTGGCCCATCACCAGCCGCAGGACCGGGGCGGGTACCCGCAGCACCGCCGGCCGGTGCAGCGCCCCGGCCAGCTGGGCGATCAGGGAGTTCACGTCCGCGGTTTCGGGGGCGCTGACGTTGACCGGCCCGGACACAGGTGCCGAGAGCAGGAAGGAAAAGGCGCCGGCCACATCGGGCAAGGTGATCCATGGCCAGTACTGCTGGCCGTTGCCGAGCGGGCCGCCGACGCCCAGGCGCAGCAGCGGCAGCAAACGGCCAAGCGCGCCGCCGGAGCGGCTCAGAACGACGCCGGTGCGGGGCGTGACCACGCGGACCCCGGCCGGCGCTTCATTCGCCGCGGCTTCCCAGTCGACGCAGATCCGGGCCAGGGTGCTGTTCCCGGCCGGCGCGTTCTCCCGAAGCACCGCCCCCCCGGCGTTGCCGTAATAACCGGAGGCCGACTGACTCAGGAACACCGCAGGCGGCGCGTCCTGCCGGGTCATCGCCGACGCCAGGGTCCGTGTCGCCCCCAGCCGGGAGCTGCGGAGTTCGTTGACACGTGCCTTGGTCCAGGGCCGGTCGCCGATTCCGGCGCCGGAGAGGTTGACCACCGCGTCCGCGCCCTTCAGGGCGGTGTCGTCGATCCGGCCGGCGGCCGGGTCCCACTGGAACTCGGCCGGGGACACGGGGGCCCGCCTGACCAGGGCCACGACGTCGTGCCCCTCGCTGCGCAGCGCGCTCGAAAGGGCAGTTCCGATCAGCCCGGAGGCCCCGGCAATAAGGATTCGCATGATCCATCTCACCATGCCCGGCACGGCCGCGAAACTCCCGGGCCGACACGACCGTTGTGGCTATGATCGAACGATGACCCCCTCGAGTTACTTCCGTTTCCCGCATGTCCACGGCGATCTGGTCACCTTCGTGGCCGAGGACGACGTATGGATTGCACCCGTGGGCGGGGGCCGTGCCTGGCGCGTATCGTCCCTGCAGTTGCCGGCCCGCAACCCCCGCTTCACCCCCGACGGTAAGCGCCTGGTCTGGACAGTCGTCCAGGGGACGGCCCCGGAGGTCGTCACAGCAAACGTCGACGGCGGCGGCTACCGCCAGTTGAGCTACTTCGGCCACAGCTCCACCCGGGTCAAGGGCTTCACGCCCGACGGCGACGTCCTGGTCACCAGCGCGTTCCGCCAGTCAGACAGCCGGCACACCCACGCCTACAGCCTCCCCGTGACCGGCGGCTGGGCGCAGGAACTCCCGTTCGGCCCGGTCGAATCGGTGGCCTTTGGCCCCGTCGTCGGGGACGAACGCCCCGTGGTGCTCGCCAGCGTCCTCTCGCGTGAGCCCGCCTGGTGGAAGCGTTACCGCGGCGGCGGCGCCGGCAAGCTGTGGATCGACGCCGACGGAAACGGTGAATTCGAGCGGCTCGCCCCCACGCTGGACGGAAACCTCACGGACCCCCTCTGGGTCAAGGGACGGATCGCGTTCCTGTCCGACCACGAGGGCTACGGCAACCTCTACTCGGTACTGCCGAACGGCAGCGACCTGCGGCGCCACACGGACCACGAGGACTTCTACGTCCGCCACGCCGCCACCGACGGGGAACGCGTCGTCTTTGAGTCGGCCGGGGAGCTCTGGCTGCTGCCCAGCCTCGATGCGGAGGCCGTCAAACTCGATATTTCGCTGGGGTCCGCCTCGCAGGCGCGCCGCGCCGCCCCGCTGAAGCCCTCGCGGCACCTCGGGGACGTCGTCCCGGACCGCACGGGCGCGTCCAGCGCCGTCGAATCCCACGGAACCGTCCACTGGCTGCGGCACAAGGACGGCCCGTCCCGCGTCATCGAAGCCACCCCGGGCGTCCGGGCACGGCTGGCCCGGCCCTTCGGTGAGGGCCGGATCGCCTACGTCGCCGACCACGACGGCGTGGAGGCCCTGTACCTGAAAGCCATCGCGGCGCCCCTGGCCGGCGTGTCGGTGACAGCCCCGCAGACACCGCAGGCCGCTGCGGAGTCCGCTCCCCAGTCCGGCCCGCAGTCCACAGCTGCGTCCGCCGAAGACGCCGGCATGCCGTTGCCGAAGCCTGTGTCCGCAGCCGCGCTGACCGGCTCCGGATCAACCCCCGCCGCGGCGGGCAGTGCCGTGTCGAGCCCGGTCACCGCAGTCCCGGCCCCCGCCGCTGCTGACGCATCCGTCTCCGGCCCCGAGGCCGGGCCGGCCGATGCGGGAACCGCCACGGCGGCGCCTGCATCCAGCGACGTCACCCGGATCGACTTCCCCAAGCCCAGCCGGGCCAGCGCCATCGAAGCCAGCCCCGACGGGCGCTGGCTCGCAGTAGGGACGTCCTTCGGTGACATTTACTTGGCCGACACCCTCACGGGCACGATTTCCCAACTGAGCAGCATCGGCGAGGGCAGCATTGAAGGATTCACCTGGTCCCCGGACTCCGCGTGGCTCGGCTGGTCCGAGCCGGTCACGTCCTTCGGGTCCCGCAGCCGGCTCCGGATCACCAGGATCGACGGCGGCAAGGACGCGGCGATCATTGACGTCACTGACGGCCGGTTCCGCGACGAATCCCCGTCGTTCACCCCGGACGGCAAATTCCTCGCCTTCCTCTCCAACCGCAGTTTCGATCCGGTCTACGACGGCCACTCCTTCGATCTGTCCTTCCCGAGCCCGATCAAGCCCTACCTCGTCGCCCTCGCCGCAGACACTCCATCGCCGTTCGGCCCGAGCGTCGATCTCGAGGACAACGCTGACGCCGCCTACGCGGACGCAGTGTCAGGCGCGGCCATAGACGCCGCGGGCGGGGGGCAGTCCGCCGCCCAGCCCGTGCCGTCCGTGCGGGTCGACGCCGACGGACTGGCCCATCGCGTCATCTCCGTTCCCGTGCAGCAAGGCAACTACTCCTCACTGGCCGCCGCTGCCGGGGCCCTGCTCTGGCTAGACAGCGAACTCGCCGGCACCACCGGCGAAGGCCGGGCCAGTCTCGAGGACAAGGGCGCCGCGCCAAGCCTGGTCCGCTACGACCTGGCCAAGCGCCGCGCCTCCACGATTGTCGAGGCGTTGGACAGCTACCGGCTCTCCGGAAACGGAGAAAAGATCGTGTTCATCCAGGACAAACAGATCCGGGTTGCCCCCGCCGGCGCCAAGGCCGACGAGGACTCCGGCCAGCTGGTCAAGGTGGACCTTGGCCGCATCCGGGTGCAGCTGGATCCGCTCAGCGTGTGGGGCCAGGCCTTCGACGAGGCATGGCGGCTGCAGCGCGACTTCTTCTGGACGGAGGACATGGCCGGCCAGGACTGGGAGTCCATCCACGCCCGCTACCGTCCGGTGGTGGAACGCCTCGGCTCCCATGATGACCTTGTGGACCTGCTCTGGGAGCTGCACGGCGAGCTGGGAACCTCCCACGCCTACGTCCGCCCCGTGGCCCTCACGGAGAACGGCAGCAACCCCCAGGGGCGCCTTGGCGCGGATCTGGAGTTCACCGGTGAGGGCTGGGAAATAACCCGCATCCTCGCGGGGGAGTCCTCCGACCCGCTGGCCACCTCGCCGCTGACCCGGCCCGGCGCCGACGCCAAGCCCGGCGACGTCCTGCTGGCGATCGACGGCGTCGAACTTACCCAAACCCGGACCCCGGCAGTGCAGCTCGTCGGTGCGGCCGGCCGCGCCGTGGAACTCACCCTGCGCAATGGTGCCGGCCACGGCGCGGCCGCAGGGGCCCAGCGCCGCGTGGCGGTCATCCCGGTCAAGGACGAGGAGCGCCTGCGCTACCAGGAATGGGTCGCCGGCAACCGGCGGACCGTCCGTGAAGCCTCGAATGGGACGTTCGGCTACCTGCACATCCCGGACATGATGGCCAACGGCTGGGCCCAGCTGCACCGCGACCTCGACACCGAAACCGCCCTGGACGGACTGATTGTCGATGTTCGGCGCAACCGCGGCGGCCACACCTCCCAGCTCGTGGCCGAGCTCATCGGGCGCAAGGTCACCGGCTGGAGCATGCCGCGCGGGGAAAGGCCGCGGACGTACCCGCACCACGCTCCCCGCGGACCGGTCATCATCCTCACCGATGAGTTCGCCGGCTCCGATGGCGACATCATCACCCAGGTCTCCAAGCTGCGGGGGATCGGGCCCGTCATTGGTACCCGCACCTGGGGCGGCGTTGTCGGAATCGATAACCGCTTCGCCTTGGCCGACGGCACCGGCGTCACCCAGCCGCGCTACGCCACCTGGTTCTCCGGTGGCGTTGGCTGGGGCGTGGAGAACTTCGGCGTCACCCCGGACATCGAGGTCACTTTCCCGCCGCACGCCTACGCCGCCGGCACCGACCCGCAGCTGGAGTACGGAATCGGGGCGTTGAAAGAAATGATCCAGGAACTGCCCACGGACCGTCCGCCGCTGCGCGAGGGCTACCGCCGGGTCCGGCCCGCAGCGCTGCCTGCGCGCCAGCAGGCCGGCCAGGCCTAGGTCCCGCCCGACGGCGAGGACCCTTATCAAAGGATCCACAAAAAGGCCCCCGCCCTCCTGGAGATTCCGGGAGGGCGGGGGCCTTCGCTGCACTAGGTCTTTGAACTGCGGGCCCTTGAACTGCGGCCAGGAGCCTGGCGGAGCTAGGAGGCCAGGGTGGCATCCAGGGTGATCTCGATGCCGGTCAGGGCGGCGGAGACGGGGCAGCCGACCTTGGCTTCCCCGGCCAGCCGCTGGAAGTCGTCCGCAGAAATGCCGGGGACCCGCGCGGCGACGGTGAGGTGGCTGCCGGTGATGCCGGTGCCGGGCTGGAACGTCACGTCGGCCTTGGTGTTGATCTCCTCGGCCGTGAAGCCGGCCTGCGCCAGGCCGTTGCTGAATGCCATCGAGAAGCAGGCGGAGTGTGCTGCCGCGATGAGCTCCTCGGGACTGGTCTTGCCTTCGGCGGCCTCGGCGCGCGCCTTCCAGGTGACGTCGAAGTTGCCCAGCCCGGAGCTGTCCAGGGTGGTGTTGCCGGCGCCTGTCATCAGGTCGCCATTCCATACTGTGTGTGCGGTGCGTGTTGTTGCCATGTCCACTCCTCGACGTCGATGTGAATCAGGCATCCGGCGAGATGCCGGAGCCTGCCGTGATCAATCCTAGGGATTCTGCGCGGCCTCCGCACGAGGGTTCCGCTGTCAGAGGATTGTGACCCCTGGCAGAGTCGTCCGTACAGTGTCGTCATGGAAATTACCGAAGATGCGCACGCGCCTGCGGTGCCGTCGGCCCGCATCGCCACGATCATGGTCAACGCCGTCGATGCCGAACGACTGGCGCAGTTCTGGGCCGCACTGCTGGGCAGGGCGGTGTCGTCCCGCTTCGAACAGTTCGTCTGGCTCCGGCCCGCCGGTCCAGGAGCCCCGCAGTTGGCCTTCCAGCAGGTCTCGGAGCCCACGGAGGGCCGGCGGCGCCTGCACCTGGACATTCAGGGGTCCGACCCCGCGGCGCTGCGCGCTCACGCCGAGTCCCTCGGTGCCCGGTTCGTGGCGGACAATGACATTGGTGACTTCCATTGGGATGTTATGCAGGATCCCGAGGGCAACGAATTCTGCATCGCCGGCGACTGACAAGCCGCTTAGCGACAGCGGCGCCGTCATCGGAATTATCGTGCGGAAATTAGTTCCAGAGCGTGGCGACTGCGATGTTGATCAGTGCCATCCCGCCGACCGCGTGTGCCAAGCCTTTGGGGACGGCAGCCCCGGAAGCAGCCTTCCGGTACCCGATCACAGCGGCAACGAGAACAACGATGGCGATCAGCAATTTTACGGCGATCTTGACGTAGTTGACCGGTTCGTGGGTGGCACCCAAGATCCCTACGAGCGCAAGCCCGGTGACCAGCTGCGCAATGGCACCATAGAGTTGCACCGGCAGGACGGTGGGCTTCTTGAAGGTGGCGAACCAGCCACCGACGATTGCGGCAGCGCCTAGGATGTGCAGGAAGACCAGGATGTCAATGGCGATTTTCATGGGGACAGTCTAGCCAGGGATTTCTACAGAACGTAGTAGGCCTCGCCGCGGCCCCGTGAACAGCTTGCGGGCCAACGGCAAACGGCGACGGCGGCACGGGCACTGCGGTGGTTTCCCACCGGCGCCCGCACCGCCGTCGCCGTCGGTTTGTTTTTAGACCCTAGAGCCCGAGGTCGGCTTCGAAGGCGCCTTCCTCAAGGCGTGCCTTCAGCGTCTGCAGGAAGCGTCCCGCGTCGGCGCCGTCCACCAGGCGGTGGTCGTACGTCAGGGAGAGGTACATCATCGAACGGATGGCCAGCGAGTCATCGCCGTTCTCGTCGGCGACCACGACGGCCCGCTTGACGATCGCGCCAGTACCAAGGATGGCAACCTGCGGCTGGTTGATGATTGGGGTGTCGAACAGGGCGCCCACGGAACCGATGTTGGTGATGCTGAAGGTTCCGCCGGAGAGCTCGTCCGGGCCGATCTTGCCGTTGCGGGTGCGGTCGGCGACGTCGGCGATCTTGCCGGCCAGGCCGGCCAGGTTCAGGTTGCCGGCGTCGGAGATGACCGGAACCAGCAGGCCCTTATCAGTGTCCACCGCAATCGCCAGGTGCTCGGCGTTGTGGTAGGTGATCTCCTGCTTGTCCTCGTCGTAGGAGGCGTTGACCTTCGGGTGCTGCTTCAGGGCCTCGGCAACAGCCTTGGCGATGAAGGGCAGGAAGGTCAGCTTGGAGCCGTTCTGGGCCTGGAAGGAGTTCTTGGCCTTGGCGCGCAGCTTGGCCACCTTGGTCATGTCGACCTCGTGGACCTGCGTCAGCTGGGTGGAGATGTCCAGCGACTCGCGCATGCGCCGGGCGATGACCTGGCGGATGCGCGGAGCCTTCTGCACGGTGCCGCGCAGCGAGGACGCTGCACCAGCGGCGGGTGCAGTTGCCGGTGCTGAGGCCGTTGCCGCGGTGGCGGGGGCCGGTGCGGCCTTCGCCTCGGCAGCTGCCAGCACGTCCTGCTTGCGGATGCGGCCGCCGACGCCGGTCCCGGTCAAGGCAGCAATGTCGACACCCTGCTGGTTGGCCAGCTTGCGGACCAGGGGAGTGACGTAGCCGGACTCTGCCGGTGCGGCAGCTTCCGTCCTCTCCGGTGCGGCGGGGGCAGCCGGAGCAGCCGGGGCAGCGGGGGCTTCTTGCTTCGGTGCTTCCGGGGCCGCGGGAGCTGCTGCCGGCGCGGGGGCTGCCGGAGCTTCCTGCTTCGGGGCTTCCGGTGCGGCGGCGGGCGCCGGTGCGGCGGGTGCTGCGGCGCCGGAACCGATGACGGCCAGGACGGAGCCGACCTCGGCGGTCTCGTCCTCGTTGACACGGATTTCCAGGAGGGTTCCGGCAACGGGGGACGGGATTTCGGTGTCAACCTTGTCGGTGGAGACCTCGAGCAGCGGCTCGTCGACCTCGACGGTGTCGCCGATGCTCTTCAGCCAGCGGGTAACGGTGCCCTCGGTGACGCTTTCGCCCAGGGCAGGCAGCGTGACGTCGTGGCCTTCGCCGGCGGGAGCAGAAGCAGGAGCTGCAGCCGGTTCTTCTGCAGCCGGGGCTGCGGGAGCCTCGGCCTCGGCCTCGGCGGCCGGGGCCTCTTCGGCGGGGGCGGCGGCCGGAGCCTCTGCAGCGGCCGGGGCGGCGTCACCCGAGCCGATGCGGACCAGCGGGGCGCCAACTTCAGCTGTCTCGTCTTCGGCGACGAGGATTTCCTCGATCACGCCGGCGATCGGAGAGGGGATTTCGGTGTCTACTTTGTCGGTGGAGACTTCGAGCAGCGGCTCGTCCACCTCTACCCGGTCACCGACCTGCTTGAGCCAGCGGGTGACGGTTCCTTCGGTGACGCTCTCACCGAGGGCGGGCAAGTTAACGGATTCAGACATGTCGTCCCCGTTCTCCTTATTGATCTTTGTGCGGATGATTGCTGCCTTGTTCGAGCTTAGTGCACCCGGCTTTTCCGGCCGGGTGCACTAAGCACGGAGTTCTTGCGGTGGTGCGGGCGGAGATGCCTAGCCGTGGAGGGGCTTGGCCGCCAGCGCCAGGTGCGCCTCGCCCAGGGCTTCGTTCTGGGTGGGGTGGGCGTGGACCAGCTGGGCCACGTCCTCCGGGTAGGCTTCCCAGTTCACGATCAGCGCGGCTTCACCGATCTGCTCGCCCATGCGGGCGCCGATCATGTGAACGCCCACTACGGGGCCGTCCTTCTGGCGGACCAGCTTGACCAGGCCGGACGTACCCAGGATGGAGCTCTTGCCGTTGCCGGCCAGGTTGTATTCCTGGGTCTGGACCTGGTCCTCGCCGAACTTCTCCTTGGCGGCCTTCTCGCTGTAGCCGACGGTGGCGATTTCGGGATCGGAGTACGTGACCTTGGGGATGTTGATGTCCTCGACGATGACCGGCTTCAGGCCGGCGATCTCTTCGGCGACGAAGATGCCCTGCTGGTAGCCGCGGTGTGCAAGCTGCACTCCGGGGACGATGTCGCCGATGGCGAAAATGTTGCCGACGCCGGTGTGCAGGCGCTCGTTGGTTATAACGAAGCCGCGGTCGATGGTGATTCCGGCCTCTTCGTAGCCGAGGTTCGCCGTGACGGGGCCGCGGCCGACAGCTACGAGCAGCAGGTCGGCTTCAAAGGTCTTGCCGTCCACGAGGGTGACCTTGACGCCGTCGTCGTTCTGCTCAACGCCCTGGAAGAAGACACCGGTGGAGAACTTGATGCCGCGCTTCTTGAAGGCGCGCTCAAAGGCCTTGACGATCGTGGCGTCCTCATTCGGAACCAGCGACGGCAGGCCCTCGACGATCGTGACGTCGACGCCGAACGACTTCCAGACCGAAGCGAACTCGACGCCGATCACGCCGCCGCCCAGGATGATCGCGCTCTTGGGGATGTAATCCATGGTGAGGGCTTCGTCGGAGGTGATGACCTTGCCGCCGATTTCCAGGCCAGGCAGCGTGCGGGAGTAGGAGCCGGTCGCGAGGACAATGTTCTTGCCCTTGTACGCGGTGCCGTTCACGACGACGGTGTCGGTGCCCTGAAGCTTGCCTTCACCCTCGATGACGGTGATGCCCTTCTTGCCCTTGATCAGACCCTGCAGGCCCTTGAACTTACCGGCAATGATGCCGTCCTTGTAAGCGTTGACGGCGGTGATGTCGATGCTGTCCAGGGTCACGTTGACGCCGTACTTGGCCGAGTCGCGGGCATGGTCGGCCAGTTCCGCGGAGTGCAGCAGGGCCTTCGTGGGGATACAGCCGTTGTGGAGGCATGTGCCGCCGAGCTTGCCCTTTTCGATGAGGCCGACGGTGAGGCCAAGCTGGACAGCACGCAGTGCGGTGGCGTAGCCGCCGCTGCCGCCGCCGAGTACCAGGATGTCGAATTCTTGCGCAGTTGCCTGATCGGCCACTAAAACGCTCCCTCGCGTGAACGATGACACGAGAGTACGCATCATCTGGTCTTGGAACCTGCCTGCTGTGATTGTGCCAGCCGGCCGGTTCCCTTTCATTTGTGACTACTACATTTGTGTCTGCTTCTGGGAAACAAGGTTTACCTTAGCGAACCACTAATACATGCTCCACCTTGCCATGGCGTTTGTGGAGCGCTTGTGTCCAGTGTCACGCGGCTTTGTGGCCGAGGAGGCATCGCCGCCCCGGCCACAGTGCCGCGATGCTGGCTAGACGGACTTGGCGAGGATGTCCTCGACGTAAGCCACCAGAGTCCGGACGGTACAGCCCGTGCCCTGCTTGTGGTTGTAGCCGTAGGGGCTGCCGTTATTAAACGACGGGCCGGCGATGTCGATGTGTGCCCACGGGATCTGTTCGCCGTCTTTGCCCTTGCCCACGAATTCGCGCAGGAAGACGGCCGCGGTCATCATGCCGCCGTGGCGTTCGCCGATGTTGGCAATGTCCGCGACCTGGGAGTCGAGGCTGGCCCGGAGCTCTTCCGGCAACGGCATCGGCCAGACGAGTTCGCCCGCCCGGTCGGCGGCGGTCTTGATGGCGCCGGTGAGTGAGTCGGAGCCCATCACCCCGGCGGTGCGGTCGCCCAGGGCGATCAGCTGGGCGCCGGTCAGCGTCGCGACGTCAATGATGGCGTCCGGGAATTCCTGGCTGGCGGCGACGATGCCGTCGGCCATGACCAGGCGGCCCTCGGCGTCCGTGTTGAGGACCTCGACGGTCTTGCCGCCGAACATCGTCAGGACGTCGGCCGGGCGCTGGGCAGCGCCGGAGGGCATGTTCTCGGCGATGCAGAGCCATGCGGTCGCCTTGACGGGCAGTCCGAGGCCCGCCAGGGCCAGGACGGTGTTCAGGACGACGGCGGCGCCCGCCATGTCGGACTTCATGTCGCCCATGCCCAGGGCCGGCTTGATGGAGATGCCGCCGGTGTCAAAGGTGATGCCCTTGCCCACGAGGGCGATTTTGGCCGTGGCCTTGGCCGGGGCGTACTCGACCTTCACGAGGCGGGGCTGCCGGGTGGAGCCCTTGCCGACGCCGAGGATGCCGCCGAAGCCCTCCTTCTCAAGGCGCTTCTCGTCCCAGACCGTCACCTTGACAGGCAGGCCCTTGGCCAGATCCCTGGCGGCGTCGGCGAAGGACTCGGGGTAGAGGTGGCTCGGCGGCTGGTTCACCAGGGTGCGGGTCGCGTTCACGGCCGTGCCGATCAGGGACGCCCGCTGCAGGACCGGCTGGAGCGCCTTGTCCGTGGCGAAGTCGGTGCGGATGACGACGTTCTTCACCGGATCCTTGAGCCCGTCCTTGGAGGTCCGGAACTCGGTGTAGGAATAGGCGCCCATCGCGGCGCCCTCGGCGACGGCCGCGACCTCGGCCAGGGTCGTCGTCGGAAGTGCCATAGTGACTGTGGTGACGCCGGCCAGCTGGCGGACGGCCGAGCCGGCGGCGCGGCGCAGTGCCTCCTCGGACAGCGGCTGCGTCACTGAGATTTTTTTCGCCGGCAGCTTGCCGACGCCGGCGAGGAGCAGGACGGTGGCCCCAGTCTCGGGCAGGCCGGGCAACCGGTGGGCCTGGTCCGGCGCGCCGGTAATGCCAAGAACGCTCAGTGATTCCGCCAGGGCCTCCGCGGCCTTGGCCGTCAACGGATTGTCGAGCAAAACGGGGCCGTCGGGGCCCTGTCCGACGCCGATGACGAGGGCATCGCTGGGGGATTTCCTCAAATCCCCTGCGACTGCACTAAGTTTGACTTCACTATTCTTGACCACGAGGACAGTCCTCAATTCTCTGTGATGGTTCTCGGTGATATTCGGCAGGAACTGCATGTTTGGCGCCCTGCCAGGGATCCCGGGGGCGCCGTCGGTCTGGGACGCAACCCGGTGTCTGCACTACAGGCCCTGGGGCCATGTCCGATCGTAGTCTCTCGGCAGTGCGGAAATTGAATCGAATGAGAGCTGGAGCACACCCCGGGCAGGAATTAGCCCGGGCCCCGAGGCGTTGTATTGATAGCGGCGCTGCCGTGCGGTGAGTGCCTCATGGGACTGGCCGGCAGGATCTGCCTGATTGCTCGGGTTCTGCTGGGCACCGTCCCGACGACGGACCGCACCCCGCTTCTCCCACCGCCGCCATCGTGAAAGGAACACGCCGTGATTGAACGGATTTCCGGCTCTTTGCTGGATCCCCAGTCGCTCTACATCCGTGATGCCGCGCTGTTCTCCAGCCCCGAACTGCGCGGACTCAACCTCGTCATGGGGTTCACCGGTTTCGCCGACGCCGGCCACGTGGTCCGGCAGATCACCGCTGAACTGCTGGACACGCTCGATGCCCAGATGATCGCGGAGTTCGACGCCGACCAGCTGATCGACTACCGCTCCCGTCGCCCGCAGATCAGCTTTGTCGAGGACCACCTGCAGGACTACCAGGCCCCAAGCCTGGCCCTCTACCGGCTGGTCGACGGGCTGGGCAGCCCGTTCCTGCTCCTTGCCGGGTTCGAGCCGGACCTGCAGTGGGAGCGCTTCGCACGCGCCGTCGTCGGCCTCGTCGAGGACCTTGACGTCAACCTCGTCACCTGGATCCATTCGATCCCGATGCCCGTGCCCCACACCCGGCCTGTCGGTGTAACGGTGCACGGCAACCGGCCGGAGCTGATCGAGGGAATCTCGGTGTGGAAGCCCACAGTGGAGGTCCCGGCCGCGGTGGGACACATCCTGGAGCTGCGCCTGACGGAGGCCGGCCGGAACGTCGCCGGCTATGTGATCCATGTGCCGCACTACCTGGCCGAAGCTGAGTACCCCACGGCCGCAGTGGCCGGTCTGGAGTACTTGGGAGCGGCGACGTCCCTTATGCTGCCGGCCGACCGCCTGCGCGAGGCAGGACGCGAGGTGGGCCGGCAGATTGCCGAACAGATCGAGGCCTCCGAGGAGGTCCAGCAGGTGGTTTCGCGGCTGGAGGCCCGGTACGACGAAAAAGCCGAGGGGACGGTCCGGAGGTCGCTGCTGGCAGATGAGAACGACCAACTTCCCAACGCCGATGCCCTTGGTGCTGCCGTCGAGGCGTACCTGGCCCGTAAAGAACCCGGCCAATAAATACTATTTATCATGAACCGGGCATAATGGGAGAGTGACCTCTCCCCGCGCCTGGCTGATCTGGATCGTCGGGATCTTTGCCTATCTCGTGGCGGTCAGCCAGCGCACCTCCTTCGGCGTGGTCGGCCTGGAGGCAACGGAACGCTTCCACGCCAGCGCGGCCCAGATCTCCTTTTTCACCGTGCTGCAGCTGCTGGTCTATGCCGCGCTGCAGATTCCCGTAGGCGTCCTCGTGGACCGGTTCGGCTCCCGCGCCATGCTGGCCGGCGGCGGTGTCCTGATGGGACTCGGCCAGCTTCAGTTGGCGTTTGCCGACAACATCCCCGGCGGAGTCCTAGGACGTGTACTGGTAGGCGCCGGGGACGCCATGACGTTTATCTCCGTGATCCGGCTAATCCCGCTCTGGTTCGCGTCGGGGCGTGTGCCGCTGCTGACCCAGCTCACGGGCATGTCCGGGCAGCTGGGCCAGCTGTTCAGCGTGGTGCCGTTCGCGATGATCCTGCACTCCGCGGGGTGGACTCCTGCTTTCCTGACACTCGCCGCGATGTCGGGCCTCGCCGTCGTGCTGGTCCTCCTCCTGCTGCAGGACCTGCCGCCCGGGCACCCGCCTCCCTCGCCCTCCCAGGGGCTACGCGCCACCGGCATTTCGCTGGCGCACGCCTGGCGGCAGCCCGGCACCCGGCTCGGACTCTGGAGCCACTTCACCGTCCAGTTCAGCGGCACGGTCTTTGCCATGACGTGGGGCTACCCGTTCCTGATTTCCGCACAGGGGCTGGATCGCGGCACCGTCTCGGCCCTCATGGCGCTGTACGTGGCCGCCGCAATTGCCGCCGGACCTTTGATGGGCAGATTTGTTGCCCGGCATCCGCTGCGGCGCTCCACCATGGTGCTGCTGATTTCGGGGTGCACCGCCGCCGCGTGGGCAGCGGTGCTGCTGTTGCCGGGACGCTCGCCGCTCTGGCTCCTGGCTGCCCTCGTGGTGACGCTGGCCGTCGGCGGTCCCGGCTCCATGATTGGCTTCGACTTCGCCCGGACCTTCAACCCGGCGCACCGGCTGGGCACCGCCACCGGGATTGTCAACGTGGGCGGCTTCATTGCCGCACTGGTCTCCATCTACCTGATTGGGCTGGTGCTTGACCTCCTGCACGCCAGCGGGTTCTCCCAGGGGGAGCTCTACGGCCTGGATTCGTTCCGGGTGGCGCTGAGCGTGCAGTTCCTGCTGCTTGCCGGGGGAGCCTGCGGCATCATGGTGACCCGGCGGAAAGTCCGGCGCCAGATGGCGGCCCAAGGGGTCATGGTTCCGCCGCTGCTCAAGGCCCTCGCTGCGCAGCGCAGGCTGGTCGCGGAGCGCCGCCGCACTCCCTGATCTCTTGTTTTGCAGGCCAGGGCGAGTCGATCTGAGGGGCCGCACGAAACCCGCGGAAGCTGTCGAAGCCTAGTTGCCTCCCCACGTCCGTCGTGGCGGACTGATCATCCGTAAGAGTGAAGTTGTTCATCATCCGGGTGGAACTCACCCGGAATCAGCCTTGGTGGTGTGGAAGCCCGCTTAGGGTGAAGGCATGTTCAAAACGATCCAGCCAGTGAGGCTCCTGGCAGCACCGGCTACGGCCGCGCTGCTGATGGGGACGCTCGTTGTCCTGGAGGAGCGCCATTTCGACCAGAACAGCGCCCTGCTGCTGGCACTCCTCACGGGTGTCGCCGTGGCGGAGGTCCTGCCGGCGGCAGCCCTGGGGCTGGTGTTCGTCGCCCTGGCCCTGCAGGGCCTCAAGGTCTTCCCAATGGTCTTTCTGTCCGGCGTGCTGAGCTACGCCGCCGTCCCGGTTGTCATCTTCTTCGCAGTGAGAGGTTGGAAAACCCGGAACCGGTGGATGGCACCCATGGCCGCTGTTTTATTTGCCGGTATCATCACGGTCAACTGGTTCGCCGACCGGACCTGGATCAACGTCATCTTCGCCAGCCAGATATACGGGAGGGGACTACTGCGAACCCTCACCTACGCTTTTCTGATCTTCGGGGCGTTCGCCGCCTTGAACCTCGCCGCCTGGGCGGTCGGTGTGGCGGTAGACACCGCCTCGAGGAGCCGCAGGGCGCAGCTCGCGGCGGAAACCCGACTGCGTGAAACGGCGACGGAACTTGCTGTCGAGCAGGAGCGCAACAGAATCGCCGGGGAGCTGCATGATGTCCTGGCACATTCGTTGACGGTCATCGTGGCGCAGGCCGACGGAATACGCCTCATCCACCGCGTGGAGCCGGAATCTGTCGAGGGAGCGTCCAGGGTCATCGCCGAATCAGCCAGGACCGCACTGGTCGAAACGCGGCGGCTGATCGAAGGCTTCTCCACTGACGTCAGCGACCAACCGGCGCACCAGGCTGAGGACCTGGCGATTCTTGCGGAAAGGTTGAACTCCAGCGGCATGCCGGTCCAGATAGAAACGACAGGCGACCCACAGGACATGACCCGCACGCAGCACCTAACGGTCTACCGGTTGGGGCAGGAGTGCCTGACAAATGCCTTCAAACACGGGGACCGGAGCCGGGGCGTGCGCCTGCACGTGGTCTGGAAAGACTCGTCCCTTGAACTCCGGATCCGCTCGTCGCTCGTCACCAGCCGCGCCGCGAGGCCGGAGACCACCCCACCGGGTCGCGGGATCGCAGGAATGAAAGCCCGCGCCGCAGCCGCGGGCGGCTGGATCGAAACTATCCAGGGCGATGAGACTTTCGAAGTGCTGGCGTTCCTTCCGTTGGCAGATCCCGGCCAGCAAGCAGCAGCGGACCCGAGCAGTCCCAGCCCCCGAATCTTGGCAGGAGCAAAGCCATGACTACTGCACCGATTCGGATTGCCCTGGCCGATGACCAGCCGCTGTTCAGTGCGGGACTCAAGATGATCCTGCGAAGCCAGGCGGATATGGATCTTGTCGGCGAAGCGGTCAACGGGGCAGCCGCCGTGGAACTCGTGCAGGAGACGTGCCCCGATGTGCTCTTGATGGACATTCGGATGCCTGTCATGGACGGAATCACGGCCACGAGGACGATCCTGGAAGCGCCCCGTCGGACTACCACCAAGATCATCGTTCTGACCACCATCCAGCACGACGAAGCCGTTGTCCGGGCCATCCAGGCCGGCGCCGCAGGCTTCCTGACCAAAGACACCACGCCCGACTTCCTGCTGGCCGCGATCCGAACGGTCCACTCGGGCCATTCGGTGATCGCGCCCGCCATTACAAACGAACTGCTCCGCGACTACACCACGCCCTCGGCCGGGAACGACGCCGTCCTGGCAGAGCTGTCCGGGCGGGAACGCGACGTGTTCCGGCTGACCGCCAAAGGGCTTGGTAATGCCGAGATCGCCGCGTCACTCGTACTCAGCGAGGCCACAGTGAAGTCCCATGTGGGCAGCATCCTGTCCAAACTCAAGCTGAAGAACCGCATCCAGCTGGTCGCCTTCGCCTACGAAAACAACGTACTGAACTAGCCCCACCGTCCACCCGCCGGGGCCTTCGCGCACAGCGAAGGCCAGCCACTGCACTGCCCAAAACAACCGAAGGAGCCACCATGAAAAAGAAGTTCTTCGGCGCTGCCGTCCTGATCCTCGGCACCGGCACCGCGCTGGTCGCGGCCACGATCCCGGCAGCGTCGGTTACCGCATCGCCGGAGCCGGTGCCAGGGATCGTCCGGCAGGCCGAGGCTTACGCCTCAGCGGATCCGATTGCCGAAAAAGGGATGCAGGAGGCTGTCCGGCTCTGCATGGCCAATGCCGGCTTCGATTACACGCCGCCCGGCTCCGCGACCACGCTGGACCTCAACGGGGCCATCGGTTTCAAACGGCTCACGGTCGAGGCTGCCAAAGCCAGCGGCTACGCCAGCACCGGTTCGCAAGGACCCCACGAGCCAGCCCCAGGGTCCACAGACGGCAAACTCTTCGCCGACCCGGACTTCACCCATGCCCTTAGCGGGCCCGGGCACGCCGCGCCAATGACCACCGTCGACGGGATGGGAACGACCTCCGGGGGATGCCGCGGCGAAGCCATGACACAGATCTATGGCAGCGCCGAAAACTACATGCTCGCCACCGGCATCGCCTATAACTGGTTCTTCCCGGCCAGCCTGTCCGCATCCGGCGACTCAGGAATCGACAACGCCGTCACTGCCTGGGCGGCCTGCATGAGGGAAACCCCCTACGCCTCCTTTGCGAACCCGCAGCAGGCAGCAAAGGCAGGAAAAGCCGCAGGCGGCCAGGAAGAGTTCAGAATCGCTGTGACCGACGCGGTCTGCCGAGAGAGGACCGGCTTCCACGCCGCCCTGGACAAGGTCCTCGACAAGTACCTGACAACCCGCATGCAGGAACTGGCACCACAGATCGCAAAGGTCAAAGAGATTCGCCGGATGGCCGACGCCAACGTGGCAGCGTTGAAGGGAACCGCAAAATAGTCGGCATTGGCACTTCAACAGTGCGGATTCCTGTCAGTATTCGCGGGTGGCAGGGCCCCGGCCCGTCGTGCCCGTGTCGCCTGATTGGGTGTGCTTCGATCGGCGGAACTGGCTCACTGTGGGCCTAGGAGACATGTTGGTCCGCACGCGGTTATCCACATAGCGCAGTCTGGGACTGCCGCGGGGACGCGGCCGCCGCGAAGCTGGGTTCATGACAGCTCCCGATCACTTGAGAATCACTGGCCCCGAAGACATCCTGGGCTTCATCCCGCACTCCCTCGGCTACTGGCCGGAAAACAGCCTCGTGGCCATGACCCTGCAAGGCAAGCGGCTCGGAGCCACGCTGCGGGTGGACCTCCCCGTGCCCGGAGGCGGCGGCGCCGCACACGGGGCCGGTGGTGCCGTCGGTGGGGGAGCGAGCGGCGGCGGCGGGGGCTCCGGTGCCGGCGGGCGCGGGAGGGCAGTCCCCAAGCGCGGCTCCGGCTCCGGCCGGAGGGATCCGCTAGCGGACTTCGCACGCAATGTCGTGGCCTACCTGCAGGCGGACGAAGCGGCCGACGGTTCGTTGCTGGCCTTTTTCACCGACGCCGATGCGGACAGCCGCCGCGGCGGCCAAGCGTGGGCCGCCCTGCTCAAGGAACTCGAGCTTGCCCTCGAGGCAGCCGGATTGCCCTTGAGGGATGCTTGGATGATCGGCGCTGAGTTCTGGCGCAACGCGTACTGCGATGATCCGGAGTGCTGCGGGACACCCGGCCGGCCGATCGAGGAGATCAGGAACAGCAGGCTCAACGCCGAGATGGTTTACCGCGGCAGCAGCGTCGGCGCCGTCCCCGGCGCGCAAGGGGCCAATCCGGCGCCGCTTCCTGTGGACCCCGCCGTCCGCGCGGCCGAGTGCGGCTGGGCGGAGCAATTCGCCCCGCGTCGGCGGGACCGGGCCCAATTTGACCAGGTCCTCGATGTTTGGACGATGGCCATGCAGGCCGCCACTGGCTTCGAGCATCCGTCTGGCCTCGCACCGGGCGCCCCGAGCAGCCAGGCTCCTCGGGCCAGCGCCCCGGATGCCGGGGCGCCCGACGCCGGCAACCACGCAGCAGGGATCCACCCCGCGGGGACGCCCGACGCCGGGAACCACCCCGCCGGGGCGCCCGAAGCCGGGAAACACCCCGCCGGGACGCCCGACACAGGGAACCGCCCAGCAGGGAACCTCGGTCCCCGTAAAACCGATCTCAATAGCTCCGATCCCAGGACCGCGGTCCTGCCACTTCAGCTCTCACCCGAACTGGCCGGCTACCTCCGGGCCAGTCTGTGCATTCCGTCATGGCGGGACGCTGTGCTCGTCATGGCGGCAGCCGGACGAACCGCGGCCGAATTCGGCGCCGAGGACTTCGGCATGTTCGACACAGAGGCCGGTCCCGGCGCCTTGACCGGCTCCATGTCCGGCTCCATGTCCGGCTCAGGTCTCAGACCGACGCCTCGTCCACTGTCAGGGCCAATTTCCGGTCGCACAGCCGGCCGCACATCCGGCCGCGCAGCTGGCCGTACAGCGGATGGCTCTTCCGATCGCCTGCCCGATCGCTTGTCCGGTCCGGCTTCTCGTTTCCCGTCGGTCAGGGGAACGCCGCTGCCGGAGACGCCGGCCGTCGGCGTGTTCGCTGCCGGCGCCGCGCCGGTTGTCGAAGCGGTCCCCGGTTACGGGGAAGTCTTGCTCGGACTGGCGCCATCGGTCCCGGATTGGGCCATGATGGTCGGGCTCGAGCGGGTCTTGGTGCGGCTCGGCGCTCTGGGCGACGGCGAGTCAACCGCGGCCGCCTTGACAGCACGCGGCTGGATCGAATGGTGCCGTGGCCGCGGCTCCTACGCCGACGCCCTGTACCGGCAGGCCTTGCAGGAGCACCCGGGGTACAGGCTCGCCGAACTGCTGGCAGAGCTTGGCCGGCGCGGTACCCTTTGCGGCTGGGCCGCCAGGCGTGAGGCCGCCTGGCAGAAATTTGCGCCTGACGCCGCATGAGTGACTGACGAGGCGCGGAAGCTGCGGCAATTGGTGGACCCGGCGTCCCGAAAGGCACTCAGGGAAAAAACCGTGAGACAATGGTTGCCGCGACCCGGTTGGGTCCGTGTATCAAGTGCCCTAAATGTTCCCTGGAAACAGGGAACATTAAGGCCATTCCAGCAGTTCTACTTAGTGGCTCTGCTGGTCGTGGTTGCACCTGATGTTGAACACGGACTTGACAGGGTCATAGTGGTGTTGCCCGTATGGTGATTCCGCAGACCGCAGCTAGAAAGGTTTTCAGTGACCCCGTCTTCCGCGAAGAAGGAACCCGCCGACCAGGCCGAATTGTCCCCTGAGGAGAAGAAGGCGGCGACCAACGCCAAGCGCGCCGCCACGCGCGCAGCCAACAAGGCTGTCAAGGACGCCGCTTCCGCCGAGGGTGGCGACACCGCAACCGGAGTCGCCAAGCCTGAGCCCAAGAAGCGCGGGCCTAAGCCCGGCGCCAAAGCCGCGGCAGAAGCCGCCGGCTCAGCCAGTACCTCTGACGATGACGCCGACAACGAAGAAGATCTCGACGACATCACACCCGACGCCGCCGAGCTCGGCGACGAAGTAGAAGGCGAAGAAGTCGCCGGCAAGGCCGCGGCCACCACCGGCACCGGCTTCGTGTACTCCGATGCCGACGACGACGACGCCCCCGTGCAGCAGGTCATGTCCGCCGGCGCTACCGCCGACCCCGTCAAGGACTACCTGAAGCAGATCGGCAAGGTCGCCCTGCTGAACGCCGAGCAGGAAGTGGACCTGGCCCTCCGCATCGAGGCCGGGCTCTTCGCCGAGGAGAAAATCGCCGCCGACGACGGCACCATGGATCCGAAGCTCAAGCGTGAGCTCGAGTTCGTCATCCACGACGGCAAGCGTGCCAAGAACCACCTGCTGGAGGCCAACCTCCGCCTCGTCGTCTCGCTGGCCAAGCGCTACACCGGCCGCGGCATGCTGTTCCTGGACCTGATCCAGGAAGGCAACCTGGGCCTGATCCGTGCGGTCGAGAAGTTCGACTACACCAAGGGCTTCAAGTTCTCCACCTACGCCACCTGGTGGATCCGCCAGGCGATCACCCGGGCCATGGCCGACCAGGCCCGCACCATCCGCATCCCGGTGCACATGGTGGAAGTCATCAACAAGCTGGCCCGCGTCCAGCGCCAGATGCTGCAGGACCTCGGCCGCGAACCCACGCCGGAGGAGCTGGCCCTCGAGCTGGACATGACTCCGGAAAAGGTCGTGGAGGTCCAGAAGTACGGCCGCGAGCCCATCTCGCTGCACACCCCGCTTGGCGAGGACGGCGACTCCGAGTTCGGCGACCTCATCGAGGACTCCGAAGCTGTGGTTCCCGCAGATGCCGTGAGCTTCACCCTGCTGCAGGAACAGCTGCACTCGGTGCTGGACACGTTGTCCGAGCGTGAAGCCGGTGTAGTCGCAATGCGGTTCGGCCTCACCGACGGTCAGCCGAAGACTTTAGACGAAATCGGCAAGGTCTACGGCGTGACGCGCGAGCGCATCCGGCAGATCGAATCCAAGACCATGTCCAAGCTGCGGCACCCGTCGCGCTCACAGGTCCTGCGCGACTACCTGGACTAAGCGCCCACAGGCCAGGCGAAGTTCGCAGCAACGCGGGGTCACCTCCCGCCCGTCCTCACCGGAGGAACGGGCAGGAAGTGGCCCCGCGTTGCAGTTAATGCCGCAGGTGCTCCTAGTTCCGCCACGCTGCTTCGCGCAGGTGGCCCACGGAAAAACATCCCTTAACGAATCAGGGCCCCTCCGATATGGAGGGACCCTGATGCAGTGGTCTCAAGTCGCCCGGCACCCTGTAAGGCGCCAAAGCGAAACCGGCGTTGCGGTCTAGTCGACCGGAACCGGGGCCTTCTGGTGAAGGCGGTCAGTCTCGTCATGCCAGTCTGAGCTGAGCGGCTTGAGTGTCGGCTCTACGGCGCGTGCGTGGTGGCCGCAGAAAAGAAGCTCACCGCCGGAGGCACCGAGAACAACTCGGACATATGCCTGTGCTCCGCAACGATCGCACCGGTCTGCGGCGGTCAGTGTGCGGTCCGCAACTGCTGTTGTCATGTTCGGCCTCCTTAGTAGATCGGTATACCCATATAACCAGCATTCGTGGCCAAACCATGGAACGGATGGCCAACTTTCGCTGTCCGCGTATCACGTCTCAATAACGGCGACTGGCCGGAGAGTCCCTGCGGGGAGTGGCAAACCGTCGATGGCCGCGAGTCCGACTAACCTAGGAAGAGCGTCAAATTCTGTGACTGCCCGCCTGCGCACGCAGCGGGGGCGGCCCCGATCCTTTAAGGAGTTCACGACCCGTGGCACCCAGTTCTGATTACACCGCCCGGCACCTCTCTGTGCTGGAGGGCCTCGAGGCCGTCCGTAAGCGCCCGGGCATGTACATCGGCTCCACGGACTCCCGGGGACTCATGCACTGCCTCTGGGAAATCATCGACAACTCCGTCGACGAGGCCCTGGCGGGGTTCGGCCACGACATCAAGATCATCCTGCATGCGGACAATTCGGTGGAGATCCACGACGACGGCCGTGGCGTTCCGGTGGACGTCGAACCGAAAACCGGGCTGACCGGCGTCGAGGTGGTTTTCACCAAACTGCACGCCGGTGGAAAGTTCGGTGGCGGGTCCTACACCGCTTCCGGCGGCCTGCACGGCGTGGGTGCCTCCGTGGTCAACGCGCTCTCGGCACGCCTGGACGTCGAAGTGGACCGCGGCGGCAAGACCTACAAGATGTCCTTCCGCCGGGGGGAGCCTGGCCGGTTCAAGGATCCGGGCACCAAGCCGGACCCCGCGACGCTCTTCGAACCCTTCATCGACGGCTCCGTGCTGGACGTCGTTGGGAAGGCCAAGCGCGGCGTGACCGGAACCCGGATCCGCTACTGGGCGGACCGGCAGATCTTCACCCCCGACGCCAAATTCTCCTACGATGACCTCGCCGCACGTGCCCGCCAGACCTCGTTCCTGGTCCCCGGACTGAAGCTCACGGTCCGGGATGAACGCAGGGTTGCCGGCACTCCCGGCGAATCCGGCCCTCATGAGGAGGTCTTCCACCACGACGGGGGCATCTCCGAGTTTGTCGACTTCCTCGCCGCGGACCCGGCCGTGACGGACATCTGGCGGCTCCACGGTGCCGGAAAATTCAAGGAAACCGTCCCCGTCATCGACGAAAAGGGCCACAGTCAGCTCGCGGAGGTCGAGCGCGACTGTGAGGTCGACGTCGCGCTGCGCTGGGGGATCGGCTACGACAGTACGGTCCGCACCTTCGTCAACATCATTTCCACGCCCAAGGGCGGCACCCACCAGTCCGGCTTCGAGCAGGCCCTGCTCAAGACGTTCCGCAAGGCCGTGGAGACCAACGCCCGCAAGCTCAAGGCCGGCAACGACAAGATCGAAAAAGACGACATCTTCGCCGGCCTGACCGCAGTCCTGACGGTGCGGCTGGCCGAACCGCAGTTCGAGGGCCAGACCAAGGAAATCCTGGGCACGTCGGCGGTGCGGGCCATCGTGGCCAAGGTGGTGGAACAGGAGATCAGCGCCAAGCTGACGTCCGCAAACCGCAACGATAAGGCGCAGTCCGCGCTGCTGCTGGAAAAAATCGTCAGCGAGATGAAGTCCCGCATTTCGGCGCGGGTTCACAAGGAAACCCAGCGCCGGAAGAACGCGCTGGAAACGTCCTCCATGCCCACCAAGCTCGCCGACTGCCGCACGGACGACGTCGGACGCTCCGAACTATTCATCGTGGAAGGTGACTCCGCACTCGGAACCGCCAAGCTGGCGAGGTCCTCCGACTTCCAGGCGCTCCTGCCGATCCGCGGCAAGATCCTCAACGTCCAGAAGGCCTCAGTGGGGGACATGCTCTCCAACGCCGAGTGCGCGGCCCTGATCCAGGTGGTGGGAGCCGGCTCCGGCCGCACGTTCGACATCAACGCCGCCCGGTACGGCAAAGTGATCCTGATGACCGACGCCGACGTCGACGGCGCCCACATCCGGACCCTGCTCCTGACGCTCTTCTTCCGCTACATGCGCCCGATGATCGACGAGGGACGCGTCTTCGCCGCCGTCCCGCCGCTGCACCGGGTAGAGGTGGTCAACGCCGGCCAGAAGGCCAACGAGATGATCTACACCTACTCCGAGGCCGAGCTCCACGTCCTGCTGGCGCGGCTCGCCAAAGAGGGCAAGCGCTACAAGGAACCGATCCAGCGCTACAAGGGCCTGGGTGAGATGGACGCAGAGCAGCTGGCCGAAACCACCATGGACCCGCGTCACCGGACCCTCCGCAAGGTCGGGATCGAGAACGCCAAGCAGGCCGAAGAGACCTTCGACCTCCTCATGGGCTCGGACGTGGCGCCGCGCAAGGACTTCATCATCGCAGGCGCCGCAAACCTGGACCGGGAGCGCATCGACGCCTGACGTCCCGCCGGTCGGCAGGGACCCGGCCCTAGCCGAGGAGGCCCGGGACGAGCAACAAGGCCGTCGGCACGGCCAGCAGCAGCGCGCAGCAGGCTAGGACGGCGGCCCGCAGCGGTTCCGCCAGCGGCGGCCGGGGCGAGAGCAGTCGGCTGACGCGGGACGCCGTGGTACCCGCCGAACCCGTGCCCCCGGTGGCGCCGGGCTGGCTGGGGTCGACGTCCGATAGGCCGGGCTCGCCGAACGCCAGGCGTGCCGCCGGGGCGGCCGGGGAGCCGCTGGCCACGATGGCAATCGCCTTGATCAGAGTCGCCTTGGTCTCCGTCTTGAGCGCGACGTCGTCGGCCAGCATTTCGATCAGGGAGTTGACCGATTCCTGCGCGAGCCGGGTGGTGGGTAGCCACGGCAGGGCTTGGCGCCACGCTGCGAATGCCCACAGCAGCAGGTGGTGGCGCTGGCTAAGGTGCGCGTTCTCGTGAATCAGCACAGCGCGGAGCTCGTCGGGCTCCAGGGCGGCCATGAGCCCGTCGGAGAGAACTGTCACGGACCGTGCGCCGCCGGGCAGGCAGTACGCCACGGGCGAGTCCACGTTCAGGACCATGGTCCGCGGGCCGTCGGAGGACGGTGAGGCCAGAAGGTCCAGCAGTTCGCGGTGGCGCCGGCGCTGGCGCTGGATCTTGTAGTAAGTCAGCAGCAGGGTGAAAACGAGGTGCGCCGTCAGCAGGGCGGCGGTCGAGAGCGCAAAGATGTGCCAAAAGCCCAGCTCAGTGGTGGGGGCATTGTTGAAGACCATCCCTGCCAGGGCCCGCAGGCCGGATACCAGGTTGTCCCCGACCGGCTCGAGCCCATAGACCAGCATGGCGCCGATCATGGACAGGCCGCCGGCGAGGGCGATCGCCTGCCACAGCAGCATTGCCGTGAAGGGGGAGCGGGCCGGCCACTGGGCACGGGAGAGGAGGATAGGCACCGGCCACGCCAATGCTATCGCCAGGACCGCCAGAAAATATGAGGTCCAGAACATCGGGCGCTAGCTGTGGCCCAAAAGCTTGCGCAGGGTTTCTGCTTCGTTGTCCGTGACGGAACCAATGAACCGGGCCAAGACTGCCTCGCGGTCCGGGGCGGAGCCGAGGACCTCGTGCATGAGCTCCGCAGTGTGGTCCGCGCGGCTCGAGACGGCCTGGTAGCGGTGCGGGCGGGTGCCGCGTTCGCGTTCCACAAGGCCCTTGCGCTCTAGGCGCGAGAGTACGGTCAGCACGGTGGTGACGGCGAGGTCCTTGCCCACGTGCCCAGCGGTACCGTCCTGGGGATGGGTGCTCTGTGCGAGGAGGTCCCGCAACGTGTTGGCCGTCGCAGCTTCTTGGCCTGCCCAGAGCAGATCCATCACTGCCCGTTCCAGTTCACCGAGACTTGCCATTGCGTACATCCTTCTATGACTGCCGCGCCGGCGTCGTGCTGGGAAAAAGCTGGTGCCTGCCGGTGCGGTGTATGTGAACACTTCAGTTACAAATTTACCGCGTTTTGCGCATTCTTTCTACATGAAGTAGAACACGGCCTTTCGGCGTGTCGGGCTGCCGCTTCGGGGCCCTGAGCTGGGGCCGTTCGGCCATTGCGGGCCGTGACGCGCCGTGGGAGCCTGAGTTACAGGGAAGCGCCGATGTGTTCTACACTCTGTAGAAGACACACTTCTACGCCGCGTAGAAGTTGCTCGAGCCTAGCCAAAAGTAGGGACTGCCTTGGACGCCTTGGAAATCGCACGCTGGCAATTCGGTATCACGACGGTCTACCACTTCATGATGGTGCCGCTCACGATCGGCCTCGGGCTGGTGGTGGCTGTGATCCAGACGTTCTGGTACCGCACTGGCAAGCCGGAATATCTGCGCATGACCAAGTTCTGGGGCAAGCTCTTCCTGATCAACTTCATCATGGGCGTCGCCACCGGAATCGTGCAGGAGTTCCAGTTCGGCATGGCCTGGAGTGAATACAGCCGCTTTGTCGGTGATGTGTTCGGCGCCCCGCTGGCCATGGAAGCGCTCCTGGCCTTCTTCGTCGAGTCAACGTTCCTGGGCCTGTGGATCTTTGGCTGGAAGCAACTCAAACCCGGCGTCCACTTGGCCTGCCTTTGGGTCGCCGTCATTGGCTCCGTCTTCTCGGCCTACTTCATCATTGTTGCCAATAGCTGGATGCAGCACCCTGTCGGTGTCCAAATGGTCAACGGCCGGCCCGTCATGACCGACGCATGGGCAGTCTTCACCAACAACACCGCGCTCGTCGCCGTCCCGCACACCCTTTTCGGTGCCCTCGCCGTCGCTGGGGGCTTCCTCCTCGGCATCGCCTGGTACCACCTCTGGCGTCGCCGCCACGACGGCATCGACACGATCGGGGCCGACGGCAAGGTAATTCCCGGCGAAGCCGCCGGCATCCTGGGCCGGGACCGCAGCGACCACACCGTCTGGATCCGCTCCCTGCGGATCGGCGCCGTCGTCGCCATGATTTCCTTCGCGGGCACCGCCGTCACCGGGGACCTGCAGGGCAAGCTCATGTTCGAGCAGCAGCCCATGAAGATGGCCGCCGCCGAGGCCGCCTGCCACGACGGCACCGGCTTCTCGGTCCTTAGTATCGGCAACGTCGGTTCCAAGAACTGCGACGACATCGTGGCCGTGATCGAGGTTCCCGGCATTCTGTCCTTCTTGGCCAAGGGTGACTTCACCACGGAGGTCAAGGGCGTCAACAGCCTGCTGGGCGAGTACCAGTCCAAGTACGGCACCACTTTGCCGAACAACCCCATCTACGGGGACCGCGCCGGTCAGCAAATCCAGTACGTGCCCGTCATGGAAGTCACGTACTGGGGCTTCCGGATGATGATCGGCTTCGGCGGTGTGGCCGCCCTCGCCGCCCTGCTGGCACTGTGGGCCACCCGCAAGGGAACCGTGCCGGCCTCCCGCGGACTCATGCGCCTGGCTGTGTTTGGCATTCTCGCACCGTTCGGGGCCAACGCCGCGGGCTGGATCTTCACCGAGATGGGCCGCCAGCCGTTCGTGGTGGCCCCGAATCCGGACCCCAGCGGAGTCGATCAGGTGTTTATGTTCACGGCCGCGGCCGTCTCGCCAGGGGTCTCGGCCGGGGAGATCCTGACCTCCCTCGTGGTCCTGACCAGCATCTATGCGGTGCTGCTGGTGGTGGAGGTCAAGCTCCTGGTCAAGTACATCCGCGGTGGCGTGGCCTCGGCCATGCCGGAACTGGTGCACGCCCCCGCCGACGAGAACGAGGACAAAACCCCGCGGGGCGGTCCGGGCAAACCCGACGACGACGTTCTGGCCTTCGCCTACTAGGCGCCGGCCCAGCAACCCACCTACCCAGCAACCCCACACGGAAAAGCGCAGAGGATTCTCAGCATGGAACTGCTACCCACCATCTGGTTCGTCGCCATCGCGGTGTTGTGGACGGGCTACCTCTTTCTTGAGGGCTTCGACCTTGGCGTCGGGATGCTGTTTAAGGTATTCGCCCGGGACAACACGGAGCGCCGCGTCCTGATCAACACGATCGGCCCGGTCTGGGACGGCAACGAGGTTTGGCTCCTGACCGCCGGCGGCGCCACGTTCGCGGCCTTCCCGCTGTGGTACGCCTCCCTGTTCTCTGCGCTGTACCTGCCGCTGCTGCTGGTCCTCGTGGCGCTCATCTTCCGTGCCGTCGCCTTCGAGTACCGCGGCAAGGTGGACAACCCCCGGTGGCGCGCCCGCTGGGACTGGGCCATCTCGGCAGGGTCGTTCGTCGCGGCCTTCGGCGTCGGCGCGGCACTGGCCCTGACCACCACGGGACTGCCGCTGGATGCCAACGGTGACCGCGAGGGCGGCCCGTTCGCCTGGTTCAGCGGCTACGCACTGCTCGGCGGGTTCGCCGTCGTCGGGTTCTCCCTCCTGCACGGGCTGGGGTTCCTGGCGCTGAAGACCGACGGCGAAGTCCGCCACCGGGCGCGGGCCTGGTTCGTCCGGTTGCTGCCCGTGCTGCTGCTGCCCATGGCCGGCTGGGCGGTGAGCCTCCAGCTGCTCAGCGGCGAAGCCTGGACCATCGCCGCCGTCGTGGCCGCCGTCGTCGCGGCAGTCCTGTCATGGAATTTCGCCCGCAAGGGTGCCGAGGGCCGTGCCTTCATGTCGCTGGGGGTGTTCCTCCTGCTCGGCAGCGCGTCCATCTTCGGTGCAGCCTTCCCCGTGGTGCTTCCGTCCACACTGAATCCCGCGTTCAACCTGACAATCTCCAACGCCTCGTCCTCGGACTACACCCTGGGCCTGATGAGCATTGTGGCCTGCATCGGGCTGCCGCTGGTCCTGGCCTACCAGGCCTGGACGTACTGGGTATTCCGGCGCCGGGTGAGCGCGGCGCACATCCCGGAGGCGCACAGCTTCCTTCCCGCGATCGCCGCCAAAGCCCTGGCACCGAAGGACTGACTTCGCTGATGAGACCGTTCCCTTCCGGCCCTGCGACCCGTTCCGCGCTCTACCTGCTGGGCCTGCTGGCCGCCCTGAAGGCGCTGTCCCTGGTGCTGATGGCCCAGGCTGTGGCATCAATGCTCGCCGGGCTCGCGGCGCATGACCCCGCATGGGCAGACCAACTGGTTCTGGGCGTGGCCGGGGCCGTGCTGCGGTCACTGACCGTGTGGGCCCAGACGGTGGCCTCGCGCCGGGCGGCGCTCGGGATGAAGGAGGAATTGCGTAGTCAACTTCTCGAGCAGGCACTTAGGAACGGAACGCGCGCGTCCGGGCCCGCCGACGGCGGCCTCGCCGTCCTGGCCACCCGGGGGCTGGATGCCCTGGACAACTACTACACCCAGTACCTGCCGGCGCTGGTGAACTGTGCGGCCATCCCGCTGCTGCTGGGGGCCCGCATCCTGTTCGCCGACTGGATCAGCGCCGTGGTGATCGTGCTGACGGTGCCGCTGGTGCCGCTGTTCATGGTCCTGATCGGGCGGTACACAGAGGAACGCGTCAGGGAAGCCCAGTCCGCACTGGCACGGCTCTCCGGCCACATGATCGAGCTCGCCAAAGGTTTGCCCGTGCTCGTCGGCCTGGGCCGGGCCGCCGCCCAGCGCCAGGCACTCGAGGACATGTCCGAGGAATACCGTTCCCGGACCATGGGGACTTTGCGCACGGCCTTCCTCTCCGCCCTGGCCCTGGAACTCATCTCAACCATTTCCGTGGCGGTGGTTGCCGTGTTCATCGGCGTCCGCCTGGTTCACGGCGACATGGCGCTGGAGGCAGGGCTGCTTGCGCTCATTCTGGCTCCCGACTGCTACCTGCCGCTCCGCGAGCTTGGCACCGCGCACCACGCCAGCGACGACGGCCGGGCAGCGCTCGCCGAAACCAATGAGGTCCTCGCGGACCCGGGAGCCACGCCGCTGACCCCGGCGCCGGCCGCCGGACCCGCTGGTGGCCCGCCTGAGGTCACCGTGGACGGGCTGACCGTTCGGTTCGGCGGTCGCACGGACGCCGCCGTCGGCCCACTGAGCTTCACCGCCGCCGCCGGCCGGATCACGGCACTCGACGGGGCCAGCGGCGCCGGCAAGAGCACCGTGCTCGGCGTCCTAGCGGGGACCATTGGGGCGGGCACGGGAACCGTCGTGTCCGGACGCCTGGGAGGATTCACGACGGCGGACGTCGCGTGGGTGCCACAGCACCCCGTCATGGTGGCGTCCACGGTGCTGGACGAGATCCGCCTGTACCTCGGCGTTCCCACCTACGGTGCGGACAGTGCTCCGGCCGGCGGTGCAGGCGACGCCGCGGCGGGCGGTGCAGGCGACGCCGCGGCGGGCACTGCCCGCGGCACGTCGGCCAGCACGTCGGCAAGCGCTGACAGCGACGCGGCGGCGCAACGGTGCCTCGCAGCCGTGGGCGCGGAGCACTTGGCCGCCAAGCACCCGGCCGAGCTGAGCCCGGGGGAGCTGAGGCGGGTGGCCCTGGCCCGCGGGCTGGCGCGGATCGAAGCCGGCGCCAGCGTGCTGCTCCTGGATGAACCCACGGCCCACTTGGACCGGGCATCGGCCACATTGGTCAATCGGGCCCTCGCCGGGCTCCGCGGACAGGTCACTGTTCTGCTCGTCGCACACGACCTGCAGACCCGTGAGCTTGCCGACACACTCGTCGCGGTGGCCCCGCGCGGAAGCGGGCACGGGATCGAACATTCGGACGCCGTCACGCCTTGGCCGGCATCTGACCGGGCAGATGTGGACGTCCAAGCCGCGGCAATCCGGCAGCCTTCTGTTGCGGGTGCCGCGCCGCCGAGCCCGAGCGTGACACCGATCCCGACGCCGGGCCGCCCGGAGGCTGGCGCCGCGCCTGCCGTGACCGTCGGCTCGGCCGGCTCGGCGGGCTCAGCTGGCTCAGTCGGCTCGGCCGGCTTGGTGGGCTCAGCGGGCTCAGTCGGCTCGGCCGGCTCGGCCGGCTCAGTCACCTCCCACTTGCGTCGCCTGCTGGCCCCTGTAATGGGTCGGTTTGCCGCCGCTGGGGCCGTAGGCACTTTGGCGGCGCTCTTCGCCGTCGCCCTCGCCGGGCTGTCCGGCTGGCTGATCATCCGCGCCAGCGAGCAGCCGCCCATCCTCTTCCTGCTCACTGCGATCGTCGGCGTGCGGTTCTTCGGCGTCGGCCGGGCGTGCCTGCGGTACGCCGAACGGCTGCTGTTGCATGACGCCGTGTTTGCCGCACTGACCCGGCTCCGTGGCCGGTTGTGGGAGTCGCTGAGCCGACGGGCACTGTCATTGCGCCGGCTGCTGCAGGGCGGCAACGTCCTGGGCACGGTGGTGGACGACGTCGACACTGTCCGCGAGCTCCTGCCCCGCGTCGTGCTGCCGCCCGTGACTGCCCTAGCTGTCGCCGCGGCCGCAGTGTGCGGGACCGGATTGCTGCTTCCCGCGGCGCTGCCCGCTGTGGGCGTAGCAGCGCTGCTGAGCATTGTGGTTGCCCCTGCACTGGCGTTGGCCGCCGACCGCATGTCTGCCGGCACCGAACAAAGACTCCGCTCCGGCGTGCTCCGTCACGTGGCCGCCGCCCTGGACGCCCGCGCAGAACTCCACGCGAACGGCGTGAGCGCCCCCGTGCTAGGCGCGATAGGCCGGGCAGACCGGGCCGCGACTGCTGCCTCACAGCGCTCAGCCTGGGCGGAAGGACTGGGCCAGGCCTTGACTGTCCTGGCCTGCGCCGGAGCCGCCCTGGCCAGCGCATTGCTGGCCGCCCCGCTCGCTCTGAGCGGCGCGGTCGAACCAGCGACGGTCGCCGTCGTCGTCCTTGTTCAGCTTGCCCTGGTGGACCCGTACGGGGCGATCACCACGGCTGTGCGGCAGTACCCGGCGTTGCGCGCCGTCATGCGGCGGATCAGCGAGGCAGGCGTCCTGGAGCCGGGGACCAATGGTGAATCGCAGTGCGACGACGCCGCTGCCGGAGGCTTGGTGTCCGTGGCCTCACGGCCCGACGGCGGGCCAGGGATCGAACTGGTGGACCTCGCTGTTGCCTGGCCGGGCGGCGGCACCGTCTTTACCGGACTCACGGCCGAGGCCGGGCCCGGGCGCTGGGTGGCTGTCACCGGTGCCTCCGGCTCTGGCAAGTCGACCCTGCTGGCCGCGATCCTTGGGTTCCTACCGGCGGCCAGCGGACACCTGTACCTGAGCGGACGCGCCGCCTGGTGCCCGCAGGAGGCACACTTGTTCGACTCCACCATCCGCGGCAACCTCCTCCTGGCGCGGCCGGAGCAGGACCCCGTGCCGGAACCCGCACCCGCCCGCACGGACGCTGCCGCGACCGGGTCCGGGGATGCGGCGCGGGCCGGCAAGGCCGCTGTGGCCGGAGGCGACGAGCAGATGCGCGCTGCACTCGACGCCGTCGGACTCGGTCCGCTGCTGGCCCGGCTTGAGGACGGACTGGACACCCGGATCGGCCCGGGTGGGGCATTCCTCAGCGGCGGGGAGCGTACGCGCTTGGCCGTTGCGCGCACGCTCATGACCGGGGCCGATGTCATCTTGCTCGACGAACCTACGGCGCACCTCGATGCGGAATCAGGCAGGCTCATGCTCGTCGAACTGCGGGACGGGCTGCGCGACCGGACCGTTGTCCTTGTCACCCACAACCCGAACGATATCGACGCCGCGGACACCAGACTTGACCTGGACGCCGCGGCTGCCTCGGGCGCCGCGGGCGAGGGGCCGGCGCCGGCGGCCGTGCTGGCGCGGGGGTAGCCCTCCTATTAGCCTGTTGCCATGAACCAAAACGGCGAGTTCCAGCCCCGGCCCGCACTCGATCCCCGGCTCTCCTGGCGGGCAGCGGAGCCCCGGGACCTCGACGTCTGGGCCGGTCTGATCGCCCGGACCGCCGCCGTCGAGCAGCCCGTCTGGTTTGAGCGCCGGGCAGATCTGGAACAGATCATGGACTCGAAGAACAACCCCGTGGCGTCGAACAGCATCCTGGGATTCGACGCGGAGGGCGTTGCCCGGGCGTACGGCCGGATCACCAAGAACCGCGACGGTGACAAGGCGAACGGCTCCGGCTGCGTTGACCCTGAGTGGCAGGGGAGCGGGATCGGCACCGGGCTGCTGGGCTGGATGGAACAACGGACCAGGGACCGCTTCGCAGAGGACGCACTGGCGGCGGAGAATGCCAACGAGGCCGGCGGCGCGCGGACCGCGGTCCCGCGCCCCAGGCTGCGGCTCTACATGGAGCAGCAGCACCAGCACCAGGCTGCGTTGTTCGCCGGCTCCGGCTTTCGCATTGTCCGCTATTACAACGAGATGCATCGGCCGCTGAACCAGGCTGTGCCCGAGGCCGGTCTGGACTCCGGGCTGGAGTTCGTGACTTTTGGACCGGCCCTGCATGAGCCGGTGCGGCTGGCACACAACGCGGCGTTCCGGGACCACTGGGGCAGCGAACCCCGCGACGAGGAGGCCTGGGGCTTTGTGGTGAATGACCCGCAGGCCCGGCCGGACCTGAGCGGCGTCGTACTGGACCGTTCCACCGGCGCGGTGGCCGGCTACCAGCTGGCCACCCACGACGCCGACGCCGCCCTGAGCCGGGGATTCCGCGAGGGGTACACGGTGCTGCTCGGAGTCCGGCGGGAATTCCGCGGCCGGGGCATCGCTCAGGTGCTCCTGGCCGATGCCCTGCGCCGCTTCGCCGCCGCGGGCATGGACGTGGCCTCGCTGGACGTCGATTCGGAGAACCCGACCGGAGCCCTCGCGCTCTACCTAAAAATGGGCTATACAGCGGTAAACCGGAGCATGGCGTGGGACAAGGATCTCCAACCGGCGGCGCCGTAGGCGGCCGGGACAGCCTTACTTAGCAGACCGTTGACTTGCCGGCGTGCCAGCTGTGTGGCTGCGGCCAGGCGCTAGCCGTCCGGGGGCGAACCGTCTGGGTGCTAGCCGTCCACATCGTGGAGGTGATGGACGACGTCGTGCAGGAAGTACTGCGCGAAGGTCAGGACAGTAAACACGGAGCCGTTGCTCCGGGTCCCCTTGCGGTCCCAATCCTCTTCCGGGACTCGAGCGAAGGACGCGGCGATCTGCTCGCCCTCGGCGGTTAACTCGGCGGCGACCTCGGCTGGGTCGGCGTTAGCGTAGTCCTTCTCGATCGCCGCTTTGTCCTGGTCCCAGTCATCGAACCGGGCATCGTCTTCGGTCAGCATGAGGGACAGACGGTGATCGAACAAGGTGAAGACGTCCCGGACGTGGCAGCCGTACTCGAGGACGGACCACGTGGCCTCATTGGGGCGTTCCGCCGCGTCCGGCCGTCGCAGGGCCGCCCGCCACCGCGGGAGCATGCTGGTGACCATCCCCGGCGCCGTGGCCGGAGTCGCAGCGGAGGCATCGAAACCGCACTCTGGGCAGGGCCGTGACAGGACCCAGGTCCAGTCCTTGGTATCCGGATTGATAGGCATTCCAGCAGTGTAGGTGCATTTGTCCCGCCGGGCATCCCAACTCTTTGCGGCAGCCAGAGGGTTGCGCAGTTGCGACCCTGGGTGGCCTGCAGTGGAACACGAAGGGCACACCGGCCGGGTGGGCAGGCAAGACGGTAATGGGACTCGTCAAACAGGCTCCTAGGAGCTCACGTCTACGTGGCCGCCGCGTTCACCGCAGTCGACTTGCCGCGGATCTTGCTGGCGACAAACCCGCGGTCGGGGCGGTATCGCCGTCGTTGCCAGGTACTCACTAACCAGGGCTCACTATTAGTGTCGGACCCCCTGAGTAGATTCAGGTCATGGAAGCCGTCAGGGATTTCATTGCTTGCGAGGACACGGACCGGGGCGCAGCCCAGGTCCGGCAATCCGGTGTGGACGCGGCGGCCGGCTTGGACGGGGTTGCTGCCGCGCTGGCTGCGCTGCAGGCGGTGAGTGTGACGGCGGTGGAGGACGCGGGATCGTGGGGATTCCGGGCCGCGTCGGACTTCGCCGGACGCGTGGAGGAGATCTCACGGATTATGGAGTATCTGCAGCTGGTCGGGGCCGCGGCCGTGGACCGGACGAGGAAGCAGTCCGCCGCCGGCGCCGGCGTTGCCGCTGGGGCGGCCACCTCGTGGACCACGGGCTGGCGCGAGAGCCCCGCCGGCTGGCAGACCGGCGGATCCGGAGCCGCCGGGCTTGCCGGCACCACCGCGGCGGCCGCGGCGGCGACCGCATCCGCCACGGCGGCGGCTGACGAGACCGCGGCTGGTGCGTCCGGGTCGACGGCGGCGGCTGATGCGTCGGCCGTGCCGGCGTCGGTTCTGGATGACGGATACCGGAACACCGCGGAATTTCTGCGGGCGCGGCTGCGGATCGGCGCCGCGGAGGCACGGCGCCGGCTCTCCCTCGCCGAGTCCCTGCTGCCCCGGGAGGGACTCGCCGGCCGGCCGGTGCCGCCCGTGCACCGGGAGCTCGCCGCGGCCGTCGCGGCCGGCGAGGTCGCCTCCCGGGCCGCGACCGTCATCGCCGTCGCACTCGAGCGGGTCCGGCCGCTCTGCGACCCGGACGCCGCGGCCCGGATGGAACACGCCCTGACCCG